>JABFSO010000067.1 GCA_013140555.1 Cyclobacteriaceae bacterium | reverse complement strand
ACCAAGACGAGCGCTCGCAGCAAATTTATTCGCTGATTGATAAGGGCCGGTTGATGCAAATGCCTTTTGAAGGCATGAGTTTACTCGATTATGCAATCAATGCCAGTTTAGTTATTTCAAACATCGCCATCAAAAAATCGGATAAAGCCGGGCTGATTACTTTTCAGGATAAAGTAGGCACCGTATTGCAAGCCGGGCGCGTCAACAACCAAATCTCTCAAATTCTTCAAACTCTTTACAATCAAAAAACCGCTTATCGCGAACCTGATTTTTCGTCTTTGTTTTCGGCTGTGCGCAAAAATATCTCGCAACGCAGCTTGCTGTTACTTTTCACCAACTTCGAAACATTACAAGGTTTAAATCGGCAACTTCGTTATCTGCGAAAGCTGGCCCAATACCATCTGGTAGTTGTTATCTTTTTTGAAAACACCGAATTAAAAAAGTTAATCCAGAATCCTCATACCAGTTTACAATCTCTGTTTTATCAGTCGGTGGCAGAAAAATTAAATTATGAAAAGAGGCTTATCGTAAAAGAATTGCATAAAAACGGCATTCATTCTATTCTTACTCAACCACAAGACCTCACCATCAACACCATTAATAAATACCTAGAACTGAAAGCCCGCAGTTTAATTTAAAACTGTGGATAAACAGGCTTTTTGAGTATACCGTTTTGTATTAATTGATTTCAAATAATTTACCTCGGCCATTTTATAAATGAAATCGGTAAATTGTATCTTTATAACTAAGAACCTATTATAAAATAAGCCTAAAGAGGGGAAGCGGGCAACATTCAGCCTGTTGAGTTCGAGAGCAAAAGATTTTAAATCAAAAATGATCTAGCATGAAAAGAATTGGCGTTTTGTTTTTCGCTGTGATGGGATATGCCTCCCTTACATCGGCTCAGCAATTGATGAGTATTTCACCAAAAAAACCGGTGATCTGTTATCTCGATGCAAAGAATAAGAACACAGTTATTCCTCCACCGGCTGCCTACCTGAAGGCGAAGGCAAACCCACAAGCGCGCACGGCTACCGCTACATTCGAAGTGGAATATGTTGGCTTTAGCACCGAAGCCCAAGCTGCTTTTCAGGAAGCAGTGAATATTTGGTCAACGTTAATACAGTCTCCGGTAAAAATAAAAATCAAAGCCTTTTGGCGTCCACTCGGCACCAATGTTTTAGGTTCAGCCATTTGGGGAACTGCACTAGCTAATTTCCCCAACGCACAGAAGCTAAATACATTTTACCCGGTAGCACTGGCAGAAAAAATCGCTGGTAAGGAATTGAATCATCCTGATTCAGCTGACATCTTTGCTAATTTCAGCAGCACCACTGCCTGGTATTATGGCACCAGCGGCACTCCGCCAGTTAATACCACCGATCTAGTATCAGTCGTTCTCCACGAAATTGGCCATGGCCTTGGTTTCACCGATTCGTATGATGGAGAAGGTGGTACAGGTTCGCATGGAGTTCAGTCGAGTACAGTGCCAATCATCTTTGATTTGGCAATAGAAAACGGAGCAACACAAAACCTCTTTCAAACATTTACTTCCCCCTCTACGGAACTAGGTGCTCAATTGGTCAGCGGAAACATTTTTTATAATTCGCCATTAGCGAAAGCGGCTAATGGTAATGCCTTGCCAAGATTATATGCACCATCTGCTTGGGACATTGGTAGCAGTATTGCCCATTTGAATGAGTCCACCTACAGTTCTGGCACAGCTAATTCGTTGATGACTCCGCAAATTGGATTTCGCGAGGTAATTCACGATCCGGGCTCTATCGTATTGGGAATGTTTAGCGATATGGGTTGGGTAACAACTCGGATTGAACATACACCTACAAACAAAGAGTCATTCGGAGCTACCACTTTAATTGCAAAAATTAACAGCGACAATGGATTTGATGCAGCAAAAGTTAAATTGAAGTACATCAAAAAAAGTGGTGGTGCTGAAACTACCATAACCGGCACCGCCAATGGAAACACCAATGAGTTTTCATTCAACATACCTGCTTCGGCAGGAAATGATACAATAGTTTATTACTTCACAGCTACCGATGTATTGGATCGCGAATACACAAACCCCGGCAAATTTGCGCGTGCTAAAAATACCGAATTGCAAGGCAGGTTTACGATCGGCTTGGGGGCAGATGTAACAGCGCCTGTAATTGCACATACACCAAAAACATTCTTTTCAGAAACAGAAACACAACTCATCATCGATGCAGCAGTATCTGATAACATTGGCATTCAAAACGTAGTGGTTGATTATTGGATCAACAACACTCAGCAGACATCCGTGCCTATGAATCAGGTAGGGGCTATTGATACTAATGATGGTTTGCTAACGGCCACCTACTCTACCAATTTCGCTGCTACTATTCCATTTGCCTCTGGTTCTGTAAAAAGTGGCGATGTAGTAAGTTACCGTATCCGATCAACCGATAATTCGGCTGGCCAAAACGTAGGCTATAGCCCTACATCTACCACCAAGCATATTTTAAATGTAGTCGGCTTTTCGGCCGCGCAAGCCAACTATCAAAACAATTTCGATAATTTATCCGCAGCGGATTTTTTTGGCGATTCGCAATTCAGTATAACCACACCGAGTGGCTTCACCAATGGAGCTATTCATACGGTGCACCCGTATGCCAATGCACCGCAAGACACGAAAGTCGATTTAGTTTATTTTCTCCGAAAACCTATTAAACTAAATAGCCAAAACCCCATTATTAGTTTTGACGAAATTGTTTTGGTGGAACCAGGCGATGCCGGAACAGTTTTTGGTGATGATAAATTTTGGGATTATGTAATTGTGGAAGGATCGAAAGATGGTGGTGTTACATGGAAGTTGTTTGAAAACGGATACGATTGCCGTCTAAACTCGGTGTGGGAAACAAAATGGAACTCTTCAAAAGACGCGAACAGCAATTCGCTGGCATCGGGCGACCCCACTTTATATAGAAGTCACACGATTAATATGTTGGCTTCAAATAATTTTGCTTCCAACGATGAGGTGGCCATACGGTTCCGCATTAATATAGATGAAGGTTCGTTTGGCTGGGGATGGGCCATCGATAACTTGAAAATTCAAATTGACGAAGCACCGCCCACCGTTCTACACAATCATTTTAATTATACTACCGATAAATCAATACCATTAGCAATTGCTATGAAGGTGAGCGATATCAGTGGACTAAAATCATTGGCGGTAGAGTACAAAGTAAATAGTGGAACTGTTTCCAGTGGAACTATTCCGGTTAATGCGAATGCAAGTGACTACACATTTAATTTAGGCATTGCCGATGCATCTGTTGGCGATGATGTGCAATACCGGATTCGTGCCATCGATAATTTGAATAATGAAGTGGTAGTGCCTGCCACCGATTTCTTTCATGTTCCGATCATTACCCTAGCTTCGCCTGTTGCACAGTACACTACTGATTTCAATTCAGCCAATACCGATTTCGTTGGAAATTTCTATTCGATATCTACTCCTTCAGGGTTTAGCAATGGCACGCTGAATAGCAGCCACCCTTATCCTAATGGCTTTGGGCTAACCAACTCCAAGTCCGATTATATCATGATGCTGAAAATACCCATCACCATTTCTTCTACTAATCCGAATATGTTGTTTGATGAAATGGCCATCATTGAACCTCTCAATGATTATGCCGTGGTGGAAGGATCAAAAGACAACGGCCTCACCTGGAAGTCGCTGGTGAGTGAATATAGCGCCAACAGCCAAAGTGCTTGGTCAATAGCGTATAGTTCTAAATTAAGTGGTGCGCCAGCCATGTTTAAATCGCGGTTTATTAATCTTACGCAAAACGGAAATTTCAAAGCGGGCGATCAGATTCTGATTCGGTTTCGTATGAACGCCAACCCCACCAACAACTCCTGGGGCTGGGCCATTGACAACCTCAGCATTCAAGGCCCGATTACCGGTGTGGAGAAAGCCTTGCTTGCCAATTCGTTCAGCATCTACCCGAACCCATCCAATGGCAATTCGATCAAAGTTGAGTTAACTTCGGAGTCTGGTCTTCCGGTGCGCTTACAAGTTCTAAACTCGCAAGGACAGAGCGTTCAATCGGATGAAATAGCTCCAGTAGACAAATTGATCCAACATGAATACAATGCCTCCAATTGGGCAAATGGTGTTTACTTACTCAAAGCAGAAGTGAATGGTGTGGTAGCAACAAAGAAATTTATCAAGACCGAATAATCAGCAAAATCAACTTCAAAAAAGGAGGAGGCCGCAAGCCTCCTTTTTTATTTTCATATTTTCTGTAAATAATCTTTCAAACCGAAGGTTTGGTTTCAAACAGTGTTTATTTTTGCCTGCTTTTTGCCTATGCGTTTGGGCTTAAGCTGGTCCATCATCCTACCTAATAAACTATGCCAAGAGATCGCAGCATTCGCTCAGTACTCATTATCGGAAGCGGCCCTATTATTATCGGCCAAGCATGTGAATTTGATTATGCCGGCTCACAGGCATCACGATCCTTACGGGAAGAGGGAATTGAGGTGATTCTGATCAACTCGAATCCGGCTACGATCATGACGGACAAAGTGACAGCCGATCATGTGTACCTGAAGCCGCTAGAGAAAAAATATATTCGTGAGATTCTGGAAAAACATCACGTAGATGCGGTGTTACCCACCATGGGTGGCCAAACTGCGCTCAATCTCTGCATTGACTGCGATAAAGCCGGAATCTGGGAACATTATGGTGTAAAAATTATAGGTGTCGATATTAAAGCCATCGAAACCACCGAAGACCGCGAGAAATTCCGTCTGAAAATGTTGGAGTTGAATGTAGGTGTTTGTAAAGGTGCCACAGCCACTTCGTTTTTGAAAGGAAAAGAAATTGCACAGGAAATCGGCTTCCCGTTGGTGATTCGTCCTTCATTTACTTTAGGAGGAACAGGCGGTGGATTCGTACAGAAAGCCGAAGACTTTGACCAGGCCCTGAATCGCGGTTTGCAGGCTTCGCCTATTCACGAAGTGTTGGTAGAGCAGAGCATCATGGGCTGGAAGGAATATGAATTGGAATTGTTGCGCGATGGAATTGGCAACGTAATCATTATCTGCTCCATCGAAAACTTCGATCCGATGGGTATTCACACCGGAGATTCCATCACGGTAGCCCCTGCCATGACTTTGCCGGATACGGTCTATCAGCGCATGCGCGATCTGGCCATTAAAATGATGAATGGCATTGGAAAATTTGCCGGTGGTTGCAATGTGCAGTTCTCTGTCAATCCCGAAAATGACGATATCATCGGTATTGAAATCAACCCACGCGTATCACGCTCTTCTGCGCTGGCTTCGAAAGCAACGGGTTATCCAATAGCAAAAATTGCTGCTAAGCTGGCGATCGGCTACAACTTAGATGAGTTGAATAATGCCATCACCGGAACCACTACTGCTTATTTTGAACCCGCACTGGATTATGTGATTGTAAAAATTCCTCGTTGGAACTTCGACAAATTTCCCGGAGCCGATCGCAAACTCGGTCTTCAAATGAAATCAGTGGGCGAAGTAATGGGCATCGGAAGAAACTTTCAGGAAGCATTACAAAAAGCGTGTCAGAGTTTAGAGATCAGACGCAACGGTTTAGGTGCCGATGGCAAAGAACTCACCAAGCAAGCTGACTTACTTTATAGTTTAGAACATCCGAGTTGGAATAGGCTGTTTCATGTGTACGATGCCATGAAATTAGGTATCTCCATGAAAACCATTCACAACCTGACGAAAATTGACAAATGGTTTTTGGAACAAATCTGGGATTTGATCGAGTTAGAAAAAGAAATTGAGAAGTATAAGTTAGATACCATTCCTGTTTCTGTGATGCGCACAGCAAAAGAAAAAGGATATGCCGATCGGCAATTGGCTCACTTGATGGATTGCCTCGAAAGCGAAGTGCATTTGAAGCGCAGAGAAATGGGCATCAATCGCGTATTCAAATTAGTGGATACATGTGCGGCTGAGTTTGAAGCGAAGACTCCTTACTACTACTCCACTTTCGATTCTGAAAACGAATCGATTTCATCCGATCGCAAAAAAGTAATTGTGTTGGGCTCCGGCCCGAATCGCATTGGTCAAGGAATTGAGTTTGACTACTCATGTGTGCATGGAATTTTGGCTGCGAAAGAGTGCGGCTACGAAGCCATTATGATCAACTGCAATCCCGAAACAGTTTCCACCGACTTTGATATTGCCGATAAACTGTACTTCGAGCCGATATTCTGGGAACATCTGTGGGATATCATTCAATTTGAAAAACCGATAGGTGTAATCGTACAGTTGGGTGGACAAACTGCTTTGAAGTTGGCTGAGAAGTTGGAAAAATATGGCGTTCGGATCTTAGGTACTTCCTACGAAGCTTTAGATCTGGCCGAAGACCGAGGCAGCTTCTCTACTTTATTAAAAGATTTAAGCATTCCTTATCCGGAATTTGGCGTTGCCCGCGATGCAGATGAAGCATTGGAAGTTTCGAAAACAATCGGGTTCCCGTTGTTGGTGCGTCCTTCATATGTATTGGGCGGACAAAGCATGAAGATTGTGATCAACGAAACAGAGTTAGAAAATCACATCATCGACATCTGGAAACATTTACCTGAAAACAAAGTATTGCTCGATCACTTTTTGGAAGGTGCTATCGAAGCCGAAGCCGATGCGATTTGTGATGGCGAAGATGTGTACATCATCGGAATCATGCAGCACATTGAGCCGGCCGGTATTCACTCCGGAGATTCATATGCCGTGTTGCCGCCCTATAACTTGGGCGACTTTGTCATGAAGCAAATTGAAAGTTACACCAAGCGCATTGCTATTGCTTTAAAAACAGTGGGGCTCATCAATATTCAATTCGCGATCAAAAATGACAAGGTGTATATCATTGAAGCGAACCCGCGTGCTTCACGCACCGTGCCTTTCATTTGTAAAGCCTATGACGAGCCGTATGTGAATTATGCCACGAAGGTGATGTTGGGCGAAAAGAAAGTGAAAGATTTTAACTTCAACCCGACTAAGAAAGGATATGCGATTAAAGTGCCCGTGTTCTCATTCAGCAAATTCCCGGAAGTGAATAAAGAGTTAGGCCCAGAAATGAAATCGACCGGAGAAGCGATTTACTTCATCGATGATTTGATGGACGATTACTTCCTGAACATTTACAATGAACGAAACTTGTACTTGAGCAAGTAGTCGAACGTAACCAAAGAAAAAGGCCGGGTTTTTAAATCCGGCCTTTTTTATGAATGTTAATTGTCGGTTTTCACGCCAAACAGCAAGAATTCTTTGCCATGAAGGATTTTGTTCAACTCGCGCTGCGTTTTCATGATTTCATCCAGCGAAAGCTTGAGTTCGTTGTTATAGATTTTGTAGATCAGCGCCCACTCCTCTTTATCCATGAATCCGTCTGAGTTGGCAATCACACACATCCAGGAAATAGAGCGGATCATTTTAGCTGTATCCAGTTTACGTAATCCAACCAGGCAGTCTTTATAAATCGAAGCAGAATCTTTTGTTTTAAACTGGTTGAGGTCGGCTTCAAACTTCTCTTCGTTAAATCCTTCAGCCTTAATCATCTTCTTGCCTAGAAGAAGTTCTTTTTCATTCACTTTGCCATCGGCACAAATGAGTAGATAGTATAATCCCGTAAGAGTCGAGTTGTAATCCATGTGGGGAGCTTAGGAATTTTGGCGCGCAAATTAGGCAAAATCTTCAAAAACTAAATTCATGCACTCCATAAATACCCAGATTCTTATTCCCTTCGAAGCGATTTTACAGGATTTACAATAGCTGCCTTTATCGATTGATAACTAACTGTAGTCCATGCAATGATCAGAGCTACCAGCCCTGCCATTAAAAAAGACCCTACGCCTAAATCCATGCGATAAGCAAAACTTGTCAACCACTCCGTCATCATCCACCAGGCAATGGGCGCAGCCAATACAAAGGCGATTACAACTAATTTGGTAAAGTCTTTTGATAGCAATACAATGACTCCTCCTACAGAAGCTCCTAATACTTTTCGAATTCCAATTTCTTTTGTGCGCAGGCTGGCGGTGTAGGCTGATAATCCAAACAAACCCACACACGCAATCAAAATTGCTAAACCGGAAAATACCGAAAGCATTTTTCCGGATCGCTTTTCTTCCCGATAGCCCTGATCCAAATTATCATCTAAGAATTGATATTTAAAGGGCTGGCCGGGCACCAATTCTTTCCACAGGTTTTCAACTTGGACTATAGCTTGCGTGCTTGACCCCCCCTTGAATTTGATGGCCACAAAAGCGTTGTTGGGCCGCCCAAAAGCTTCCTGACTATAAATTACGAGCGGGGTAATTTCATCTCGTAATGACTGAAAATGAAAATTCTTTACTACACCAAGTACCGTAAAGAATTTCGTGGTGGTTGATCCGTCATTGTTTTGTTGAACACTCGACAGTCTTTTTCCCACCGGGTCGGTCACTCCCATCGTTTTTACAGCAGTTTCATTAAGCATAACATAAAGAGAATCATTGGTAGTCTTTGAAAAACTGCGGCCTTCTTTCAAATCAAAATGCATCACGTCTATCAACTCATCTGCTATCACCATCGACTTCACTGTTAAAATATCGCTCGATCCTTCCGGTTGAAACTGATCGCCAAACACATCATCACGATTTCCAATGCGAGCACTGCTGCCGGCAGCCGCTAACACCATCGGCAACTGTTTTATCTTTTCGATAAAAACTTCTGTTTTATTCTCCAATGCAAAAGCGCGCTCTACCATCAGCACTTGTTCCTTATCGAAACCTAGATTTTTGTTTTGCATGAATTGCATTTGCTGATTCACCACCACCGTGCCCACGATCAACACAATCGAGATCATAAACTGAAACACCACCAATCCATTTCGCAACCACGCACCTTTGTTGCTTCCTGAAAAATTCCCTTTCATCACCACGGCAGGATTATAACTGCTCAGCACAAATGCCGGATACAATCCTGCCATGACACCTACAAAAATGGCTACAGCTGTTAAGCCAATGATAGCTTGTGCATTAAATAGAAAAGGCAATTGCTTTTCTACTAAATCATTGAAGAATGGCAGTGCCATCAAAGCGAACAATACTGCGAGCAACGTAGCAAATACAGAAAGCAAAACCGACTCAGTCAAAAACTGAAACACCAATTGATTTTTAACCGAACCCATTACTTTGCGCACACCTACTTCGCGGGCACGCTCTGCCGAACGAGCCGTGGCTAAATTCATAAAGTTGATACACGCTATAATTAAAATCAGCACGGCTACAAAAGAGAGAATGTAGATATAGCGAATATTGCCACCAGGCGTAATGGTAGATTCTATATTGGTTGGATCTAAATGAATGGATGCGAGTGGCTGCAAAAAATACCGATAGCCATTGCCTGCTTTTTTATACTCTTCCCACGACTTACCCAAGTCATGCTCGATGTGGCCGGCTGCATACGTGTCCACCATTTTAGGAAATTTGGATTCGAGTGATTTAGCATCTACATCCGGTTTTAATTTGATGTAGGTATGCGAATCGAATGTGGTGTAGTTTTCGGTATTGATAAACTGCCGAAACTGTGGGCCAGCAAGTGAACCTAAAAAATCAAAACGCAAATGCGATGGGCCAGGCAAATCTTTAAAAACTCCCGATACTTTCATTTCACCAAAATCACCACCTAAAATTTTCCCGATAGGTTCTTCTTCACCAAAATATTTCTTTGCTATGGCTTCAGAAATCACCACCTGATTGGGCAATGCCAGCGCTGTATTCTTGTCTCCTTTAACCAACTCCAGATCAAAAAAATGAAAGAACGAAGAGTCGCCTTGCAAAAAGTAATCTTCTTCAAACGACTTTATTTCTGTTTCACTGGCTTTATAGGTGACCACCAAATTTTTGTTTGGACCAAACAAGTGCATCACACACTCTACTTCCGGAAAATCCTGCTGGATCGACTTGGCGAAGGAATGCGGCACTACCGAATAAAAAGTTTTGTGATTGGGATACTTTCGCTCGAGCACCATCTTATACACGCGTTCTCCTTCCGGAAAGAACTTGTCGTACGACAATTCATGACTAACATATAATAGAATGAGAATGCAAGCAGAAATGCTCACGGCCAAACCCAGCACATTAATGGAGGTGTACACACGCTGCTTCAAAAGGCTGCGAATGGCGATTTTGAGGTAGTTTCGAATCATGATTTCGTTGATAAAGTGGCTACTTTCAGACGATAAATACCCGCTCTTCGTTGAAAAGTTACGCGATTTGGGCCTATGAATTTTACGGAAGGTGTTTTTCAGCACTCAAAGGCGCTATTCTAAGTCAATTTGTCACCTCATTTTGATGTTCGATAAAACTTTATCTTTGCCAACTTAGTTGTAAGCATATGTTTCGATTTTTGATCATTGTGGGACTGATTTCCTACGTGTTGTATAAAGTGGGTGGCTTCTTCTTTCGGATGGGTGCCAACGCTCAAACTAGAAATTACCCTCCACGCCAACCACAAACAGACTTTCAGCAGCCTAAAAAAGAGAAAAAAGGCGGCTCTATTAAAGGTGGCGAATACGTGGATTACGAAGAAGTGAAATAATCGTGCGAATACCTTTCTTAAAATACGAGGCTACGGGAAATGATTTTGTGATTATCGATAATCGCAAAAAAGAATATTCTTTTTCAGTCGAGCAGATCCAAAAAATCTGCGATCGCAAGTTTGGCGTTGGCGCGGATGGGTTGATGTTGATTGAGCCGCATGCTTCTCTGGATTTTAATCTCCTCTACTTTAACAGCGATGGCTCTTCCAGTTTGTGTGGAAATGGAAGTCGCGCAGCCGTGGCTGTGGCTGCCAAACTACACATCATCAAAGACAAAACGCAGTTTAATGCCTATGATGGCGCACACGAAGCTGCGTTGTTGGCCGACCAAACTGTGCGTTTAAAAATGAATGATGTGCATGATGTCAAGAAAATGCCAACAGGCACCTTCATCAACACCGGGTCACCTCATTTTATTCAAATCGTGCCAGAGGCTGAAAAATTTCCGGTAAAAGAAGAAGGAAGAAAAATTCGCTATAGCAAAAGTTTTAGTCCGGGTGGCACCAATGCCAACTTCATTGAGCTTCTTTCTGACAACACCATTTTTGTTCGTACCTACGAACGTGGTGTGGAAGACGAAACCTTATCGTGCGGAACGGGTGTAACGGCCGCTGCATTGGCCGCTTCTTTTCAAGGCTATCCATCTCCCGTAAAAGTTAAAACGCTAGGCGGAAACTTGTCGGTGGAGTTCACTACCAACGCAAATGGCTCATTTGCCAACATATATTTGATCGGCCCCGCAAGAAGAGTGTTTGAGGGGATATTTGAGATGTAGTGAAACTATTCTTAATTTTAGTTAAATAAATAATCTAATATGAGTTCCACTCAAATCCGTGAAGAACTAAAAGATTATATCGAATTAGGCGATACACAGCTTCTGGAACTACTTCATTCGGTAGCAAAGAAGTATCATTCTGAAGACCTGACAAAAAAAGGTGAGCCTTTGTCGTTGAATGAGCTTCGTCAAAGAGTTCAAGACGCACAGTCTCGAATAAAGTCTGGGCATTTTACCACTCAGGAAGATTTAGAAGAAGAAGCGGAATCGTGGTAAAGAAGAAGTCTAAAATACTTTGGGATATAGAAGCCAAAAAATTATTACTCAGTATTTATAATTACATCAAATACAGGGAGTCTCAAGGCCAAGCACAGCGCGCAAAAAAGAGAATCTTAAAAGAAGTCAGAAATCTTATTCTCTTTCCCGAGAAATTCTCTGTTGAACCTCATCTTCAATCAGAAAAGGGCAATTATCGGTTCAGAGCAATTTGGAGCTACAAGATTATCTACGAAATCACTCCAGAGGCAATTCTGGTCTTAGACATTTTTCACACCTCCAGAAACCCGCAATCCATCACAAAACTAAGTGAAGATTAAACAAGTATGCCTATAATTCAAGCCATAGAGGCATAACTTTACCTTAAGCGCCTGACAAAAATGTACTTGAACTGATTCTGGAACTATAATTGCACTTCGAATTCCTTAAATTTACCGCCCGGTAACAACTTTTGGCATTTAGTGGATCGCTTAAAAGCATCTGGTGAAGGCGTCAGGGATTGTGAAGGCTAACTTTCATTAAAATTCGTTTATGTTAAAACTCATCGCCAAGTTATTTGGCACCAAGTCGGAAAAAGATATCAAGCGCATGATGCCCTTGGTAGAGGCCACCAAAAAAGAAGGGGAAAAAATCACCTCCATTTCGAATGACGAATTGCGAAACCTGACCCTGGCTATCCAATCTGAAATCAACACAAAACTAAGCTCCATCGATGGTCGCTTGAATGACTTACATAAGCAAATCAACGATCAACCCGATCTGGACATCAATGATAAAGAGGCTATCTTCAATCAAATCGATCAAATCGAAAAAGAACGTAACAAAGAACTCGAAAAAGTTCTCATCGAAGTGTTGCCCCGAGCCTTCGCCATCGTGCGCGAAACCGCCCGCAGATTTAAAGAAAATGAATACCTCGAAGTAACAGCTACCGACTTTGATCGCTTTCTTTCAGCCAAGCATCAAAACGTAAAAATCGTTGGCGACAAGGCGCAATGGAGCCGTCAGTGGATGGCTGCCGGCAACCTGATGACCTGGGATATGGTTCACTATGAAGTGCAAATCATTGGTGGCATTGCCCTGCACGAAGGTAAAGTGGCCGAAATGGCAACAGGTGAAGGAAAAACATTAGTTGCTACATTCCCCGCATTTTTAAATGCTCTCGCAAAGCGTGGCGTTCACATTGTTACCGTGAATGATTACCTCGCCAAACGCGATAGCGAATGGATGGGGCCTATCTTCCAATTTCATGGCATCAGCGTAGACTGCATTGACAAACACGAGCCCAATTCAGTAGCGCGCAGAAATGCATA
Source organism: Cyclobacteriaceae bacterium (assembly GCA_013140555.1). Lineage (GTDB taxonomy): Bacteria > Bacteroidota > Bacteroidia > Cytophagales > Cyclobacteriaceae > ELB16-189. The sequence goes on along the minus strand of JABFSO010000067.1, from coordinate 14,879 downwards.
CCAATCCGACATCTGCTACGGAACAAACAATGAATTTGGTTTTGACTACCTCCGCGACAACATGGCGCGCGAGCCGGAAGAATTAGTGCAACGTGGCCATCATTATGCAATGGTCGATGAGGTGGATAGCGTTTTGATTGACGAGGCGCGTACACCACTCATTATTTCAGGACCGGTGCCGCGTGGCGATGAACACGAGTTCTATGATTTGAAACCTCGCATCAACAAGTTGGTAGAAGCACAGAAAAAGTTGATCAACCAGTATCTCAATGATGCCAAAAAATTAATTTCAGAAGGTCAGGAGAAAGATGGTGGCCTCGCGCTCTTCCGCGCCTACCGCGCCATGCCCAAATACAAGCCGCTCATTAAAGCACTGAGCGAAATGGGTAATAAAGCCATTCTGCAAAAAACAGAAAACTATCACTTACAAGACAACAAAAAAGAGATGCCAGTAGCCGATGCTCCGCTCTATTTTGTGATTGATGAAAAAGACAACAGCGTAGATCTTACCGAAAAAGGAATCGACCTGATAACCGGTGAAGGCGAAGACCCGCGCTTCTTTATCCTTCCGGAGATTGGCATTGAATTGAATAAAATTGAAAAAGATCAAAGTATTTCTGATAGCGACCGCTTCCAGAAAAAAGAAGAACTCATTCGTGATTATACAACCAAATCGCAGCGCATTCACAGTGTTAATCAGCTTCTCAAAGCTTACACGTTATTCGAGCGCGATACCGAATACATTATTGTAGACGGCAAAGTAAAAATTGTGGATGAGCAAACCGGCCGCGTTCTGGATGGCCGCAGATACTCCGATGGTTTGCATCAAGCAATTGAAGCGAAAGAAAATGTGAAGGTGGAAGACGCCACACAAACCTACGCTACTATCACATTACAGAACTACTTCCGCATGTATCACAAGCTGGCCGGTATGACTGGTACAGCCGAAACAGAAGCAGGCGAATTGTGGGACATCTACAAATTGGATGTGGTGGTGATCCCAACCAACAAGCCAACCACCCGCAAAGATCAGGATGACTTGGTATTCAAAACCACGCGCGAAAAATTCAATGCCGTGGTAGAAGAAATTGTGAAATTGACTGCAGCAGGTAGACCCGTGCTGGTAGGTACTACTTCCGTAGAAATTTCAGAGCTCGTAAGCCGATTGCTGACGATGAAAAAAATCAAGCACCAGGTTTTGAATGCGAAGCAACACCAACGCGAAGCTGAAATTGTTGCGGAAGCGGGTAAACCTGGCACCGTAACAATCGCAACCAACATGGCCGGTCGTGGTACAGATATTAAACTCACACCCGAATCAAGAGCGGCAGGAGGTTTGGCAATTATTGGTACCGAGCGCCACGAGTCGCGAAGGGTTGACAGACAGTTGCGTGGTCGTTCCGGTCGTCAAGGCGATCCGGGTTCGTCTACATTTTATGTTTCATTGGAAGACAACCTGATGCGTTTGTTCATGCCTGAGCGTATTGCCCGCATTATGGACCGCTTAGGCTTGAAAGAAGGTGAAGTTATTTCACACTCGATGGTGACGAGCTCTATTGAGCGCGCGCAGAAAAAAGTAGAAGAAAACAACTTCGGGATACGTAAGCGTTTGTTGGAATACGACAACGTGATGAACTCACAGCGCGAGGTAATCTACAAACGCAGAAAGAATGCCTTGTTTGGTGAGCGTTTGAAGTTAGACATTCTTACGATGCTTTATGACACTTGTGGCGAATTGGTTGGCAATGCCAAAGCCGGTGGCAACTATGAAGAGTTTAAGTTGAATGTACTAAGCACACTAGGTGTAGACTTTACATTATCTGCCGAAGAATTTGCCAAATTGGATGCAGGCGTGGTGAGTGAAAACCTGTACGAAGAAACACTGAAGCAATACAACCAAAAGAATAAATTGGCCGCTGAAAAGTCGATGCCAATTGTTACGGACATCTTCCGCACACGTGGTGCTAACATTCAGGATATTTTAGTGCCTTTTACAGATGGCTCGAAACAAATTGGTGTTGCCGCTAACTTGAAGAAGTGTATTGAAACCAAAAATGCCGAGTTGATCAAGGCCATGGAAAAGATGATTTCTTTGGCGATTATCGATCAGCAATGGAAAGAACACTTGCGCGACATGGACGATTTGAAGCAATCCGTTCAAAATGCGGTGTACGAGCAAAAAGATCCACTCTTGATTTATAAGTTCGAAGGCTTCGAAGCATTTAAGAAATTTATCGCGAAGGTGAATGAAGAAACGATTTCGTTCCTGATGAAGGCCGATATTCCAGTGCAAGACTCGGATGAAGTGCAGGAAGCAAGGGCTCAAAAGCGTCAAAAGTTGAGTGAACAAAAAGAAGAATCACGATCTTTGCTGCAAGGAGGCGGTCAACCAGCCGCGCCTCAACAGCGCACGGAAGAAAAAGTAATGCCCGTGAAATCAGAGAAAATTGCCGGACGCAATGATAAAGTAACAGTGCAATATCAAAATGGCACAGTAATGAAAGATGTGAAGTATAAGAAGGTGGAAGAGGATATCTTAGCAGGAAGATGTATTGTAATTGAACAATAAATTTAGATTGCCAATGATGTTAACCGAAAAGCAGCGAAGAGAAAAAAGCCGGAGCACCGAAGGGAGCGATGTAAAATTCTCTTTGCTGCTTTTTGCTTTCGTTCTATTTTTTTCCACATCCGGCTGGGCACAAAAGCCAGCATACACCGAAGATCTCAGTTCGTTACGACCAAGGGTGACTGCTGAAGTGGGGCAGAAAAAAGATACCATTAAAAACAAAATTGACATCGAGCGGACTACTCCACGTCACACGGTGAACACCAAGGTAGATCAGGTGTTGGATAGTATTGATCGTTTTAACCTCACCCGAAGGTTTGTCGATGGCTATACGATTCAAATTTATTCCGGGCAGAAAAAAGAAGATGCTCTCAATGCCTCGAATAAATTAATGGAGACTTACACGGATTTAAAATCCAACATTCAATATCAACAGCCTAAATTTAAAGTGACGGTGGGCAAATATTTCACCCGACTGGAAGCACAAAAAGATTTACTTCGATTGAAACGCTTGTTTTCAAGCACTATTCTCGTTCCCGAAAGAATAATGATAAAGTAGGCATTGTTGCCTATTTTTGCCTTCATGTTGCTGTCACAAATCCAACGCTTATCGCGCGAATATGCCAACGAGGCGATCTCGTTTCGAAGGCATTTACGCGCACATCCCGAACTTTCTTATCAGGAAGAAAACACAGCTACGTTTATTACTGATAAACTGATCAGTTTTGGATTGACACCTGTACGCATGGCAACCACCGGAGTGGTTGCATTGATTGAAGGAAAGAATCCCGCAAAAAAAACCATTGCGCTTCGTGCCGATACTGATGCGCTGCCCATCGCTGAGCTAAATAAAGTTGACTACCGATCGACACAACCCGGTGTGATGCACGCCTGTGGACATGATGTTCATACCTCTTCATTACTAGGAACCGCCAAAATTCTCAATCAACTACGAAATGAATTTGAGGGAACCATCAAACTGATTTTTCAACCGGGCGAAGAAAAAAATCCGGGAGGCGCTTCGATCATGATTCGCGAGGGTGTGCTTGAAAATCCGGCTCCACAAGCGATCATTGGTCAGCATGTGTTTCCGCTTTTGCCGGTTGGAAAAATTGGTTTCCGCGAAGGCAAATACATGGCGAGCAGCGATGAAATTTATTTAAAAGTAATTGGCAAAGGAGGCCACGGTGCTACGCCCGAATTGACGATCGATCCGGTGGTGATCGCTTCACATATTATCATTGCATTGCAACAAGTCATCAGTCGCAACGCCAGCCCGAAGCAGCCCACTGTTTTAACTTTTGGAAAAATTACGGCTAATGGTGCCACGAATATTATTCCTGATGAAGTAAATATTGCCGGCACCTTCCGGGCACTTGATGAAAAGTGGCGAAGTGAAGGCTTGAAGCGAATTCAAAAAATGGCCGAGAGCATTGCCGAAGGCATGGGTGGAAAATGTGAGGTAGACATTCATCATGGATATCCCTATCTCGAAAATAATCCTGCCCTCACACAGCGCATTAAGCAAGCGGCTGCCGAATATGTAGGAGCCGAAAATGTGGTCGACATTGATCTGACATTAGGCTCAGAAGATTTTGCTTATTATTCGCAAATTATACCCGCTTCTTTCTATCGGCTAGGCACACGCAACGAATCGAAAGGCATCACCTCTTATGTACACACTCCCACCTTTGACATTGATGAAGATGCACTGACAATTGCACCCGGGCTTATGGCATGGATGGCGATTGCAGAATTAAACTAATCTTACTTTTTAAGCATCGTTACTTTATACACCCGTCTGGATTATCAGGTAAATTAGAATCATGAGGGTATTGTGGGTATTGCTTTTGACTTTTTGTGGTCTCCCTTCTTATTCTCAATTCACCGAATTTGATTCGCTTGATTTTACAATGCCCGATAGCATAGCAGCGTGGTATCGCGGACATAGCTTGAAAGATAGAGAGAAGCTTGCCCAGTTGCTGACCAAAGACTTCCCAAGCGATGTCGATAAATTCAGATGTATCTTTAAATGGGTAACAGACAATATCTCGTATGATTTAGATCTGTTTCATGAAAACAATCAAAAGAATAAAGAATTTCGATTCAAAAGAAATAAACTCACGAGTTGGCGCAAACAATTTGATAAGAAACTAATGAAGCGTTTGGTTCAAAAGAAGTCGAGTATCTGTTCCGGTTATGCTATGTTGTTGAAGGAACTATGTCAGTACGCAGGTATATCATGCGAAACAATATTCGGCTATGGCCGAACTAATTTTCCGATTGGTCGTGGATCTTTTAGTCATGCTTGGAATGCCGTTCGGCTGAATGATCGCTGGTATTTGTGCGATCCAACCTGGGCGAGCGGATATGTGGATGAAGAAGAGCTTCATTTTACATGGAGCTTCAACAAAAATTATTTTCTTACCGATCCTCAGCTATTTTCAGTCGATCATTTTCCATCTGATCCGAATTGGTTTTTAACTTTTGATAAGCCCACTATCCGCAACTTCTTAGATGCCCCGATCAAGAAATCCGGATTTATTCAGCATAAGCTCAATCACTACCGTCCGGAAATCGGAAGAATGAATGTTACACCCGATTCGCTGATGCGATTTTCATTTACTTCCAACTTACCCGCCAAAAGCATGAAATCCGTGCACGTTGACATCCGTAAAAAATCCAAGCGAAGTTTCAAATCCGTAGATAGCAAAATCATAGACTTATTCATTGACAAAGAAGGCTACTACTATTTCAGTTTCAATCTTTGTGATAAAGGTGAGTTTAGAGTGCTAATCTTTTACGAGCGCAAATTCATACTGGGTTACGAAGTCTTTTCGAAATAATTTAATTATTAAGCAATCTTGAAGTTAAAAATTGCTTCCGTCCATTCGTTATATTTACCGGAAGCATGCAGGAAGATCTACCCAATCAAATAAGCCCCATTTCGGATAACCCCTGGAAAACCTATGCCCGAAATGCGCTCTTTATTTTGCTGGCGCTGTTGGTGTTTTTGTTCTCCATCGATTTGATGATTGCCTCGCTGCAACAATTAGGCAATGTAGCTACCGACACCATTTTACTTGCCACTTCCAATCCGTTTACCGGATTATTTATTGGGTTGCTCATTACTGCAATTATTCAAAGCAGTTCGGCCACCACCTCGATGGTAGTTGCTCTGGTTGCCTCCGGATCCATTTCGTTGCAAGCGGCTGTACCGATTATTATGGGCGCCAACATCGGCACTACCATCACCAGCACCATTGTTTCATTGGGATTTATCACCCGCAAAAAAGAATTTAGACGAGCGGTAGCTGCCGGCACCTATCACGACTTCTTCAACATTCTCACTACTGTAATTCTCTTTCCACTGGAATATTATTTTGGATTTTTATCAGGCTTGGCTCAAACCATTGCAACTAAATTTTTTCATGAACCAACCGGTCAGGTAGCAGTCGATTTTTCTTTTCTAGGTGGCTACTTTAAATGGATTGTCGATTTTTTACAAACCCACATCAACAATGGCTTTGTGCTTGGGTTGATGTCCATTGTTTCGCTTTTTGGTTCCATTCTTTTTTTTCGCAAAATCATTACCCAATTATTAGGGTTTGGCTCGCCCGATAAGTTTCAACGCTTCTTTTTCCGAAACACACTAAAATCGTTTGCGTGGGGATTGCTCACAACAGCCGCTATTCGTTCCAGCACTGTCACTACATCGCTGGTGGTTCCATTGGTTGCTAAGAAGGTGGTGAAGCTAAAGTCAGCCGTACCTTTTATTTTGGGTGCAAACATCGGCACTACGATTACAGCATTTATCGCGGCCACGCTCAACTCCAATGCAGCCATCAGCATTGCGATCGCACATTTCCTCTTCAACTTTATTGGGGTGATGATTTTTTTACCGATCCCTTACCTCAAAGATTTGCCTCTGAAATTAGCCAATGGACTTGGGCGGCTTACGTTGCAATACCGCTTGGTGGGCTTCTCTTACCTATTGTTCACTTTCTTTTTCATACCCTTTTTACTGATCTATTTAAGCAAGGGGATTGTCAACATGCAGGAGGCTACCTACGAACGTGTAAATGAACAGGGCGTTCGATCATCTTACAAACAGCTGATTAAAAAATTTGAAGGCAACCAAATGAGTGGGTGGACTGCTTATGATGCCGATTTGGAAGTGAGCGGATCGAACAAAGTGGTTTCGGTTTTCCGGAAAAGAAACCTGTTGATCATCAACAACGATTTGTTCGAACTAAATAAAGAAGGCTTTTGCCGCGATGGTGAAGATGAACAGGGTAAATATCAATTGTGCATTCGCGAAATCAAGTCGCGTCTAAAACTAAGTGATCAACTGACAGCCGATTCCATTTTTGTTTTCGAGAAGCGATCGTATGAACCGCAAAAAACGGACTCGGCCTACACACGTTTATATGTGAGTGCCAAAGAAAGTCTGTTGGTAAAAAAAGAGCGGCTGGATAAAACCGGGAAGCTGCTCTGGTCCGAGCAACTCACCCGCATCGAAAGAAAGTAGCTCAGGCTTTCAAAAAGCTTCTGGAAAATCCTGAAAATGGATGCATATTTGCGTGGTTTAGCTATTACAATCAATGAAATACAAGCGCATTGTTCTAAAACTCAGTGGTGAGGCACTGATGGGTTCTAAAAACAGCAATATCGATCCGGCCGTGTTGGAGCAATATTCTGAAGAAATTAAAGAGCTCAAAGAACTAGGCGTGCAAGTAGCCATTGTCATTGGTGGAGGCAACATATTTAGGGGCGGCCAAGCCGAAGCATTGGGCATTGACCGCGTGCAAGGCGACTACATGGGCATGCTGGCAACAGTGATCAACGCCATGGCTTTGCAAAGTGCCCTCGAACGCCATGGATTGTACACACGCCTGATGGCTGGTATTAAGATGGAGCAGGTGTGCGAGCCTTTCATACGCAGACGAGCCATCCGACACTTAGAAAAAAATAGAATTGTCATTTTTGGTGCCGGTATCGGCAATCCCTATTTCACTACAGACTCAACCGCCAGCTTACGTGCCATCGAAATTCAAGCCGATGTAGTATTGAAAGGAACACGTGTGGATGGTGTTTACACGAAAGACCCTGAAAAATTCCCAGATGCCGTTCGTTACAAAACGCTTTCTTTTCAGGAGGCATACGAAAAGAACCTGAACATCATGGACATGACGGCCTTTACTCTTTGCCAGGAAAACAAATTGCCCATCATTGTTTTTGACATGAATAAAAAAGGCAATCTGTTGAAGATCGTCCGGGGTGAAGAAGCCGGCACGCTGATCAGCTAACTTTATCTTCTACTCGAATAGTAGTTTTCAGAAAGACCGAAGTTTCTTTCGGGGGCTTTGTTTTCCACATCGTGAAAAGCCACTGGAGTAAGCCCTGTAAACAATTTATAATCGCGCACCAGATGTTGGTAATCGTGGTAGCCACATTCTAGTGCCACTCGCAGCCAATCATACTGCTCAAATTGATTTTTGCATCGAAAGGCTCGATCAAATCGCGCAATACGTAAATAGAGTTTCGGATTCACACCGGTTTGTTGTTGAAAAACTCTTTCCAATTGTTTTGAACTCAGGCACGCCACATCTGCCAATTGATCGATCGAAGGAATTTCACGCTGCTGCGTAATGAAGTTGAATAATGGAGTTAACGACCGATGGTTCTTACGCTGTTTTTTAGTGAGCGACAGCACAAATTTTTCTACGATGTTGATCATTTGGAGATAATCGGTAGCAAAATGAAGTTGCTCGTTCACATCACGTAGTTGAGAAGAAAATAAATCTTCAGCATGCAAATACAGATTGGTGAAATCCGATGCAGGTATTCCCAACAAGGAAGTCAACGCACCGGGGTGAAAAATAATTTGCACCACCAAAAACTGATGACCAATGTGGCGATGCGTTACTTCGGTTTGCTGTCCGTAAAATACCACCGGCAAGTTTTCAATCACTTTACCACTCGATCGGTATTCTACTTTCTCCCGATCAAATGGATAAAATGCCAGGCAATGCTCCGGTCGGGGTGGATACGCTTTGAAAGGCACCGTCTGACTTTTGTCAAACACCAAATGCACAATTCGGTAGACTTGAACAAAGTCACTGACCTGTGGGGATGGTATGAAATCGCGTAGTATCAAATCTGCTGTCGATCTCGGAAGATAGCTGAATTATTTTAGAGCGTGAGTGGTGGCCCCACCGTTTTCATTCCATGTTCCGCATGTATGCGATCCATTTCTTCGTCACTGGGTCGGGTTTTCATGGCATTCATGGTAATAAAAAACTCTTCCATCTTTCCGGCTGGTTGTAAAAAGTAAATCAGTTTACCCGTATCAGTCAATTGAATCCACGTGTGGGCAATGCCGCGCGGCAAAAAAATCGTTTGCCCTTCGCTGAGCACATGTGTTTCATCGCCTACCACAAAACGAAACTTGCCTTCGGTAACGGTAAAAATTTCATCCTGATACAAATGGATGTGCAAGGAAGGTCCGGTCTTCTCAACTCCCCGGTATTCGAAAACCGAAAGCTGACCACCTGTATCTTTGGATGAAATTTTCAGATCGTTGTGGTTTACACCTTTAAACATCACCACATCACCAAAGCGCGATTTTTCGGCATCTACCACAAATGGTTTGGTAGCCGATTTTTTACCTTTCTTTCCGCCTTGGGGCATGCCAATTGCCAGCATGGGTGAAATCGTTAAGCCTGCCAATAAGAATTGTTTGCGATTCATAGAATTTAAAATTTTTAGGGAAGATGCAGGTTGACTGAAGCAATCTGGTGGTAAAAAACAGACATTCGTTAAAATGGCCTCTTGCCATAGAAAGACATGGATCAAAAAAATGATTGGGTTTCCCACAAGGTCAAATGACATAAAACCGCCCGAAACGCGTAAAAAACAAATAAGGGGGCATGAAAATGCGGAAGAAAAAATCGTAATTCGTGCCTAGTAAATTTGAACTGACTATGGAAGAAATTGAAATGTATTTAGAAGAGGCCAAAGACCAAATGAACAAGGCACTCGCCCACGTATCGCACGAACTCACCAAAATCAGAGCCGGCAAGGCAAACCCTTCCATGTTGGAAGGGATTATGGTATCGTATTATGGAGCCATGACTCCGCTGCAGCAAGTTTCGTCAATGACTACACCCGATGCCCGCACTATTTTTATCAAACCTTGGGAAAAAGGGCTCATTCAGGAAATTGAAAAATCCATTATGAATGCCAATCTGGGCCTTACTCCACAAAACGATGGCCAGCAGGTGATCATCAACGTGCCCATGCTGACGGAAGAAAGACGCAAACAGTTGGTAAAGCAAGCAAGCCAAGAATGTGAGCAGGGCAAAGTGAGTGTTCGTAGCATTCGCAAAGAAACCAATGAGAGCTTGAAGAAAATTAAAGGTGTATCTGAAGACGATGTAAAAAACGGTGAAGCCACTGTTCAAAAGCTAACCGATGAGTCGATCATAAAAATTGATGCTATCTTGAAGAAGAAAGAAGCAGAAATTATGACGGTGTAGTCAACCTAAAAAGTATCGCACAAAAAAAGCCCCACTTCAGGGGCTTTTGCTTTTTACAAGATCGGCTTAATTAAATTTTGAAAGCCTTTTTAATAGCCTCCACGTAATCCAGTTTCTCCCAAGGGAACAATTCTACCTTCACTCTCTTTTCCGTTTTCTTGCCCTTGTTGAAAACCTTCTCTACTACTTTCGACTCACGGCCCATGTGGCCATACGCTGCTGTTTCAGAATAGATCGGTGTGCGCAATTTGAATCGCTCTTCAATGAAGTACGGGCGCATATCAAACACCTTTTCAATTTTACGGGCAATTTCGCCATCGCTCAAATTTACTTTGGCCGATCCGTACGTGTTTACATACAAGCCAACGGGTTTAGCAACACCAATCGCGTAAGCCACCTGCACCAATACTTCATCACAAACTCCGGCTGCCACCAGATTTTTTGCAATGTGGCGTGTAGCGTAAGCTGCTGAGCGGTCTACTTTGCTAGGATCTTTTCCTGAAAAGGCACCACCACCGTGTGCTCCTTTACCTCCGTAGGTATCTACAATAATTTTTCTTCCGGTCAATCCGGTATCGCCATGTGGGCCACCAATCACAAACTTACCGGTAGGGTTTACAAAATATTTAATCTCCGTGTTGAAAAGATTTTGAACACGCTTCGGTAATTTTTTCATGATGCGTGGCACCAGAATGTTGATCACGTCATCTTTAATTTTCTTTAGCATCACAGCATCTTTACCGAAATCATCGTGCTGAGTTGAAATGACAATCGCGTCAATACGTTGCGGCTTGTTGTCATCGCTATATTCAATCGTTACTTGTGACTTAGCATCCGGACGAAGGTAGGTCATCACTTTTCCTTCTTTGCGGATCACTGACAACTCGCGCAAAAGCAAATGCGCTAATTCCAGCGGAAGCGGCATGAAGTTGTCTGTTTCGTTGGTAGCATAACCAAACATCATTCCTTGGTCACCAGCACCCTGATCTTCTTTTTTCTTGCGCTCTACGCCTTGATTAATATCAGCCGACTGTTCGTGGATAGCTGAAAAAATGCCGCAGCTGTTCGCTTCAAACATGTACTCGCTTTTGGTGTAGCCAATCTTGCGAATCACTTCGCGGGTAATTTCCTGCACATCCAGGTAAGCTTCTGATTTAACTTCACCCGCCAATACAACTTGTCCGGTGGTCACCAATGTTTCACAGGCTACTTTCGAATTGGCATCGTACGCCAAAAAGTAGTCGATGAGAGCATCAGAAATTTGGTCAGCAACCTTATCAGGGTGGCCTTCGGAAACAGATTCGGAGGTGAATAAATACGCCATGTTGATTTTTTAATTTATGAGCCGCAAAAATAGGGAATAATTTGATTTGCTAAGGTGTTGTTTTAGACCGATTCGACAGGCCTTAAATTACCACTAGTTGGTTTGCCCAAACAAAAACAAGGAAGGCACCTTAGGCAAAGTTGGCTTCGCATCGCGCCAGTCGCTCACACTTTTGGTTCGAATGTTTTCGGTCGTGCCGGTGATGTCCAATGCAATGGTGAGAAATGTAGAAGGGCTGAGTGCATTTAGTAAATGATCGAATACCTGGTTATTGCGATACGGTGTTTCAATGAATAGCTGCGTCTGATTTTTGCGAATGGATTCTTTCTCTAACTCTTTGATGGTTTTAATGGCTTCCTTGGCATCTACTGGCAGGTAGCCATTGAAGGCAAACCGCTGACCATTCAGACCCGATGCCATCAGTGCCAACAAAATAGAAGAAGGACCTACCAGCGGCACCACTTGAATATGTCTTTTGTGTGCATATTGGACGGCCATCGAACCTGGATCCGCTACGCCCGGGCATCCGGACTCTGAAATAACGCCCATGTAATTCCCCGCCATCAATGGGCTCATCAGCTCATCAAGTTGATCCGGTTTTGTGTCTTTATTTAAGATGCCGAAGTGTAAACTCTCAATTGAATCATAAATTTTTAAACTGCTTAGAAAGCGCCTGGCCGTTCGAGCGTCTTCCACCAGAAAGTGACTGGTCGCCTTCAACGCTTTAATCACATGCGGAGGAATCACATCGAACTGTGTTCCGTCAGCAATGGTGTTAGGCACCAGATAAAGTTTGGGAATATGGAAGGGTACGGTACTAATGGTTTAAAAAGTTTAAAACGGTTGAAACAAATTCTTGTGGTTTTTCTGCTTGTACCCAATGACCCGTGTCGAGCGTTTCGATTTTAGCATTGGGAAACAACTGCATAATAAGCGCTTCATCGCCTTCTTTAAAGTAAGATGAACGTGCTCCTTTAATAAATAGTGTGGGCTTGGAAAAGGTTCCTTCGTATTGCATTCCCGTGCCTAATTCTTCGATGTGCGTGTCAATGGCGGAGAGGTTGATTTTCCAATTGAATTTACCTTCGTTATCCCTCGTTAAGTTCTTTAAAAGAAACTGACGTACATCTGCTTCAGGCACATATCTAGCTAAAAGAGGATCTGCTTCGTTGCGAGAACCAAGTTGCTGCAACGAAATCGAATTGAGCCCATTTAAAATCTGAGCGTGATGCACCGGATAGGCTTTAGGAACAATATCTACAACAATTAATTTACCAACAAGTTCAGGCCGCTTGATTGCCAAATTCATGGCGGTTTTTCCACCCATGGAATGGCCAATAATAATGGGGTCCACAATTCCTTGATCAGCGATAAATTGCTCCAAGTCTTCCGTTAGCAATCGATAGTTGAAATCATCGCTTCGTGGCGATTGACCATGGTTGCGTTGGTCGATGGTGTAGACAGTAAATTGCTCTGAAAATACTTTTGACAAGGAAAACCAATTATCCGATGAACCAAACAAGCCATGAAGGATAATCAACGGCTTGCCAACACCTGCTTTGCGGAAAAATAAATTCATGCAGCAAGATAGGCACACGGTGGGCATTGGGCAAGAAATTGAGGTAAGAGAAGAACTACCTCCAATGGATCGTTTCTGAATGGTATATTTGCACTTTTATTTTCAAAATGGAATTAGTCAACAACCAGTATCAGATTCAGGGCTTAGATGTAGCGGAAATCTGTAAAGAATTTGGAACGCCTCTTTATGTATACGATGGTCATAAAATCATCAGCCAACTTCAGAGTTTAAAAAATGCTTTCTCCGAAAATCAGGTGAAAGTAAAGTATGCGGCCAAAGCACTTACCAATATCTCCATTCTGAAACTTCTAAAAAAACACGGTGCCGGTGTGGATGTGGTTTCGTTGCAAGAAGCTCACATAGCTCTAGGTGCAGGATTTGAGGCTTCCGAAATTATGTTCACTCCTAACTGTGTGGACTTTGAAGAAATTGTGGCCGGTGTTGATTTGGGTCTAAACATTAATCTGGACAACCTTTCTGCGTTAGAAAAATTTGGAAAGAAGTACGGCAGCTCTTATCCCTGCTGCATCCGATTGAACCCTCATATTTTAGCGGGCGGTAACTATAAAATTTCTACCGGACATGGCAATTCAAAATTTGGTATTTCGGTATATCAAATTCCACAAATCATGCAGTTGGTGGAGCAATACAAAATCACCATCAACGGTTTGCATATTCACACCGGCTCAGAAATAACAGAAACGGAAGTGTTTCTTAAGATGGCCGAAATTCTTTTTGGCGTTGCCCGCGATTTCCCATCTCTCAAATTTATTGACTTTGGCAGCGGGTTTAAAGTGGCTTATAAAGAAGGCGATCTCGTTACCAATATTTATGATTTGGGATTGAAACTGGGAAAAGCATTCAAAGAATTTTACCATAGCTATGGCAAACAACTGGAGTTATGGATTGAGCCCGGAAAATACCTGGTGAGTGAAGCAGGCTATTTGTTTGTGAATGCCAATGTGGTAAAGGCTACACCTTCCGTTACGTTTGTGGGAGTCAACTCCGGTTTGAATCACTTGATTCGCCCTATGATGTACGATGCGTACCATCACATCATCAATACTTCCAATCCTACAGGCGATCAAAAAATTTATACGGTTGTGGGCAACATCTGTGAAACGGATACGCTGGGTGCCGATCGTAAACTCAACGAAGTGCGCGAAGGTGACTTGCTCGTTTTAAAAAATGCAGGCGCCTATGGCTACTCGATGGCTTCGAACTACAATTCGCGTTTGCGTCCGGCTGAAGTTTTGATCCTGAATGGCAAAGCCCAACTCATTCGCAAGCGCGATACACTCGATGATATTTTGAGAAATCAAGTTGTGCTGGATTTTGAATAGCCAACAAGAATAATTATTTCATTCACGCCATGGCTTCACCACTCTCTTTCGATCTGATTGTGATTGGTGGCGGAGCAGCCGGATTTTTTGGTGCGATCAATGCGGCTCAGCAAAATCCTTCCCTCAAAATTCTCATTCTCGAAAAATCACCTAAGCTACTTTCCAAAGTAAAAGTTTCCGGAGGCGGTCGTTGCAATGTAACGCATCATTGTTTTGAGCCAACTCCATTATCAAAACACTATCCGCGTGGGCAAAAAGAATTGAAAACCATTTTCCGTTCGTTCGATGCGAAAAGCACTGTAGCGTGGTTTGCTGATTTGGGTGTTGAATTAAAAAAAGAAGACGATGGTCGCATGTTTCCTGTCACCAACGATTCGCAAACAATTATTGATTGCTTTTTGTCAGAAGCGCATCGACATCGCATTCGAATTGAAATGAGTTGTGGTGTAGAGCGTGCCGAAAAAGTGGGGGATAATTTTTTGATTCACACCTCACATCAAACATTTGAGAGCAAAAAGGTATTGAT
>JABFSO010000292.1 GCA_013140555.1 Cyclobacteriaceae bacterium | reverse complement strand
TCGGTTTTGCCGATTTCCGAGAAATTTAATGACTATGCACGTCAGGTAGTAGATAATTTAAAGCAAAGTGAGATTCGGGGCTTTTTGGACGATCGTGATGAGAAAATTGGTAGAAAAATTCGCGATTCAGAGGTTAAAAAAGTGCCATTTATGCTGATTGTAGGCGAAAAAGAGGCTTTGGAAGGTAAAGTTTCGGTGCGCAAGCATGGTGAAGGAGACAAAGGAGCGATGGCGCTAAGCGACTTTATCGCCACCTTTTCACATGAATTTGGCTTCCCAACCGCATGATTTGATTTTGAAAAGAAGAAAATATCGCGATATTTGCACCCTGTTTTTAAAAAGTATAGAACTTAAACCCATCGAGTGGCAATATTTGAAGGTAACAATCGTCCCGGTAATCGGCCTTTTGTAAGAGGTCCGAAGAGGTTTGTAGAAGAACCATATCGTGTGAATGAGCGCATCCTTGCTCAGAAAGTGAGGGTGGTAGGTGAGAACATCAAAGTAGATGTTTACCCGACATCGGTAGCGATTAAATTGGCGCAGGAGCAAGGGCTTGATTTGGTAGAAATTTCTCCCAATGCCGACCCTCCGGTGTGCAAAGTAGTTGACTACTCAAAATTTAAGTACGAGCAGAAGAAAAAGCAGAAAGAGATCAAGGCACATGCTCAGAAAACGATCTTAAAAGAGATCCGCTTCGGGCCAAATACGGATGATCACGATTTTAACTTCAAGGTAAAGCATGCCGAGAACTTCTTGAAAGAAGGAGCGAAGGTAAAAGCATACGTTCACTTTGCCGGTCGTTCAATTGTGTATAAAGAGCGTGGTGAAATCTTGTTGTTGAAGTTCGCTACGGCTTTGGAAGAATTGGGCAAAGTAGAACAAATGCCAAAATTGGAAGGGAAAAGAATGTATTTGTTAGTTGCCCCTAAGGGAAAGAAGTAATAAGTAAAAGTTTAACTGCGTATAAAATGCCAAAAGTAAAAACAAAGTCAGGTGCCAAGAAAAGATTTAAAGTAACTGGCAGCGGTAAAATCAAGCGTAAAAGTGCGTTCAAAAACCACATCCTGACAAAAAAGGAAACCAAGCAAAAGAGAAGATTGAGCAAGAAGACAATCGTTAGCAAAGCCGATGAAAATAACATCAAGGTAATGCTTCCTTACATGCTCTAAAGATAATTCTGCCACAAGCAGAACCATTGAGTACTATTGTTTAACCGGTTTCTGGCAACTAAGTGTTCTGAAAAAAAGCTCCGCCAGCAGCCACAAAGTAAAAAATTATGCCACGTTCAGTAAACAGTGTAGCATCCCGCGCCAGACGCAAAAGATTCATGGAATTGGCCAAAGGTTTCTTCGGAAGAAAGAAGAATGTTTGGACAGTAGCCAAAAACGCCATTGAAAAAGGTTTAGGTTACGCTTATCGCGACCGCAAAGCCAAGAAAAGAGATTTCAGATCACTTTGGATCGCTCGTATCAATGCCGGAGCGCGCACGCACGGAATGTCTTACTCTCAATTCATGGGCAAAGTGAAGAAGTCAGGTATTGATTTGAACCGCAAGGTTCTTGCTGACTTAGCCATGAACCATCCTGCCGCTTTCGAAGCAGTAGTGAAGAAATTGAAGTAAGATTTCAGCATCATCATTGAAAAAGAGGGACTTCGGTCCCTTTTTTTATGCCTTCCTTTAAACGCATCAGACTCGATTTGTTTTTATCTTTGAAATACCGAATCGGCGAATCCCCGGCCATTGATTAATAGAAGTTCAAATAGCCTGATTATGAAAGTTGAAGAACCTGATTATGCCGGAAGTTACACTTATGCTGATTACATGAAATGGACAGTTCCGGACATGATGGAACTGATTCGTGGGAAGATTTATAAAATGTCTCCGGCTCCGCGAACAATTCATCAGCAGGTAGCTGGTATACTTCATGTTAAAATTGGTCACTATTTGATCAAAAAGAAATGTCAGGTTTTCATGGCTCCATTTGATGTTCGGCTACCGGTGTCCCCAAAAAAGAAAGCCGACAAAGACATCACCACGGTAGTTCAACCTGATATATGTGTTGTTTGCAACCCATCCAAGATTGATGAACACGGCTGTCTGGGTGCACCCGATTGGATTATTGAAGTCTTATCGCCCCGCACTTCAGCGAAAGATTTGAGCATCAAGTTTGAAGTATATGAAGAGGCAGGTGTTCGTGAATATTGGGTCATTCACCCAACGGAACAAACGCTCATGATTTATACCTTGAATGAAAACGGTAAATACGAAGGCATGTTGAAGCCATACATTCGGACCGATCAGGTATCTTCTATTATATTACCTGATTTAAAGATCAATTTAGAAGAGATTTTTCCGGAACAACTATATTAGCCGATTGTTGATCTCTAAGAAACCGCCACGTATTAATTTTGCCCGATGTCTCGATCCAAACGAATTTTTATAATCATCTGTGTCTTATTCTTTTTAGGATTGATTTATCTCAGTTATGATATTAGCTCCAAGACCACCTTTCCGGGCTCTAAATCACAGTTGAAAGAGCGTCTAAAGAAGCAATATCTCAAGTCTGATTCGGCCCAAAAAGACTCTGCAAAAACCACTCAACGATAAAAAATGCAATTTATCTGGCTATTTATTGATTAGTCGGACTTGAATTTCGTAGGAAATGACCATCGTATACTTTTGAATCAGATTAAAGCCAACTATAGACAGGATTATCCCCCGGGGTCAAGGACTTTGGGGGATTTTCTTTTTTAGCCTGTCGCATCTTTTCCATTTTCTTTCCAATTGTTTTATAATTTAAAGGTTCGAGGCAACCCTTTTTTATTTGGTCTCGTCCTGACTACGATTTTTTTAAACCTAATACCTCCCCAATGTATCTGCTGATCCAGGGCTGCAAAAACAAGGATCGAGAGAGTCAGCGATTGCTGTATCAGCATTACTATTCGTATGCGCTCAGCATTTGTGTGCGGTATTCGAGAAACATGGCCGAAGCCAAAGAAGTAGTCAATGACGGATTTATGAAAGTATTTGCCAAGATCAATCAATACCAGCAAGACGCTCCCTTCAAAGGGTGGCTGCGCAAGATTATGATCAACGCATCCATCGATCAATATCGCAAAGAACTGAAGCACCAACACCATGCATCAATTGAGGTGGCCGCAAGTTCATCGGTGCAAGCAGAAGCGATTACCCGTTTGTCGCACGAAGAGTTGATGCAATTGGTGCAACAACTGTCACCGGCCTACCGCACTGTTTTTAATTTGTATGTGATTGACGGCTACACGCACGAAGAGATTGGCAAGCTCATTGGTATTTCTTCGGGTACTTCTAAGTCAAACCTGATGAAGGCGCGCGAGAACCTCCGAGGTATGTTGTTCAATTTGAATTTGATTTCCTATGAAAAAACTAACTGACGAGGAAATCGACTCATTGTTCAAGGAAGCGGCCGCTAATTACGAGCCAGCCTATCATCCTTCTGAGTGGGAAGTGATGAATAAAAAGTTGCAGGGCAAATCCTTTCGTATGCCCATGTGGGTAATCATTGCAGGGATTGGTTCGTTGGTCTTTTTATCTGGAATTGGTGTGGGTGTTTGGATGAACAATCAACCAACGGCCAACACTCAACTATCGAATGGAGAATCATCCTCTTTAATTGTACAATCAGATTCGCTCTCTTTTCAAAAAAAATCAACTCAGATTAAAAGCAATAGTATGGTAGCTATCCAGCCATCAAATCGTGTGGTTGTGATTTCTTCCAGCAATCAACCACAGCAAAGTAAATCAAAGGAAGCCATCCAATCATCGCCAACTTCAGTCGCACAGTCATTAAATCATAATGTGGTAGAGACCGTTTCGGACAATGGAAAGGAAGAGGAATTAAAGTTAGTTACTTTACCATCGAGCCAATCACAACTTAATTCAAATGATCAGGAATCTGCATCAGTCATTAAACCAACAACGATTAATTCTTCAGCATCGAGCGAAGAAACCAAAAATCAAGAAGAGGGGCAATCGCCCAACGAAATCATAAATCCTTTGACGAGCCCTGATTCAACTTTAGGGCAAGCCAAGAAAGTAAGCAAGGCTGATTCATCCGGTGTAAACGACTTGAAAGATGAATCGAAAAAAGCAAGCGTAAATGGCAAGTGGTTTATTAAAGTGATGGCTTCTCCGGATAATTCATCCATCAATTTTTCTTCTACATCTTTCGCTGGATATAACATCGCAGCACTCTTCGAGTATCAGCTGTCGAATCGCTGGTCGTTGTCTTCGGGTGCTATTATATCAAATAAGAAGTATGTGACGGATGAGGCATTGGTTTATAGTGGGAAAAAGATAAATGGATTGGACGGCACTTGTCAGGTGCTCGATATTCCAATAATGGTGTACTATCGCATTCCAACTTCCTCTCGTTTTTCTTTTTATTCGGGAGTTGGTTTCTCTTCGTATCTGATGTTGAGTGAAAAGTATAAGTATTCGACTGTTTCGAATTCAAGCTATTCATCAACTACACGCAACTGGGATACCAAAGTGGAAGGAAAGAATAATGAATGGTTTAAAATGATTAACCTTTCATTAGGAGTAAATTATCAACTAACCCACAGATGGAGCTTGCAAGCTGAACCCTTTGCAAAATTACCTATGGCTGGAGTAGGAGAAGGCAAAGTTATGTTATCAACTACTGGATTGTTTCTAGGCATTAAATACAAAATACACTAAACCAATTACTATTTATGAATTTTAGAATTACGACTAACCAATTATGGGTGTTTTTACTTGCTTTATTAATGGCTTGTTCAAGCAAAGATACTCCACAATCCTCTCAAGGTTTTGATTGCACAAAATCAACTCTTTTGCTACAAGCAGCAACAACTACTAATCCTACAACGTGTTCAGGTTCTGATGGATCGATTACCCCAAATGCTACCGGTGGTGAAACTCCATATCAGTATGCGATAGGAGGTGGCGCTTATTCAAGTGTTCTTGGTTTTACAGGGCTATCCGCTGGAAAATATACCATCAAGGTTAAAGATAAAAATGGTTGTGAAAAGACACAAGAAGTTACTCTGGCTTCACCAAACTCTACTGTTGCAATTACATCCATTGATAAGACTATAAGTGGTTGCGGAACCAGCACAGGGTCAATAACTGTGAATGCAACTGGCACAGGCTTGACCTACAGAAAGAACACTGAAGCCTTTGTTAGTACATCTACATTTTCAAATTTGGCACCTGGTAGTTATCAAGTTACTGTAAAAGATGCATCAAACTGTACGACCACACAAACGGTGCAAGTTTTATCTTCAATTAAGTTTAGCGATGTTCAAGCAATTGTTAATACCAATTGTGCCGTAAGCGGATGCCATGTGAGTGGAGGAACTGCACCTTTTGCTTTGACTACCGAATCTGCAATCAAATCAAGGGCTACTTCAATCAAGTCTGCAACTCAAAGTAAATCAATGCCCAAGGGAGGAAGCCTATCTCAGTCCGATATTAATGCAATTGCCTGCTGGGTTGATGACGGAGCCAACTAGATTTTTGAATACGTAGAAAGGTCCTGAAAAAGCTGATTTCAATTTTTTCAGGACTTTTCTGTTTTTAATCGGACAGTTATTTAGCTTTATCTTTTATAACCTGTTACCGAATTGCTCTTTGCTGCCATTATTGCGTACTTATTGTTTACCATCCTGATCGGATACTGGGCATCGCGTAGAGTTAAAACTTCAGGAGATTTTTTGTTAGCTGGCCGAAGTCTTCCGATTCTTCTAAGTTCATCTGCTCTTTTTGCTACTTGGTTTGGTTCAGAAACAGTCTTCGGTGCTTCATCAGAATTTTTGAAAGGAGGTCTTTATTCAGTTATTGAAGATCCATTTGGTGCGGCCCTTTGTCTCGTCTTATTCGGATTGTTTTTTGCCCGAAAACTCTACCGGATGAACTTACTCACGTTGGGCGACTTTTTTCAAGCCCGCTTCGGTAAACGCACCGAGTTGGTAGCCAGCATTTTTTTAGCGCCACCCTATGTAGGTTACATTGCGGCTCAGTTGGTTGCCATGGGTTTGATCTTGAATGTAGTCGTTGGATTGGAAGTTTGGGAAGGAGTACTGATATCTTCGGTGGTGGTTACATTTTACACCTATATAGGCGGGATGTGGGCCATTTCGATTACCGATTTTATTCAGAGCATTATCATCATCGCGGGTTTGTTGGCATTGGCTATTATTCTAGTTGCCAAAGCTGGTGGTATTGCGCCTATTTTATCCGAAGTGCATCCTACCACATTTCGTTTTTTACCCAGCTGGAATTTTAAAGAGATTATGCTCTATCTGGCTGCCTGGTCGGTATTGGGTTTGGGATCCATTCCATCTCAAGAT
>JABFSO010000263.1 GCA_013140555.1 Cyclobacteriaceae bacterium | reverse complement strand
GTATTTGTAGGAGATCGCCCATCGTGGTACTTTGGCCGTTGCACCGAGTCGTTGCTGTTGGGCGAGACTATTTGCTTTGATCACAACGCCATCCGTTTCGAGCGGGAGATCAGCCCTTTTCTTTTCCCACTGCGCGATGTAGTTGATTACTTCTTGTATGGAATCGCATTTTTGATATGTGGGCGAAACCTGAAAGCCCCACTTTTCCAGTTGATGAATCGCTTCTTCATGTGTGGCTACATCCAGGTCTTCACCTAACAAATAATACAGGTAGCAATCGAGTTTTCGCTTTGCTACTTCGGCACTGTCTTGCATTTTTAAAGTGCCGGAAGCAGTATTTCGCGCGTTAGCATAAGTTTCTTCGCCAATATCTTCTTGCTCTTTATTCAGTTGTTTGAACACTTCTTTCGAAAGAAAAACCTCACCGCGAACTTCAAAATGCTCTGGTGTAGTTGCTTTCACTTTCAAGGGCAACGTGCGAATGGTTTTTACATTGGCAATCACATTATCACCACGCACACCATCCCCGCGGGTGATGCCTTTCGCCAGCATTCCGTTTTCGTAAATTAAACTGATGGAGACACCATCGAATTTCAATTCACAAAAATATTCGTACGTTTCGCCTTCCAATCCTTTGGCTACTCTGGCGTCAAATTCCATTAACTCTTCCGTAGAGTAGGTGTTGCCCAACGAAAGCATCGGATATTGATGGACAACGTTTTCAAATTCTTTCGTGATGGTGCCACCCACGCGTTGGGTGGGGGAGTCTGGTTGCTTCCATTCAGGAAACTGATTTTCAAGATCGATCAGGCTTCGCAGCAGTTGATCGAATTCAAAATCGCTAATCTCTGATTTGTTTTGATTGTAATAGAGATGGTTGTGATAATTGATCTGATCACTGAGTGCTTGTATTTTTTCTTTCGCTTCGGAAGCTGACATGGTATTAGCTGTTCAAGCCCCGAATTTAGCGATTCTTTTCTTAGCTGTTGATAAGGTTCAAAACCTGGCAGGCTACCATTCCGGCCGTTTCCGTGCGCAGGCGGTTTGTTCCGAGACTGATTTTTTCAAACCCATTTTTCTGCGCCAATTCCAGCTCTTCGTTTGAAAAATCACCTTCCGGGCCAATCAGAATGAGATATTTCTTTTTCGGTTGAGCCAATGCTTTTAAATGATGCGGATTGCTAGCATCCACATACCCGATAAATTTTTGATCGGCTTGTTGTTGAATAATTTCCCGAAAGGGCTTTAATGCATTGATAACCGGCAGCCACGCTTGTTGTGATTGCTTCATGGCGCTGACGGCAATCTTTTCGATCCGCTCGATATTGACGTTTTTTCGCTCGGAAGTCTGGCATTGCATAAAGCTGATTTCATCGATGCCCATCTCAACGTTTTTCTCCACCAACCATTCGATGCGATCGGCATTTTTGGTAGGGGCAATGGCCAGATGGATGCAGTAGTCCTTTTTAGAGAAGTACTTTTTCTCGAGGACATCGAATGTGCATTTTTTGGCATCGGCATTTTTGATGCGAGCGTAGTACCATGTTCCTTTTCCATCCGCCAGCGTAAGCGGATCACCGGCTCCCATTCGCAAAACTTTCACGGCATGACGTGATTCTTCTTCATCGAGGAAATAGATTCCTTCGATTATTCCAGGTAAATAAAAAAGGTTCATGGGTTTGGTACTATAAACCGGTAAAGCGATTAAGTGTATGCTTCGCGCAGCTTACTCATCAATGCCACATAGTCTGTCATGGCCTGATCTTTGGAAATACCTTTTTTTGAAGCCCACGCGTCAAACTTGGCTATGCCTTTAAAATCAAAACCACCGGGGCGCTCGCCTGTCACATCGCCATCGGTAGCTTGCTTGAATAAAGCATATAAATCCAGCAGTTCTTCATTGGAGGGGCGTTTCGTCAGCTCTTTAGATTGAGCGACAGCCGCGTTAAAATCATCAAGTAATGCCATAGTTAGTTGGGTTTTCTTCGAGCATCACGGATGTTGATAATTTCGATTTGTCCCTTTCGTTCTTTGACCCGATAGGTGACAATCGTAAATTTAGTGAGAGGCCCGTGATGTACGTTTTTATATTTTGATGTTTTCTGAAGCAAATGAGGATGAGCTTGAAGCAGCCTCAAAAACTCATTGGTTTGATCGATAAAATTAGTTAGCTCCCGATCAGTCCAATGAATTTTGAGGTAGTCAACTACTTCATCAAATCCGGCAATTGCTTTAGGCGTCCAAACGATCTGATATTCCATGTTTGTACTTCTCCATCACAAGTTGGTGGGGAACTACAAAACCACGATCTGCCTGATCCAAGCCTTCTTTAATATCACTTCTTTCCGCCTCACTTATTTCATCCCACCAATCGGTTTCCTTTTTTTTGATGGCAACCAATTGTTTAATAATCTCGGGATTGTTAAGTGAAGAAAGCCATGAAATTAACTGAAGCTTCTCCGCCTGAATATCCATCTTTAAAATCTTATCTCTTTTCGATTGGAACGTATTCTCTTAAATTCTGACCAGTGTAAATCTGACGAGGACGACCGATTGGCTCTTTGTTCTCGCGCAATTCTTTCCACTGAGCGATCCATCCCGGCAAACGACCCATCGCAAACATAACAGTAAACATATCTACCGGAATGCCTAAAGCGCGGTAGATGATACCAGAATAGAAGTCTACGTTTGGATACAACTTGCGTTCGATAAAGTAAGGATCGCGTAAAGCAACTTCTTCTAACTTCAATGCTATATCCAGAACCGGGTCATTAACTCCGAGTTTGTTTAACACATCATCGGCAGTTTTCTTAATGATCTTGGCGCGAGGGTCGAAGTTCTTGTAAACACGGTGACCGAAGCCCATCAGGCGGAAGCCACTGTTTTTATCTTTTGCTTTGTTAATCCACTTTTCGGTGTCACCGCCATCTTTACGGATAGCTTCAAGCATCAAAATCACTTCTTGGTTGGCACCTCCATGCAATGGTCCCCAAAGGGCATTGATACCGGCAGAAATAGAAGAATAGATGCTGGCCTTGGAAGAACCTACTATGCGAACTGTAGATGTTGAACAATTTTGTTCATGGTCGGCATGCAGGATTAACAACTTATCCAAGGCATCGGCTACAACAGGGTCCACTTCGTACTGCTCGGCAGGAAGTGCATAAAGCATTTTCAGGAAACGAGCTGTATAGTTGAGAGAGTTGTCCGGATAATTAACCGGATGCCCCATGGCGTTTTTATAAGCCCACGCTGCAAATGTTGGCATTTTAGCCAATGAGCGAACGATGCTTAAATAAACTCCTTCGGCTGAGCGATTGGGATCTAATGATTCGGGGTAGAATGCAGTTTGTGCGCAGAACATAGAAGCGAGCACACCCATAGGATGAGAAGATGACGGGAAGCCATCCAAAATCTTTTTAATGTCCTCGTGCACCATGGTGTGGCGCTTGATATCGTCAGAGAACTTATCCAATTGATCTTGCATGGGCAGTTCACCAAAAATCAGCAGGTAGGCAACTTCCAGAAACGAAGATTTGGCAGCCAAATCTTCAATGGAATAACCACGGTGGCGCAAAATTCCCTTGTCACCATCTAAGAAGGTGATCGCGCTTTTGGTCGCTCCGGTATTTTTGTAGCCAAAGTCGAGGGTGATGACACCGGCTTCTTCTAAAAGATTGCTGATGTCTACAGCCACTTCATTTTCGGTGCCTTCTACAATGGGTAGTTTGTACGTTTTTCCGTCTATTATCAGATCTGCGGTTTTCGCCATACGAATTGGTTTTAAGCTTTGGTTTTAAAGATAAATGGTAGACTCATGAGAAAAAAATAGTGTTGCATATTTAGTTATTGCCGAGGATCAACGGCATGCCGTCTTTGCCTGAGCCAATTACAATTACTTTTGTATTGGGCGATTTGGAAAGTTCAAGTGTTGCTTCTATGCCTCTCATTTTCAATAGCTTGTCAGTCAAACTGTTGTTGATGATATTATTGGCGCGCGATTCGCCTTCCGCTGCAATGCGCTTTCTTTCTGCTTCGCTTTTTTCTTTATCGAGGCGATATTGGTAAGCGAGTGCCTCCTGTTGTTGCTGGAGTTTATTTTCAATAGAAGTTCTAATCTGTTCAGGCAGCTTGATAGAACGAATTAGAATATCAATAAAGTTTACATAATTAGCTTTGAATTTTTTTTCCGTTTCCAATTTAATGGTGGCTTCCACTTCTGCTCGCTTGGTGGAATAAATTTCTTCGGCTGTAAATTGAGCCATAATTTGCCGAGTAATAGATCGTGCTTCCGGTGTTACAAATCGGGCTTGGTATTCGCCTTTAAACTTTTCATGTAGGAAACCGATTTTATCGATTTGAGGTGAAAAACGGACAGTAACATCTACGTGAATGGGCAAGCCATTTTTGTCAGTTATATCCATATTCTCATCGGATGAAATTTCAGACACATCGTATACCGTTTTTTCATTCCAAGGTGCCTTCATGTGATAACCGGGGCCAATCACATTTTCTTTGTCAAGGCCTTTTCCGAATGGATAAAAGATGATGCACTTTTCGGATGGTCCAATGGTATAAAACAGATTTGACGATAGTGCGAGCACAATGAAAAAACCGATTATGCCAAGGATGATGAACGGGAGTTTACTATTATTCATAAGTTTATTTGTTTTCAGTTGAAGATTCTTTTCGTGGTAAGCCAAGTAGTTTGCCAATGATCAGCATGCCGTACAAACCACCCCACACGGCTTCGAGAATGCTAATATTTCGAATTAACCGGGTGGGTTGTAATCCGGAGTCGATGCCACCTAAAATGCTAAAGCTATAAGTCACACACTCTGCATAGTTAGGAAATCCTAATTCAATTGTTGTACCCAGGCTTCCGGGTACAGCAATCGAAATTAAATCGTACAAACTTCCAAAAGATATACCGATCATTAAAAATATGCAGGCGGCACCCCACAGTTTGTCGGGTGTAAGATAGTCTCCGGAAAAAAGATCATGCACTGCAAAACTGATAACGGTTAATTCAATCGGAAAAAGCACCCCGTGAAGGAATAGGAGATAGGCCTGGCGATTGCTGATTTCGATGATGTGATAATACGGAAATTCGCCCAGAATGCCGGTGAAAATGGTGATACTGAGGGCCACCAATATTCCAATAATCAGCACCCGGTTCTTCGTAAAATTCCGAAGTAAATCCCACTGCAGGAATGCATATACCGCTGCAAAAAAAGAAAAGATGGAAATGATCAGTTTGGAAACTTCGCTTCGAGAGTCCTTCAAAACAGGCTCGGAAAGAACTAAGCCTGCCGAAACGATGATGATTTGGATAATCACAATATTCCGATAGTCTTTCGTTTTTTCGCGCTGCAAGTCGGACAGCGACAACCAACTTTGTAGACTGAAACGGCTCATAATGGGCATTCCTATAAATGTAGTTTTTTTAGTTCATAAATAACACTCATTTTGCCATTCAGTTCAATTGCTGGTAAGTCATTTTGTTTTTGTAATTTGTTAGACTTCTCC
Source organism: Cyclobacteriaceae bacterium (assembly GCA_013140555.1). Lineage (GTDB taxonomy): Bacteria > Bacteroidota > Bacteroidia > Cytophagales > Cyclobacteriaceae > ELB16-189. Next base: position 843 of record JABFSO010000263.1, on the reverse strand, counting down.
CCATGAACCTTAAACTTACTATATGGCTCCTATTTATTCTTTTACCGGCAACTTGCCTGTTTGCACAGCCTGATACAAAAGACAGCCTGAAGATCTTACTGCAAAATCCTAAGCTTACTGTAACACAGCGGGTAGATGCACTAAATCAATTGGCATATCAGTACTACGACTTTGATGATAGCCTGGCGTCTACTTATGCGAATGAAGCTATGCTACTCGCCAAAAAAACTGATTACACCAAGGGGTTAAAGTATAGCTACACAATGGTTGGGCTTGGCTATTCCAGTAAGTCTCGATTTAAAGAGGCTATTCGCTACTATCGGCTTTCAAGCAAGTTAGCAGTGAGTGGTAGTTTTTCAGATGAAGTTTATAATTCGGTTTTGCTGGGAAACTGCTATCGTGATCAGGCCATCTATGATTCCGCCCTTTACTTCTACCGAATGGGTCTCAAAAATTTTGCTAAACTAAGTACACCCGATCGAGCTACCATCTATAAAAATATCGGTTCCATTTATGTGTTGCAATGGAGAAATGAAGAGGCTATTACCGTTCTGGATTCGGCCAGCAGCTACCTTACGGACGGCATGCTAACCAATAAGTATGTGCAAATGGATGTATGGAGTATTTATGGGCAAGCTTACAAAAATCTGCTCAAATTCGACTTGTCGAATGCTTACTATGAAAAGATGTGTGATGCTTCTTACCAACTGGAAGATTACTATCACCAAATCATGTGCAAATTGAACAAAGCAGAATTGGCTTATGAGCGTAGTGATTTTGGATCGGCTCTCAATTATGGGTTTCAAGCATTAAAGATTACCGAAAAATATGTGTTTCCTCCGC
>JABFSO010000041.1 GCA_013140555.1 Cyclobacteriaceae bacterium | reverse complement strand
AAAACCAATGCCTGAGTTATATCACCACTTACACGTCTGTCGTTTGCAATGATAGCTCTGTCAGCACCTACCGCACCATATAACGGTCTGCCATCTCCTTGCAACGTTCCTACAGGATTAGCCAAGTTTGCATCGCGCATTACAACTGCATTGATGTCCTTTGTATAAATCCACTCTAAAGTACCCACGATACCGTAAGGCAGCTTTTGATCAATGGCTAAATTGGTTCTCCATACTTGCGGGAACTTAAAATCTTTAGCAATTGCGTTGATACCAGCTGTTACAGCAGGGCGGCCATAGTTTCTATCCAGCGGATTGGTAATTAGCTGAGGTGTTCCAGCGGCCAAGTTGGAATACAATTCTGAACTAGCTGTATAAGGTGTAGAGCTGTAATTGTAAGGAATTCCATCTCCTGCGTTGTCAAAAGGCACTGCATTGCCAGTTAAGTTAAGCTGACCGAAGAACAAGCCGTTATTACTTACCGCGTTGGATAACCAAACGAAAGGAACACGACCCGTTAAGATACCTGTACCACCACGTAATTGTGTTGTTCTGTCTCCTTTTACATCGTAATTAAATCCTACTCTTGGTGAGAATAAAGGGCGCACTTGAGGCCATGCACCTACTCTTAATTTTTCACCTTGGAAATTGAGTGAATTTACATAATTGTTTTGAGGCAAATCTGTCAAATACGTTGGGATATCCACACGAATACCAGCCGTGATCTTTAAATTTTTGATTCCTGTATATTCATTTTGAGCAAAGAAACCGAATTGCAACGCAGACCATTTTGCAGCCGTTGCTGCTGGGCCTCCTGGAACACCTACATATTGAATAGTATATTGTGCCGGGCGGAAATTAGCCGTTATCGTTGAAGTGGCATCTCCAATAAAGTCTGCAATGCTATTGTAACGATAAACTCCGTTTACAACCTGCGTAAATACGTTGTTGAAGCTATAAAGCTCATTGGCAGTACCTACAGTAACTGTGTTGTTTTTAAGGTAAATTGAGAAGAAGTCGTTGATTTGAGTTACTTCCTGATCCAACTTGTTGTTTGGAGTAAATGGATCTGGGCCAAACGTAATCATGTTTTGACCATTGGGTCCTAAAATATCCACTAATGGTCTGCTTGGCGTATCAACACCACCCGCATCTTGGCGAAAATCTTTAAAGGAGCTATAGCCAACTACCAAGCTGTTTGTAAATAATCCCCCTTTGAAGGTTGAGTTTAGCTCAGCAGTAACGGAAAATTGATTATTATTTATTCTGTAGAATGACTTAGAGAAAGACAACACGTTATTGTTATTTCCGCGACCTCCGGGAGGGCCTCCTACAAATCCGCCTGAAGTGCTTGGTGGAACATCTTGGAATGCATTCGTAACATTACCGCGAACAGTCAATTTATGATTTTGGCTGATGTTATAATCCAAACGAGCCACATAGCGTTGACTTTCAGTAGCACGATTAAAATCCTTGTAAACGCCAGGGTCATAACCTGTGGTAAGCAAAAAATCTCTCACACCTGCAATACCCGTAAGTGGATTATTATCATCAGTTGCTTGCGTTTGGTTAGCCGCTTGTGTAGTCGATCCACTAGGTCTTACAGAAAATGTGTAAGCAGGGTCTGTTCTCTTTTCGAACTCTGCATTCACAAACAAAAACAATTTGTTTTTAATGATTGGGCCTCCTAAACGGAAACCGTAGTTGTTGAATGTAAAACTTGGAATGGGTGATTCCACGCCATCTACTTTGCTACCTGCGTAGCTCTCATTCCGTGTAAAGTAATATACAGAACCCGCTAATTCATTTGTACCGCTTCGTGTAACAGCACTAATACCTGCACCTGTAAAGTTTCCTTGTCTTAAATCATAAGGAGATAACTGCACTGTAACCTCTTGAATCGCATCCAAGCTAAATGGAGTGGTGTTCGATTGACCTGCAGGAATTGGACTTAACCCGAATACGTTATTTTGAGTTGCTCCGTCAATCGTTAGGTTATTGTACAAATTACTTCTTCCACCAAAGCTAAAGTTTGAACCTGCTTGAGGAGTTAAACTGCTGAAATCGCGAAAATCTCTACCAATCGATGGCAGGCGTTGCAATTGTCCAACACCAAAGTTTGATGAAGCTCCTATTTTCTCAGAGTTTAAAACGGGGTCCTGTGCACCAGAAACAACTACTGCTGCTAATTCTGTAGACTCATCGGCTAACTTAAAGTCAACAACCAATGTTTGTCCTAACTCAAGAAAAATATTCTCTCTAGACTGGTCTTTATAACCAACAAACGAGACCTTAATAGTATAAGGTCCACCAACGCGCAATCCATTAAGGTTGTATCTGCCGTCTCCACGAGCTGAAATACCATACTCAGTTCCAGAAGGAATGTGAGTGGCAACAACATTAGATCCAGGCAATGCATCACCTTTCTGGTCAGTTACAATTCCTGCCATGGAGGAGGATGTGATACCCTGAGCCATCACGCCAATTGCGGACATGATCAGCAAAGAGATTGTTAACAGTAAATGTTTTCTCATAAATAAATCGGGTTTTAATCGGGGGCAAAAGTATCCTTTTCAAGTTACTTCTTTACGCTGTTTACTTTAAATCTTTTGCTCATTTTCTTAACAATTTGGTAACATTGAAATACCGCTTATCCCTTATTCTGTTGTAAAAACGAAGAAATTGCGAAAATTTGATCTATTAATTAAAGCTATACTTGAAATGAAAAAACTGCTCGTTTTTCTGGCTGTCCTTAACAGCGCTACTACTTGGGCGCAAGTTGATCTCTCCTACTACTTTCCGCCAAATACTTCGCTCAATCCGGCTATTCCCAACCCGCAATCGGTAGTAGGCCACCAAGTGGGCGAATGGCATATTACCCACGACCGACTGGTAAACTATATGATGGCGCTGGACAAAGCGTCTGACAGAATTTCATTGGAAGTGATCGGTCAATCGCACGAAACGCGCCCTATTCTGCTTCTTACTATCACATCGCCCAAAAACCATCAAAATATAGAGTCTATTCGAGCCGAACATGCGCTTCTATCTGACCCGCAAAAATCGGGCAGCGTAAATGTTAAAAACATGCCTGCCGTGTTTTACATCGGTCATAGCATTCATGGCAATGAAGCCAGCGGTGCCAATGCGGCTCTCTTAACCGCATATTATCTGGCAGCCGCCCAAGGCCCGGAAATTGAAAACTACTTATCCAATACCATCATTCTTTTTGACCCCAGTTTTAATCCGGACGGATTACAACGTTTTTCTGCGTGGGTGAATGCCCGCAAGAGTAAACTAGTCAATGCCGATCCCAACGATGTAGAACACAACGAAGCTTGGCCTGGCGGGCGCTTCAATCATTATTGGTTCGACTTGAATCGCGATTGGCTGGTTGCCCAACATCCGGAGTCGCAAGCACGTGTGAAAAAATTCCATGCATGGAAACCCAACGTACTGACAGATCATCATGAAATGGGAACCAACGCCACGTTCTTCTTTCAACCAGGTGTGCCTTCCAGAATGCATCCGCTCACACCTGAAAAAAATCTGGAGCTAACCAAAAAGATTGGCGCTTTTCATGCGAAGGCCCTGGATGAAATTGGCTCTCTGTATTACACACAAGAAGGGTATGATGATTTCTATTATGGCAAAGGCTCCACGTTTCCGGATGTGCAAGGAGCCATCGGAATTTTATTCGAGCAAGCCAGTTCACGCGGTCATGCGCAGGAAAGTGTGAATGGGGTCTTGCGATTTCCTTTTACCATCCGCAACCAGTTTACAACCGCACTCAGCACACTAAAGGCAGTGAATGAAATGCGCGTAGAGTTATTAGAATATCAACGTGATTTTTATTCCACCGCTTCCGCGGAAGCGGTCAAAGATCCTGTAAAAGCGATTGTGGTCAGTTCGCCAAAAGACAAAATGAAGTTGTTTCACTTTGGTGAAATGCTGGCACGTCAACAAATCGCATTTTATAAACCAACCGGAAATCTAACCTTGGCAGGAAAAAATGTAGAGAATGAATCCGGTTATGTTATTCCTCTGAACCAACCCCAATATCGTTTGATCAAATCGATGTTTGAAAAGCGTACGCAGTTTAAAGACAGTCTGTTTTATGATATTTCCAGTTGGACTTTGCCACTCGCTTTCGGCATTGATTACGAAGAACAAAAAGTAATGCCTGCATTGGGCGAGAAAATTACCAATCTCCAATCTCCGGAAGGGAAAATCATTGGAAAAGGAGATTATGCTTACGTGATAGAGCCATTTGGATACTATGTGCCACGGGCAACGTATCGCTTGCTGAGCAAAAACGTGCGTGTAAAAGTAGCCACCGAAAATTTCTATGCCGATGGCAAAAAATTTGAACGGGGAAGCTTGCTGATTTCAGTAGATCACCAAGAACGATTGCCCGATCAGCTTCAAGTCTATATGAAAGAGATTACCGAAAAAGATGGATTGGATGTGTACGCCCTTGCAACAGGCTTAGATTTTAAGGGCGTATCATTAGGTAGCCCTTCCTTCTTATCATTGAAAAAACCTGAAATTGCCATGCTGGTTGAGAGTGGCATCTCTGCCACCGATGCAGGAGAAATCTGGCACGTTCTCGATACACGTTATGAAATTCCGGTAACGCTGTTGCCGATTAACGTGTTCAACACAACGAATATCAATCGTTACAATACCTTGATCATTCCGGAGGGGAACTACAATGCCATCAGCGAAAGCGCCAAAGAAAAACTAAAAACCTGGATTCAGAATGGCGGCCTTGTGATTGGGTTTGAAAGTGCAATCAACTGGTTTCAATCTACGGGGCTCGGCAAATTTGAAGTAAAAAAAGAAGACGATAGCAAGAAAGAACAGAAGCCAAAACCGTATGCTGACATTGATGAAAATCGTGGAGCGCAAGAAACAAGCGGAGCTATTTTCGAGGCCGATGCTGATTTAACCAACCCACTGCTATACGGATTTAGTTCTTCCAAAATTGCGTTGTTCAAACCCAACAACATCTTTTTGAGCAAAGCCAGTGGATCATACGCTAATCCGCTTACTTTCGGATCCAATCCATTACTGAGTGGTTATATTTCTAAACCGAATTATGCTCGCCTCAAAAATTCTTCCAGCTTAGGAATTGCTGCCATTGGAAGAGGGCGTGTGATTGGATTTACGGAGAATTTATCGTTCCGGGCTTTCTGGTATGGCACCAACAAAATTATGATGAACGCCATCTTCTTCGGGCCATTGCTTAGCAGCGAAGCATCGCGATAACAAAAAACTGACATAGACTTAATTTTGGGAAGTCAGGCCTCAGCAGCCTGACTTTCTTTTTGAAAAGACTACGTTACTTTAAAGCTCCGGCCCATTGGGCAATTGCTTTAGACTGATCGGGTGTCAACTTCGTTTCTGGATGCATCCATAAATAGCTTTCCATCGGCATCCAGCCATTGGCTGCGGCATCTTCAATTTCTTCAAATTTGTGTTTGGCTTTTTTCTCGGCATAGGTTCCGTATTCAGAAAAATTGAGATGGCGCTTTCCATCATTTATGTGACTTTGCAGCCACCAACCGATGGGTTGAATATTGGCATACCACGGATAATTGGTTTTGTTACTGTGACAATCGTAACATGATTGTTGCAAAACAGTATGTACTTCGGCAGGCACTTGATAGGCTTTCGAAATGTCGTTTGGCCCCATGGCTTCACCGTTATTACGCGCTGGTCTGATTAGTTGAATTGCCACGAGAATCAGCGCTATTGCCAATAGAATTTTGTTTCGCTTTGTCATTTGTTGAATGATTGAATCAGTAATTAACCTAAGAACGGTGAGCAATACAACAGTTAATTTTATTACTTTTGCCAAACGATCTGCCGGTGCTACGCAAATTTTTTCCGCTGGACAAAAACTATCTTCTGGAAGAGGCGCAACTCGCCTTGCAAGATAAATTGCTCTTCTATCTTTTTGATCGGGTAAAAGAAGCTTACGAATATCAGCGAAATCCACTTGGCCTTAAAGATGCCTTCTCACTTAAAATTCAGAATTACAAACTCCTCAATCTTCAGCCACTGGAAGTTTTCTATCAAAATGTAGCGGGTGTTTATCGCTACAAATGGGGCGATAGTCAATTGGAATTTGTTTGGGATGGCCGGGATCATTCAGAAAAATACCAACAGGAATGGTCTGATTTTTTTAAGGAATCGGTTCAGCGTTTTTGCCAACAAGAGTTATTTGTGCAAGCCGTGTTGGATGTTACCGTCTTCTTACCCTCTCGCCAAGATGAAAAGTTACTATCGATGGCAGAAAACCGAATGAACACTTTCATGCTTCAACACTTTGAAGTAAAAATGCATAAGAGCAAAGGGCTCGTTCATCTAAAAACC
>JABFSO010000146.1 GCA_013140555.1 Cyclobacteriaceae bacterium | reverse complement strand
GCATTGGTTCCACCCGTTAGCGAACTCCAAACGCCACTATCCCAATAAAAATAGGTTTGCAAATCGGTATCATAGACAAGCAATGAATTACTCGCGTTGGGGCTGGCGCTGCCCGAAATGGATGTGCCTAAAGCTGTTCGCTCAGCGGTTGTGAGGCGAGGCATCAGCATGCCTTGGTTTTTATTAGGAGCAGTGATATCCAGAATGGCAAAGGGGTTCGGATTATTAGTTCCTACGCCTACAGATTGACCAAAATTAAGATGCGGGATAATAAAGAGGCATAAAGCTAGCATCCAAAAAATGTGGGGAGATTTCTTCATGGGAGTAATGTTTAGGAAGGTCTGATTAAATTCAGCCTACTTCGTTTAATTTAAAAGGTAAAATTTACAAAAAAAAATGGATCGATCAGGTCAATAGGTTCCGAAAGTATGATTAAGACCTGCCTGCCAACCCCTTTAAATGAAATTTTCTGCGACTGAGGTAACCGCGGGTGAGGTTATCTGGCTTTGAAAAGGCAGCGTCTTTGAGGTAGAAGTTTGACGGCCAAGATCTACATCAGCCACATTAAATGTGTGGCAAGTTGTGGTAGTTGATAAAAAAAAGAGGTTGCTTTTTAGGGCAACCTCTAATCTGAGTTTATTAAACTATTACTTTTCTTTCTTCACTAATCCTTTGCTGTTGTCGTTCGAGTGACGGTCGATTAGCTTATGCAGCGGATCGATGCCTGCTTTCCTTGGTTTTGAATTGACGGTTATCTTAAACTGGTTTTCCTTTTTGGTGATCTTATGTTTTTTCAAATAGATCAAGCTGTCCTTACCAGCCTTATTTTTTCCATAAACGCCAATGTCGATCCAATCGTTGATGGCCACCGAAGATTCAATACCTGCACTGTCAGCACGCACTTTTTCAGCGGTGGTGTAAAGCGTTACTTCAAAATTGTCTTTACCTTTCTCTTGGTAGAACGCTGAATCTGTCTTGTTTTCAAAAAGAGTGATTGTTTGAAACATATCCTTGATCAGATATTGCATGCTGTCGGGTGTTACTTTGCGAATCTCTTTCAACAAATCAGCAGAGGTTGGATACGGTGAATCTTTGAATCTCCATTGCTGATTATATCTGCGGAAAGCAGCATTTACACTGTCTTCACTGATATAGTCTTGTAAAGCATAGAATATCAATGAAGCTTTTTGATAGTGAATGTAGCCCTGACCTTCTACCATTTCCAGCGGTTGTTCTTTTTTACGTTCGCCTGCTCTTCCAGATAGATACCGATCTAATTCATATTTGAGATAGCGCTCGATGATTTCAGGTGTGAATTTTTGCTTCAATACCATTAGTGCCGAATATTGCGACATGCTTTCGCTGAGCATGGCATTTCCTTTTACGCCCGCTTCCATCACTTGATGTCCCCACCATTGATGTGCCACCTCGTGTGCCGTTACGTAATACGGATAGTCAATATCTTTATCCTGGTCTTCAATCTTTGCGATGAAACCGATGCCTTCGCTGAACGGTATGGTGTTGGCAAATGACTGTGCAAATGTTGAGTAGCGAGGAAATTCCAGAATTCGAACTTGACGGTATTGGTAAGGGCTGAAATTTTTAGAGTAATACGCCAGGGCATCTTTCATCCCTTCCATCATTTTATCAATATTGTATTCATGCCCTTTGTGGTGATAAATTTCTAAGTTGATGCCGTTCCACTGATCACGCTTCACTTCATAACGAGCTGAGATAATGGAGAAGAAATTACACATTGGGGCATCCATCTTATATTGGAAATATTTGCGACTACCTTCTTCCCATTCTTTTTGCAAGTATCCGGGAGCAATGGCCACCTGATCTTTATCGGTGCTAAGCACAATTTCAAATTGAACATGATCGGCATCATCGCCAAATAAGCTTTGTGCTAAGCCACGCGGATCATTGCGCTCCATCATCCGCTCTTTAGCTGGTAGCTTTTTCTCTTTGCGATCATTGTCGTCACTCATTTCATAATTCTCATTGTATCCAAGGGTAGGGAAATACAAATTATTGAAGAAGGTTCCGTTATAGACAACATTCGTATTCGATGCGTTCGTTTCGGTGAAACCGTTGGTTTTGAATATGGTCTTAAAATCCATTCTTACGCTATCACCAGGTTGCAGTGCATCGGCTAAATGGTAAATCGTGTATTTAAACTTATCAAACTTTTCTTTGATACCATTTTTACGATTGAACTCTAACTTTTCTGTTTTAACCAAGCTGGATGCATTTTCTTGAATATGAATGTCAGAAATAGGTGCATTGGTTTTATTTTTCAAGTAGAAATATCCTTCAGCTGTGAAATCACGGGTGCTTGGAAAAACATCCACCTTTAAATTGATATGAGTAATTCGTGGCTGAGGAGTGAATTCAAATTTCTTCAGTGTTTTCTCATAATCCACCTGCAGTGCTTCTCGCTCATCTTTATTCGAGTATTCGTTCACCACATTCGTATTATAGAAAATATAGAATCCGCTTGACACGAAAATAGCAACGGATGAAATAATCAATGCCATCAATGGACGCGTCAGTCGAAGCTTTCCGGCTTTCCAGCGCATATTAATTACATCTTCGGATCCGCGTGATGAAAAGATAACAGCAATAGCAAATAGAAATGCTACGAAGGCAAGCCAGTAAATTTGAAACCAACTGAAAGGTGTGACAAAGTGACCATACACATTCATGTCAGAATATGTGCCTAAACTGCCGTTACCGAATTGGAATAGCGGATGCTCTAACCCCAATTGCCCAAAGAAAGAAACTAAAACGAAGAAAGCAACGGCTACAGCAAATCCAAGAAACTTATTGTTCACCATCACATGAATAAACATAGAAAGCAGTGTATACAGAACTAAGAATGCTAATGTTTCTGTGTACAAAGTTCCGATGTAAATGCCCAATTCAAACTTATAGTATCCATAGCTCATTTGAATGAAAATGCCGGTAACAATCAGACCTGCTATCAGAACGATGTATACCAAGAGCAGTCCCAAAAATTTAGAAATCAAACTGATGAAGTCGGGCATAGGCATCGCATCGATAATCAAATTCAGATTGACTGAACGTTCTTTCCATACAAGTTCACCAGTATATAAAACGGAGATAATCAGGAAGAATAAATTGAAGCCACCGAGTAAACCCAGAATGGTGTAAGTTGTAGGATATGAACTTGTCCCAAATAATTCATTGAGGTTAATCGCATTGACCAGCAACAATAGAATTCCGGCAATCACAATGGCTAAGAATGGAATTTCTTTAAACACCATTTTGAAATAGAAAATAGTGAGTTTGATAAGTTGCCCTATATGCGTTGAGAAATTCGTGTATTGCCTTGCCACTGGAATTTTTATTTCCTCCGGTTTAATTTGGACTGCTTTATCTTTTATGGCTTTAGTTTTGAAGAACGACCCACGAACGACATTAAAACTAAATGCGAAATGGTTGATCAACAAGATCACAATACCCACGCCAACCCAAAGCAGACGATTGTAAAGAATGTATCCTTCGAAAGGAATTTGCAAAGTATTTCTTTCACCCGGTGTCCAATATTGTGTGTAAAAACCAAACGCTCTTACTCCGAATGGATCTAACAACGCGGCAATTTCTTTTTGTTCCAGATCACGTAGTAATGAACTGGTACCAATGTATAGCACCAACAACAATATACCTTGTGTGTAAATGACAATTGATTTTCGCGAAAGCGCACCGCTGGCAAAGAAAATCGCGCCAGTAAAAAACATGTTGGGCACTACGAAAATAAAAAACGGATTCCAATACGTGGCTAAGTTGAAAGGCAGCAAGCGTTCGGCCTCACGTGTGGGCCACAAGTCGCCTAGCATTAATGCAATGGGTAAACTGGATGCCACCAACAGTAACACTACGAATGATCCCCAGAAGCGCCCCATCAGGTAATGGAATTTTTTGATAGGTGTGCTGAAAAGGATGGCTTCTGTATTGTGCTCAAAGTCGCGCAGAACGGCAACGCCCATGATAGCCGATGAAATCAGTGTCATGAAAAAGCCCATGATGGCAATCATTTGCCCAATCACAATCGGAGCGTTTTCTTTTACTTGACCCCGGCTCCACCGATTTGAACAACATCGGTAGTTACCGCTAAAAAACATAGCAAGAACATAATACCGAAATAGATATAATTAGCGGCTCGCGCTTTTCGGTAGTTTAATTCGAATAGAAAAATACTTTTAAACATAGTTTTAATCGTAATGATTGAATCAGTTTATAAACTAAGCAACGGTTTCTTTTTGGATCCCGCCAAAAATATGTGAGAAGTACACATCTTCTAAATCGGCCGGCACGCGATTAAATCCATCCTCCGGTAGTTGATCACTCAGTACCGAAATAATAGGGTTACCTCCAATCATACGTTCAGAGATGACGTTATACTTTGCGCGATAACTTTCCAGTTCAGATTTATTAATTCTCTTTTTCCAAACTTTTCCTTCAACCTCTGCAAGCGCATTTAGCGGACTGCCTTTGTAAAGCACCTGGCCTTTGTTGATGATGGCCATGTCCGTGCAAAGTTCTTTTACATCTTCCACAATGTGAGTAGATAGAATCACAATCGTGTTTTCTCCGATTTCGGAAAGCAAATTTAAAAAGCGATTGCGCTCGGCAGGGTCCAACCCAGCAGTAGGCTCATCTACAATGATCAGTTTTGGATTTGCGATCAAAGCTTGTGCGATACCGAATCGCTGCTTCATACCACCTGAATACCCACCTAAATTTTTATTTCGTGCTTGCCACAAATTCGTTTTGTTCAAAAGAGCTTCTACCAGTGCTTTGCGTTCTCCTTTGTTGCTAATTCCTTTCAGCACAGCCAAGTGATCAAGCAGTGTGACTGCATCAATTTTAGGATACACACCAAACTCTTGTGGCAAGTAACCCAGAATTTTTCGCACCTCTTCCTTTTGCTTTAGCACATTAATGTCTCCAAGCATAATGGAGCCGCTATCCGCCTCTTGCAGCGTAGAGATCGTACGCATGAGTGAAGACTTGCCAGCGCCATTCGGGCCGAGTAATCCGAACATACCTTGGTTGATAGTAAGGGTAACATCTTTTAATGCCTGCACGCCATTGGCGTAGGTTTTACTGAGGTTTTGAATTACGAGTTGCATGATTATGAATTTGTGTGGTGGGTTTATTATGAATTGGAAAAGTTAAGTTAAGAAAAGTTCTTGAGCAATGTAGTTTTGGTTTTAAAAGGCAATGTTAAAAGTAATTCGGAAGAATAAGTTATCAGTTGTTTTGGCCAATTGATAATCGCCATAGCGATAAAATACAGCACCTCCCAAGCCATAATAGGCCACATTCGAATACTTCCAGCGCAGCAGATTATTAAAGCCAACTCCGGACTCCACAAATCCTTTATCGAATGGTTTGAACTCCAGCGTGGTGCTGACGTGATTGTTTCTATTTTCCAAATCGCCAATACCTGCGTGTTGGTAAATTACCAACTCGGGTTTGCTGTAGCGAGTATCGAAAAACACATTGCCAAAGTTGTGATTCAAAAAGATGCTGGCATAACGAGAAGCGGTGAACTCGTACAGTTTCATGGTTTGAAAGAACTCATCTACAAAAACTCCTTCCACCTGCTGGGCACCTCTTCCATTGTACAATCTACCATAAGGAGCCAAACCATCTACCCAGCCTGCATGAATCGCCAAACGTGTTTTGCCTTTCGGGCGATGTTTAAACTGAAAGCGAGCCGACAGATCGTATTTACTGTAGTTGAATTTTTGGGCGCTAAACAGATCTCCCGCTTTGGTATAGGTAAATGCAATCAATGGCCACTCTCTTCCTAGAAAAATTTTCTTGCCCGCCAATTGCATGTAATTTTCACTGGTGGAATAGCGCAATGAAACTCCTGTTTCTGAAATATTGAAGGAAGAAAGCGGTTCATTGTTGAGAAGTAATTGGTAATTGTATGCAGGAGTAATTTGATTCTTGGATACGAACGCAGTTGCATGAAGTCGCGGCATGAGGCGATAGCCTAGTTCTCCTTTGTAGGTTTCAGTTCGATCGTATTGCGAACTCAAAAACTTGCGGATACTTTCGTTAGTGGCAATCAGATTTTTATTTTGCCCTTCATGTCCGTATCCGGTTTCGTAGATATCATTAGCATATGATAAGGTTAAATGAAAATCTCTGTTGGGATTTATGTTAAAGCGCATCTCGCCACCATACTTCCAGTGCTCATCTTTAAAGCCATATCCCGCATAACCACCTAGCCGAAGCCATTTTGAAAAACGGTTGCTGGTGTATATGCCGGCTCCCAAACGAAAGCCCTCAAAGCTATTGATGCGTGCAATTTTAGTAAGATCGATTTCGAAAGGACCTAGCGGCCAT
>JABFSO010000252.1 GCA_013140555.1 Cyclobacteriaceae bacterium | reverse complement strand
GTATTGGCAATGGAATTCCGGTTATATCTTTTTTAAAATGGAAGGAAAATCTCCGGCTTCGCCCGATTCACTTCGCAACCATTTCTACTATCATATTGGGGGCTATGGAGGTTTTGACAGTAGAACATTAAACAACATCAGGCAAAAGGAGATTCCATTTACGAATGCCCTTTTGGTGGATTCCACACACCCTTCCACAACCGTAGAGATACAGGTGGACGTTAAAAAATTCTTTGAAGGTGACACTCCTCTAAAAATAGGTCAACACCCATCCATTATGTGGGGGCCTGTGTCAACACAAATTGCCAACAACTATGTTTCGATTTTCTCCTTAAAGGGTATTTCTTTTCTAGCTGACAAAAAATGACCGTGAACAAGATTATTCTTATCGTTGTAATTGGAAGCGGTGCGTTGATGAGCTTTTATTGGGCAGAGGAAAATAATCAAATGCCTTTAAAGATACCTTCTAACTTCCCCCCACCTATTTATGATCTGAAACAAAATCCGGTAACAGAGAAAGGCTTTGCCTTGGGTCGCAAACTATTTTATGACGGTCAACTTTCGCGAAATGGGATAGTTTCGTGCGGCTTTTGCCATCAACAGCCTTCGGCATTTACACAGCATGGCCACGATGTGAGTCATGGGGTAGACGACCGACTTGGAAAAAGAAATTCGTTGGCTATTAGCAATGTGATCTGGCAAAAGACTTTCTTTTGGGATGGCGGTGTAAACCACTTAGATTTTGTTCCACTCAATGCATTGGAAAATCCGGTAGAGATGGACGAAACGCTTGAGAACGTATTGAAGAAACTCAATCAATCGCCCGCCTACAAATCGGAGTTTAAAGAAGCCTTTCAAACGGAAGTAATTACATCAACTCATTTTCTCAGTGCACTTAGCCAATTCATGGCCTCATTGATCACTGCCAACAGTCGGTACGATCGGTATGTGCGGCAGGAAGGTGAAAAACTAACCAGCGAAGAGTTGACCGGGCTATCCCTCTTCAAAAAGAACTGTAACAGTTGTCATGCCACTGATTTATTTACAGACGGATCGTATCGCAACAATGGTGTCACTACTGACTATCGATTTGACAAGGGGCGTCAAGAAATCACACTGCAGCTCAACGACCGTGGAAAATTCAAAGTACCAACGCTGCGAAACATCGAATATACAGATCCCTACATGCATGATGGTAGTATAGCAACGCTGGAAGAAGTGCTGGACCATTACACCGATGGCGTCAAGGATAGCCCTACACTCGATCCTGTATTGAAGAGCAACGGAAAATTAGGAATCACGCTGACGGACGCTGACAAGAAAAATATTATCGCTTTTTTGAAAACACTTACTGACAACGAGTTTATGGCCGAAAAAAGATTTTCTGAATATTAACCTATCATCTCATGCGCTTACCATCAACACTCTTTCTATCGATACTATTCGCAACAAGCATCAGTTGTACGCAAAAGAAATCTGAATCCACTTCTGACTCAATGCCTACTAACCATCATCCAAGGGCTACTGCGAACAACTATGCCGATAGTGTAAACAATGGAATCATTTCAAAAGATACACTAAAGGGAAGCCCTATACGAATGGCAATGGATTACATTGGCGATAACCATGTTCACATTGTGTATGGTTCTCCGGGTGTGAAAGGCAGAATCATTTGGGGCGGGTTAGTGGCTTTGGATCAGGTATGGGTAACCGGAGCACACAAAGCGACTTCCATCGAGTTTAGCAAGGACGTATTGGTTGGCGAACAAATAATTTCAGCCGGCAAGTATGCCTTCTTTACCGTACCTGGCAAAGAAGAGTGGGTGCTCATCCTAAACAAAAACTGGGATCAGCACCTGGCAGATAATTATTCAGAAAAAGAAGATGTGGTGCGAATCATAGTAAAACCAATCTGGCTCGATAAAGTCACCCAGCGCTTAACCTACTCTATTACAAAACAAGATGAACAAACTGGAAGCATCGTGGTGCTGTGGGAAAAAGTACAAGTTGCACTTCCATTTAAAAACGCAAACTAATCAAGTCATGCAAAAGCTCACCAAAGATTTAGAATGGGCCAACAATCGACCAGCGCTCTCAAGCCTCGGGGTAAATGAAGAAGGAAAATTGGCCTATAGCTCTCCTCCGTTGAAGAAAATCCTTCAGCACATGGTAAAAGGATTTCCCATTATGTGTTGGTACTTGCTCTTTGCGATGCTTGTTCTTTTCAGTCGCACGATGTGGGCCATCACACACCGAAGTGAAACGGTAACACATGCCGCAGATATTTTAATTTACGGTTTCCTCTTATTCGTGTCATCTTCTGTGACAATTGGTCTGATCATTCTCTCTTACTTCTATGCGAAACATAAACTTCAATCCAAATAATCTCTGTATGAATAAACCACATGCAAATCAAAAAAATCTAAATTCAACAATTAAAGATGCACGTTTGTACAAGCAAGTGATCATTATTTTTCTTCTGTTCATGCTGACAGCTATTTTATTCGGTTTACTGGCCGGTTCTATTATCACTATTAATATTTTCCCAAACTCACATTTCTAATCAACTACTATGATGAAAAAGCTTTTGCTATTGTTATCATTTGTATTTGTACATTTCACCGTGGTATAATTCAATCTTTACAGCAAAAATGAAATTCATTTATTAATTAAATGAGTGGTTAGGAAATAACAAATCGGCTATCGCGACTCTTTTTGGATATACTCACGACAGCCTTCGAACCATCCAAAAATATTTTAAGACTAACTCAATAATTGAGTTGTACTACCAGCGTCTGTATTTGGCCAGAACCAAGAATGAGCGTCTTGTGGCTGTTTACTTTTGCAATCGCCCTAAAATCTTTTGCTTCGCTGCTCGGTTGGTATTTTCGTTTTTCAAAATCGCTCCAATTATTATTTGTTAAATAAATGTAGCCAAACGGAAAGAATCCTTGTGATTCATACTCTTGCCCGATACCGATACACCTTTCGTTACTTAAGAACAATAATTTCTTTGCTCCAGACGGTATTTGTATAACCTGATTGGTATTTATATTGATTAGCTTATCTCCGTTTTGAATGTAGTTTTTGTCATTGACGAAATACACCTGACTGATGTGCTGATCAGTAACCGATTGTATTCGTTGCCATGAAGCCCCGCCATCGCGTGTTTTATAATAAACGCCTTGTAGCGAAGTTGCCACTCCTTCTAGGTTGTTCTTAAACTTTAGATCAGTGAATTCGCCTTTCATTACTTCTACAAAATTCTTTCCCCCGTCACTCGTTTTTTGAAGCGACAGGTTGCCGCACACAAACCCTACCTCTTTATTTAAGAAGTACATTCCGGTAATTACATTATTGGTCACTCCATTTAATTTCGTAGTAGTCCAGTGGGTGCCACCGTCTGTTGAATTCAAGAGAAAGAATTCACTGTCTCCGCCAGCGATGAAACCAGTTTGTTCATCTACAAATTGAACTTTGCTCAAATAAAAACCTAGTAGCTCGAGTTGTTGCCACTGTAAGCCTGCATTGGTTGTCTTTACAATTCGCCCATTGACCGACACCGCATAGCCGACATTCTCATTCACAAATGTGAGATCTGTGTAGCCATCGTGTGGAATATTGGTGTTAAGCGTTTGGAGGCTATCTATTTTTAGATTAGTAAAAGTTTGGGATGGCGATACCTGTTCATTTTGACAACTGACAAACAAAACAATTAACGGTAAGATGAGAAGGTTTCTATTCATATGGTTATTCATGTAAGACACATTTTGCCAAAACAAAAGATGTAAATACTTATTGTTGGTCTATATCGTCTTCGTAATTCGGTTACACGCCATTTTAGACACTGGCAATAACCTTTTGGTTGGAACAACAATTAAAATGACATGATTCCCCTACCCGACAATCGCTTTAGAAATTTGGCTATAAAAACAGCATGCATAGAGGCGTGACGTGAAAGAAACGCGCGCTGCTTGGGGATGAACCTCTACATGTTTGATACTGCGTTATCGTTTCCGTTATGATTCCACTCATCTTAGCGCACACCTAAACTGGCATGATAATTTCAGTGTGCGTTGTAAATTAATGACAACACTCATGAAAAAGAAACTATGTCTTCTCGTCTTCTCCCTGATCATCATTGGCATCACTCCCCTCCCATCGCTGGCTGCTGATCTACCCAACGTTGTAAACATCAACTCAATCGAGTTGCAAAAACAAATGGATCGTTTGAATGAAATCAAATCAATCGACACTAAAACATTGAGCCGCCACCAGCGAAAAGAACTGCGCCACGAAATAAGGTCCATTCAAAAAGCACAAAGCACTGGTAATGGCGGAATTTATTTATCAGTTGGTGCCATTATCATCATCGTCTTATTACTCATCCTAATCTTATAATTCTTTCCAAACTCAAAACATATTCTTATGAATAAAAATGTAATACTCTCGTTGTTGGCCGTAGCATGTATGATGCCCGGTTGCACTCCAAAAGAAAAAAAGACCACCGAAACGGTGAATGCAAAAGCTGCGGACCAAAAGAAAAATCTTCTCTCCTGATTAGAAAAGAGAGATAGAGAGTTATATCGGAGTACCCATTCATGACAAATGAGTATCACCGAATATAAACTCTCTCTAATGAATTTTGGGTAAGGCGTTTGAGATTAAAACTTAAAGGTAACTCCAATGCGAGCATTCGTAGAACCTAATCCACCCAACTCGAGGAATCCACCGATATGATCCGTGAAGTAGTAGCGGCCACCAATGTGAATGCCTAAAAATATTCCACTTCCATAATTTGAATCTAAACCATAGTATGAGTTGTTGTAATTATCACTCCATGAAAAAGAGCGATATCCTAAACTCAAACCACCATACACATCAAATCGGTTATCGTTTATCTTTAATAATTCATTGAAGTGATACGAACCACGCGCACCAATATACAAAGCTGTAAAACTTCTTCGCGTAGAATAGTTATAACCATAATCGTAGGATAAATAATCAATGCCACCACCTACGGTAATCTGAGGCGTTACTCCTACTTCCAGAATAGCACTCAATGGAATACCACCATTGTAATAAGAGTTTACACCGAAACCAATGTTCAATAATTTCTCTCCCTTTTTGATTTGTGATTGTGCATTGAGGGATGTAACAATTGCAACTACAATCACAACTACACTAGAAATTCTTTTGCTCATATTGTTTATATTTTTGCTGCAAAACTAGCAGAATCTAAACACCAAAAAGACTGAGTTTGTGTTTAAGAATAGAATTCACAAAAAATATATTTGAGTTATCGAAGCAGTTTCTGTTTTCGTTTTTAGAAACATATTTCGTTCATCAATTCGTTTTATATCGTTATAATAAACACTAACGGCTTATAAGAAAAAAATAGAATAGAAGGGAAAGTGATACTATCGAGGAAAAAGAAATTGGATTGAAGGCATTCCTCAAACAAGTTTATTCTTGATCATTCTGAAGTCAATCGTTTTTTAATATCTAAATAGGCAGTTTTCAGAAATAGTTTAATTGCCTTTTCATTCGCTGGTTGTGTGGGCTTGATTTTAATGTGACGCATTCTTTTATCGGTTCCTTCCAGCAGCTGATCCGCATCATAGATAAATGCTCCATAGAAAAAACCAACATTCACATGAGTGCTGTACACATTGACATAAGCAAATGGTGCACCTTCCACACAAGCATGCGGGCAACCATCATGAAATAGCAGATCAACATCCGGTCCGCAATTTTTCATTTCAGCAATCCAATAGGAAGCGATTGGTTGTAGCTCATTAGGATGATCGCGAAGCCATTTTTCTAATGATATGTTCTGAATGTCACGACCTGTGTAACGAAGTATTTTTTCCATCTCTTGAAGGTTTGGTAAACTAAAGTTAAAACATCACCAAGACCCAAATCCACAGCATCAATAAAATAATGATAACAAGTGAGGAAAGTATTACTTTATGAATTCTGTCTTTCTTAAGCCATTTTTCGTATTCGATTTGAGCTTGAATATCTTCATATTGAATCCAACCCAAAGCCTTAATCAGTTGGAACGAGTGTACCACGATAGCCGGTAGAAACAGAAGAGAAATAAGTATTCGATCCAAAGCTATTTATTAAAAAGAAGTATCGTTGCTACCAGTAACGAATTTAAGTTAAGAAAACTTTAAATAAAATCAACATGCATTTGAATGATAACCGTGCTTAGCACCGATAAATCATCTCACTTCACTTGAATGCGATACGAATAAACAGGACGGCCATCGCATAAAACGTGAACGGCCATGATACCACGCGATGTAAAGGTGTGTGTTAGGTTATAATTTCCATGATTTAATTCTACACATGGTTCTACCAATGAGCTACTACAAAGTCATTTACCTGCAAAGCCAATTTGTGTAATGCATTGC
>JABFSO010000451.1 GCA_013140555.1 Cyclobacteriaceae bacterium | reverse complement strand
CCATTACGAGTTTACTCTTCGACCCCGACAATCGCACGTCCGGAAAACCCGACATCCGCGTGACGGTGGTGCCACCGGCTCCCTTTGAAGAAACGAGAAGCAAAACACTCACCGATATTTTAGAACGATACGATGGCGCCCGAAACACGATTGCTCCTTACAAAACTTATCTGAAGGAAGTTTATTTCATGCGCGATTCCACCATCATTATGCAGAACATCAAAATGGATATGTGGCTAACCAAGTTTTCGGTAACGGTAGAAACGGAGAGCTGGACGAAAGACAGAGAAGAAGAAGACGATGAGCGAAGAGAAATTGCCAACCAACGCCACAAGCCTTTTAGCATCGTGTTAAAAATTTTGCCCAATGTGTCTCCGTGGTATGTGAATACGGGCCAAGCGTTTGATAAAAAAGCAGACATGGCTATTGGGGCCATCTACTGCGAGGGAATCCGGAAGTTGCCCAAAGAGAGTACTGATATAGGCGTGGAGCCCAAGTCGGTGGGCACGGCACTACCGTTGATCAAGCAAGACTATTACAATCATCTGGAGAATCCGGATAAAATGTTGGAAGAGAACGCAACCGATAAGACCATTTGGAACAAGCCACTGTATGCCATCATCAGCGTGCCCAACATGGGGTCGTACCGCACACTATGGGCCAAAGGCGATGAACAAGTTACATTTGATTTTATCATGCCCCTGTTGGTGCGCGGCAGTTGGGATATTCAGATACCCGCCTCCATCATACCGAAGTATCAACCGGCACCGCCCTATCGCAGAAGCCTAGCCAATATCATATTACCTACATGGGGCTTAGGTATTTTCGGACAAGGCTTGTCACTACTACTTACGCTTTTGATTTGTATAGCTGTTGGCTATTTAGTTTTGAAAGTAATCGTTTAATACAGACTCGGAGTTCTTTCTAAGCCGGCATGGAGCGAGAGAGAACAACTCCACGAAGCGACAAACACAAAAAAGAAATTTAGTATCTTTAGATTCTAAATTGCTCGTTATGAATAAACACGATTACTTCAGCAAGCGTTTTTTCACTCCAAGCTTGAAAGAGAATGTTCAAGCGTTTAAAGTAGTATTTTGGTTTTTGGTAGCCACAGCAGCACTCTTTTTTGTTGCATACTTTTTTATTGCCTAAATGTAAATAATCGATAAGACGATATATACGCACTTTGTTACAGAAAGTTAGTGTGTAATTAAAACGCTTGAAATCATGAAAATCACATCGATCTTTGAAAACTGTGATTATGAACGCCCATTTCTTATTAATGAATCAGGAGACAGCAAAATTGAACTCAGAATTGAATTATCTCAATTAACAAGCGTTCAGTCAAGAAAGCAAAGAAGGGAAGAAATGCTTGCGGATATACGAGCTGAATTGCTGAAGTATAAGTGGATAATTTCAGGTTTAGTTTCGGTTGAATTACATTGGTTTTTAAGTCACTACCAAAGACACGAAACTGACAAAAGTGCGGACATAGATAATATAACTAAACCAATGCTGGATTCACTTGTTGGTGAAAATGGCATCATTATTGACGATAGCCAAATCAAATCAATATACACGCAATGGCATGCAAAGAATCAGGCTTTAGAGGGCGAATTCCTTCGTATATGGATATCATTTTCAAATGATTTTTCATTGTTAAGGGGTCAATTATTTTTCGTCCAATACCATAAAGCAATGTGTACTGCATTTGATTTAAAACGCGATGAGATTAAGAACCTACTAGCAATAAAATTTATCATTCGCAATAAATTACGATCGAGAAAAAACGTTAAGGGACTGTCTCAATTTTCCTTTTTTCCTTTAACATACTCCTCATTTGATTTTCATAGGACTCGGCTGAGTGGATTTAGCGGATCAAAGATTTTTACGATAGAAGAAATTAATCAATTGTGTTTAGACCTAGGTTTGACATACTTTAGGCTAAAAAAAGAACTCATCAAATGGCGCCTGCCCAATTAGCCACTAAATAAATTTTATAGCCACTAAATAAATTTTAGACCAGAGGAAACTCAAAGGTATACTTCCACGTTTTTTTTAGACCGATTGCATTTTTAGAAGAATACTTTTTACTAAAAGGAAAAATGATATTTATTGGTTTTAGCTTATAGTTCCAAATGTAGTATAGAGCCATACCAATAGCTTGTGGTTTTGTTGACAATGGGCTAAGATAGATGTTAGTTGCATCTGGATTTGCATTCACAATTTCATCGATCACCTGAGCTGTAATAAACGGATCGTAAGCAGGTGCGAATTTTTGGACTATATTTTCTCCAATCGACTCCTTAGCATTGTGCAATTTCAAGATACTCTCTTGATACATATCAGGTTGTAGCGAAGGAAAGCCTAATATAGAATATTTCTTTTTACAATATCGCTTCGCTTGGCAAATTTTAGCAATCAAATTGTCGTCATATCCTGAAGAAATTATTAATAAGTCATTTTCAGTATTCGAATTCGTGTCTATTGCGGAACAAGCTTCCACAAGTCGAATTTCATCTATAAAACCTGAAAAAGTGGTTTCATCTGAATTTCGGTATTGATTTGGTTCTGTGTAGAAGAGATCAATATTTAGCAATTTCAAAGTCGATAGAAATTTGAGCAGATAAATCAAATGGGGCCTAATAAATCCAGTGATATCAATGCAGATGTTACCATACTTTTTAAAGTCGTTCTCAAAAAAATTAAAAAAATAATCATCCTCCTTCAAGGAGGCATTCATATAAACTTCGTGTTCAGTTATTATACTATTACGCTCAATAGAGTAATGCGGAAAGAGTAGCCATATCTTCTTTCTTGAACTAACTTCATCAAATATTTTAAGGGTTCTTTCGCAACCATCATATGAGGAAATAAATAAATCATATGTTGGAATATCTTTTATCGCCTCTGGCGATATTTCTTCTTTATAAAAGATTGAATAGTCCATCAATTAAACAAATTTGGTCCAGCTGTATTTTCTTTATTTGGCTTAGGTAAAAATGGAGCATAAAGATTTGACCTTATTTGCTTATTTAAACTACTAAATTCAGATTGCTTGTTTGGATTAAATATAGATTCCGCCAATTCTTTGTTTAAGTCTAAAGCTCCCCTTCTGCTTATAGGAAGATTCCAAAGTGGGGCTAAAATCTTATTCACTTGATAAAGTGACTCTATTCTTCTAGAGTTTTTGTCTTTACGCCCCGCATTTATTTCAACAATCAACGAATGCAATTCAGCAAGTTTTACCAATTCCATAGCTGCTGCAGAAATCTCTTCCTCTGCCAGACTAAAACTAGAAACAGTAGTTTCTGTCAATTTATCAGCTAATCTATATGTCCTAAGCAGATCTGTCAGGTACTTGATTGATTTATATAAACATTTCCCCTTTTCTCCAATAATCTCGGCATCTTCGTAAAACCATTTTGACGTTTCTTAGGTAGCTAGGTATTGTGTTTCCAAGGAAATAATGCTTCCACTTTCAAGAGGTCTTTCTCCTCTTAGCCGAGCAAGTTCTACTATTTTCTTCAAAATTAGGATAAAGCATCTCGGATTTCCCCATGATATATTAATAAAGTCATCAATGCCAGAGTAGCACACGTTTTTAATGTTATTTTCTGAGGTCAATTGTGCTAAAAAATCATTCTTATACTTTTCCTTAATATTATCGAACTCAGAAGATAAGTTCTGAATATAATTTGAATATTCTAAATTAATATGTCGTACTACTGAGTCAAAAGTTTCTTCAGGTTTTAATTTATACCATCGCTGATAGAAAAGAAAAATCTTACTTTTTTCCTCTATAGGATTTCGGTTTGTTTGCAGTAGTATTTCAGCAATAAGTTTATTAACATAATCTTGGATATCAGATTCTCTTTCAATTTTATGTCTCTTGTAATTTTTCTCCAAATAAGATATTAAACTATTTCTAAGATTTTTAATGTGCTTTAGCTCAGGCTTGTTTTTTAATTGATCTATTATCTTATCATCTGAATACTTTTCGAACTTTGATTCAAAATCACTTGTGGCGTCAAAGTTAATTCCTTTGTTTAGGTAAAATTTTTTGAGGCGATTTATATATAACTCTTTTGCAAACTTCTTATACAGCACTTCATTTTTACGAATTAACAAATCAATTTCGATTGGTTGAAATTCTGATCCGGCCTTAATTTCTTCGCCAGATTTGGTCATTCTTGTTGTATATCCATGCTTCCTAGCTCCTATCCAAAAAGTACATGGGTTTTTTTTATCCCATACTAATGTATTAATGAATATTTTCTGCCATTCGAATAATTTCTCATACTCGTCTAGAATATAAATAAACTTTATATCCTTTAGTAGCGCGATATTTCGTTGAATGATCTTCGGTATTCCAAATATTAAATCACCTGGAGAAAAAAGTAACTTGACAGATTCGAAATCAAGGGTTCTTTTTAAAGGTGCGTTCACTATTTCAAAATCAATTCTTCTCTTAAGAGAAATAATAAAGTCTTTGATACCTTCTACTGTATTAATGGTGTTATGTGAGTCATTTTTGTAAAAAATACTAAAAACATCTTTGGCAATGATGGATTCGTCATAAACTGAATTGTTAAGCGATGCTAGGATGTCAGTGAGATTCAGAAGGAAATTAGTCGCTAGATGTAACTCAAAATAGTATTCGAATACTGAATGCCACTGCTCATCAGAAATACTTTTACCACTAAATCTGCTTGAGTTTAAAGCATCAAGAACAGAATAAATTCCAAAGTATTTATCAATACTAACAAGTTTCTCAATATCATTGTTCATTCTGATTTTTTGGGTCGGATATGAGAAGTATCTTAGAATATGAGTTTTCCCACAGCCCTTGCTTCCTAGGACATATTTAGGCAATAGCTCATTAGGATTCAGGACATTAATTATTGATTGACTATCTTCAATGTTGAAATTGACCCAATACTCGTTAATCTCCTGATCGGAAAATTCAGTTGCTTTTGTTACACTAAATGGATTGTCTAGCTCTCTGTTGATCATTTTAATTTTTGGGATATCGTTTAAATATCGGAGACCAGTTATTATCTGCCCAGAATATTGGTAACGTATTATCTGGTGTATTATGAAATAACCCAAGCAGTAGTTGACCATTATTATAGCCAAGCGGGTGAGATGTAAAGAGATTTCTTCCGTATTTCTCACAAGTTATATTGAAGAAGTCCTTATCGATTTCAACAGGGCCCTTATGATTGTAAAATCGTGAGTATTCTGAAAAGCACTTGAATGATTGATCAATTGTAAACACGGCTTTAACAGCATCAAATTTTGTATATTTTTTAACCTCTCGAATACCTTCTTCCGTACCAATGAGCATTAGATACGCGACCTCGACTGTTGGATCTAATTTTTTGATAATTGTGACAATGTCTTTTGAATATTCTTTGGCTTGAGATCCGCTTACACAAAGATCATCTATAAAGATATATCGTTTTATTTTAGGATTTGATAACTTGGTTTTTAGAAATGTCTCAATTGAATCATTGACGAGTTGTTGTTCCTCGACTTGTTTAAAGATTTCATGGGTATTGATAAAATACTTTTTAGCTAGCCCATTTTCTTGCCTGAAATAGTAAAGAAGGTGAACCCCACTCTCGGAAGGGTTTCCAACTCCAAGGAATCGGGTCTGTTCCAGTTGTTCAAAAAAGCTATTTTCTAAAAGATCTGAATCATGGGTATTTTGGTTGCTTTGTCTTATTTTTTTTACAATCTCGTATTTAAAGAGATCTCTGTAAAGACATTTTAGCAACTCTCTCAATTCAATGTTTCCAAAGTACATAAACTTGGTTAAGAGATATATTGCGTTAAGCCTTTCTTTTGCCTGTTCTTCTTTATCAGCGTGGGTGAAGTTTTCAATCCAACTTTCATGAATGCCTTCGATTCTCCGATCCATCCAAATAGTATCATAGTAAGCAAATACTTTCCTTAACAAGACATCATAGTATGGTAGTTGTTCAAAATTATCGTTCATCATTTTTTTTGAAAAGCTAGAATCCATTCGCGTGAAATAATATCAGCGGTTTTATTACGTTTTGTCATAAGGCCGTATGATCTAATATCATCAATTAATTTAAATTTTAACTCCAGTCCTAAACCTTTTAAATAATGAGTAAAGTACTTTTGAGTATTAAATTCTTTATTACAAACCACATTGTTTCCAACTATCAAAACTAAATAGCCGTTCTTTTTGAGGACACGATAGGATTCACTAAGCGCAACCTTCATTTCGTTGAGATATGTTGATACAATAGTGGCCCTCGTTTCATTAATTTCATAAATCTTTTTTATAAGATTATCTGCTTCAGGTATACCAGTTTTAGTTGGAGTTTTTTCTTTAGCTAAAAAGCTTTCTCGCCCAATGCTTTCGTTATCAAGTTTTTTGAGTTGACCATTTTTTGCTATGCCAAGCCACCCTAGAC
>JABFSO010000474.1 GCA_013140555.1 Cyclobacteriaceae bacterium | reverse complement strand
AGCTGATGGGGCCTGCAGTGCCTACATAGCCTTGATAGTTTACAACCAATTTTTGATCCGCCAGATATTGGCCAATCTCCTGAGTAACTACAGCAGTGCGCTCTAGCGTAGTGCCTTCGGGCGTGTCAATGACTACTTGAAACTCATTCTTATTATCGAACGGTAGCATTTTTACAGCTACCCACTTCATATAGAAAAATAGAAAGGTGAATAGAAGTATCGCCACGGTGCCTGAAATAAATGCCCAGCGTTTCCAGCGAGTTTCCAACATGGGGTTTATTATTGCTTTGTAGAGTTTGTAAATTTTGGATTCTTCTAGTGTAGGATGCGGCTTGCTGCTGTGGTCTTCTTTTTCGCGAAGAAAGACATACCCTAAATAGGGTGTAAGGGTTAACGCTACCACCAGCGACAGCATCATGGCGATCGATGCCCCAATGGGCATAGGACTCATATACGGCCCCATCATTCCCGAAACAAATGCCATGGGAAGAACGGCTGCAATGACGGTGAAGGTTGCTAAGATGGTTGGGTTACCCACTTCATTAATCGCGAAAATGGCTGCTTGCAAAAAAGGCAACTTTTTCATCTTAAAGTGCCGGTGCATATTTTCTGCAATGATTATAGAATCATCTACTACAATACCCGTAATGAACACCAACGCAAAAAGTGTGATGCGATTAAGAGTGTAGTCCATCATGTAGTAACTAAATAATGTCAGTGCAAATGTTACGGGCACCGATAAGAATACCACAAGACCTCCGCGCCAACCCATTGCCAGCATGACAAAAAGTGTGACGGATATCACGGCCACGAAAAGATGGAGTAAGAGCTCTGATACTTTTTCAGATGCGGTTTCTCCATAGTTTCTGGTTTGCGTCACGTGTACATCAGAAGGAATCAATTCCTTTTTCAGGTGTTCCACTTTTGTTATGATCTGCTCTGAAAGATTCATCGCATCAGCTCCTTTCTTTTTGGCAATTGAAAGTGTAACCGCAGGATAATTAGATCTATACTTACTGGCAAGCGTGTCGCTGTGCATACCATACCCAAAAAATACATATTGAGAAGGGCTTTCGGCACCATCTTCAACTTGGGCCACTTGCTTTAAGTAAACAGGTTTGTCTTGGTTGGATCCAACTATCAAATTCTCCACCTCTTCTGCTGATGATAGGAAATTACCGGCATCAATGGAAAACACGGTATCACGGTTGATCATGTTGCCACTTTGCATTTGCGCATTGCTGCCAGCGATCTGTTTGCTGATGGAAAGAAAATCAATGTGATGTTGGGCTAACTTATCTTTGTCTAGCATCACCGTTACCTGACGACTTCGGCCGCCAATAATATTTACGGTTGCCACATTCGGTATTTTCTTGATTTCACTGGTTAATGCCTGCCCAAGTTGTTTTAGTTCAAAGTCATTGTATTTTTCGCTCCACAAGGTGATACCTAACACGGGCACGTCATCGATCGCACGTGTTTTTACCAATGGCATGGAAACACCTGGGGGCATTTGATCCATATTCTTCATCAACTCATTGTAGAGTTTTACCAATGAGCGTTCAATATCCTCGCCTACATAAAACTGTACGATCACCATTGCCTGTCCGCTCATGGAAGTGGAATAGACGTATTCAACGCCCTTTACATTGGAAATAATTTTTTCCATCGGCTTCGACACGCGGGCTTCCACTTCTTTTGATGAAGCTCCCGGATATCGAAGAAAAATATCTGCCATGGGCACATCGATCTGAGGTTCTTCTTCGCGTGGTGTTAGCATCGTGCTAATGGCACCGATCAGCAAGAAGGCCACCATCAATAAAATCGTTAGCTTCGATTGGATGAATGCCTTCGCTATGTTACCTGATAATCCTTCGTTCATAGTTTGAATTAGTAGTGAGATGTTAGTAGTGAGACATTAGACTTCTCGTTACCATCTCCGTTATTTTGTATTTCTATTTTAGTTATCGTGTTACTTTACACGTATCGGTGCACCATTGTAAAGTTTACCTTCGCTTTGAAGTATGAATTTTTCATCAACATTTAGACCCGAAAGAACTTCTATTTTATCGCCAGTTGTTTTGCCTAATTTTAACCAACGGAGTAATGCTTGGTTGCTTTCGCTGATGGTGTAGATGCCAACCAATTGATCTTTATAGATTAATGCCGATGTTGGAATTAAGATGTTTTTCTCATTTGTTTTGGCATTTGCTATTGGTATGGAAACAGTTACATACATACCCGTAAAAACTTCTTGCTGGGATGATAGGGAAACTTTGATCATGTATTGGCCGCCACTGTACTGCGATGAAGTACTTACTTCCACTATTTTGCCGGTATACTTCTTACCGGTTGATTTCACTTCCACTTCTACTACCGTGCCCGTTTTGATGTGGGCAATATCCGCTTCTGAAACAGATGCCCTCACTTCATAACCACCCACTTGCTCTACCATGAGTATGGGAGTTCCGGGATTCGCTAAACTTCCTTCATCCAGATTGCGTTGCGTAACTACACCAGAGAAAGGAGCAGTGAGGTTTGTGTAGATCAGCATGGCATCTGCTTCGTTTTTCATTTGGTGGGCAGCTTCTACTTTTGCTTTTACTGAATGATAATGAAGCGTTACATTCTCAAACTCTTTTGTTGAGGCACTTTTCTGCCGGTATAATTCTTCATAGCGTTCATAATCTTTCTGAGCATCTTTCAATGCTGTTTCGGCTTCCGTTATCATGGCTTGTGCCTGTGCGCGTTTAGCCAAAATGTCTGCGTTGTTAATCGTTACAAGCAATTGTCCTTTTTGTACTTGATCGCCCACTTTAACTTTAAAGCCGGTAATAAAGCCCATCACCCGCGTGCTGATTACGGCTGTTTCTTTTGCGGTTACTTGGCCGCTGGTTGTTATGTAATTGGTTGCTTGCGTGGACACCGAACCGACCGTTACCGGAACTGCCGCTTCTTTGGCAGATTGATTTTCCTTTTCATTTCCTGAGCAAGCAACGATCACTCCGCCAAGGGCCAGAAGGATTGCAATGTGTTTTATTTTAAAATTCATATAAGTCATTTTATTTTTCAGATGTTGATGTTAAAAATTGGAGATAGGATATGGTTGTATTGTATTGAAAGATAGCTTGCGCTCTCATTAACTTTTGTTGCGACAACGAAGACTGCGCTTGCAATAGATCGTTGCTGGATACCAAGCCTTGTTCAAAACGGTTTTTAAGAATCCGCAACGCTTCGCTAGCCTGGCTCACCGCGGTTTCATATTGTATAGTAGCAAAAGACGCATCATTCAATTGACGATTGGTTTTATCAAGTTCCAATTGGCTTTGTTCCTTTTGATAAGTGAGTTGCTGCTCTAGTTTGCTACGCCCAACTCGATATTCAGAGACTTTATATTTAGCAGATGTGCCTGAGAAAATAGTCCACGAAAACTGAGCACCCAATAAATACGAATTAGAACCAAATCCAAATGCCGACTTGTCGTTGATTAAGTAATTTGCGAAGGCATTAAACTTAGGCATGTAGGCCATTTTACCCGACTCGATCATCAGATCTTGTGCCTTGATAGCGGCTTGCATCGCTTGAAAATCAGCTCGGCCATCAGGTAGTTGTAACTCTTTCGTTGGGTTAGTGCTCACTTTGCTGATGCTGTCGGCAGCATAAACAATTCCGGTCTTTTGACCCATTAACAAACTCAGATAATCAGACGCATTCTTTACATTACTTTTTGCTTCTGATAATTTGCTCTCTGTAGCTGCTACTTGCACTTGGACTTGCAACACATCTGACTTTTGAAGTAAGCCTTTTTCAAAACGGTTATTCGTTGATAGATAGATTGAATTACTTGTTTGAAGAGCTTCATTCAAAACTTTAACTGCTTCGTGTGCCAATTGCAACTGGGCATAAGCCTTTTGAACCTCATAGATTATATATTCCTTCGTGCGTTTCGTTTTATAGGAGTATACATGGATTTGCTCACGTGCTGCGTTTCGGGCGTAAATCATGTCCAAATTGATTAATGGTTGATTGAGCTCAGCTTTGGCCATGAAATTGGGAGTAGCCGATGGATTGTTGAGACGGCTCGGGTCAAAATCAGATTGTGTAATACCTTGCTGTTGCAACTTAAAGCCAAATGCATTCAGCGGATTATTAGACGTAAATGCGGTGTAGCTAACATTGATCTGAGGAAGGAAAACAGCATTCGTCTGATTGAATTTAGCCGCACTCCCTTCTTCCTCTAATTTGGCTATGACTAATTCCTTATTATTTTTTAAAGCCCCGTCAAGCGCATCTTGTAATTTTAGTGGTATTGTTTCTTGCGCAGAAACCGATAACCCCCATGTAACTAATAGCAGCCCTAAATACTTTTTCATCATCAATTATTTTTAACTGATACAAAAGTAGGTCTATTAGAAAGTGAGTACGGTGACCTAAGTCACCTACATTAAGATATGTTGTTATTTTTCGGATTATCTCAAAACAAAAGAGATTGCATGATGTACAGCCTCTTTTGTTAAGATAGAATGCTATGTTTCAATGATTGTTACTGCGCAGGAAGACAGTTTGTTCTTAGTATAGTTGGTTTTGCTAGAGCTTTAAAGTTACCAAGCTACCAATAACCGACAGCTACTAGTTTTTCTCTCATTGTCATTCCGAGGAACGAGGAATCTTCTCGAATAAAACCAGCGCAGGGCAAAAGTGTCGGACGGCTTGTTGCTAATCTTCATAGCCGTCTGACACCAGCTCACGTCTCGAAGTAGAGAGCAGTAGTCAATAAGCAGTAGAACAAAGTTGACAAAAAGCAATTGACAATTGACAACGCGAAGTGTCTCGCAACACGCCTGGTTCTGAATTCTGAATTCCGACTTCCGACTTCTAAATTCTTTTAAACAAAGCGTTTCGAAAACTTTCATGATTATCTTTGTTGGAGCGTGCTGTTGGAGTACATCTTTTAAAAGCAAATAGTTGACGGAGTCATTCAGTTGCTGGAAGGAGACATTGCAGAGATAGAATTGTACTTTAAACGATCAACATATAATTTGAATATGGAATTTACTGACCTGTTAAAACGGATATACGAAAACGACATTGCAGCTTTAGAGAACTTCAGATTAAATGGCGTTGATTTTAACGGAACAAATAAATACGATAACAATAACTTGTTAATTTCTTACGCAGGTTATGGCTATGACCATAAATATCAACCAAAGGACTTAATTGATTTCCTGTTAAGCTGTGGCATCAAAATCAATCATAAAAGAAATAAACGAGGAAATGAGCTTTCGGCTCTTCATGCAGCAGTAGGAAACAACAATTATGTAATAGTTGAACACCTGTTGAAAAGAGGAGCCCAAATTGACATTCAAGAAATAAATGGTAACACACCTTTATGGAATGCTGTCTATCATTATCGTGGTGAGGAAACAAAGTTGAAAATCATCCATTTACTCCTAGCGAACAGTGCATCATTTGATATTAAGAATCACAAAAATATTTCTGCACGCGATTTGATAAAAACAATTGGTGGCGGAATAGATGCCGGGTACAACAAAAAAGAATGGGATTTGAGACATCTTTTGACATAATTCAGACATGAACTCTGCACAGCTCGAAACACGAACCACCAGCAATTTTTAATCAGTAGACGCTACGCAGTTGACAATTGACAATCATACAATGTTTCGAGACGATTTGTTTTAAGTAATAAGCAGAAGGCGCTCGCCTTAAATGAAACACGATGGTGTTAACCATTCCGACTTCTGAATTCTATCTTCTGACTTCTTTTAAACAAAGTCATTGTCATTCCGAGGAACGAGGAATCTTCTCGAATAAAATCAACGCAGGGTAAAAGTGTCGGACGGCTTGTTGCTAGTCTTCATAGCCGTCTGACACCAGCTCACGTTTCGAAGTAGAGAGCAGTAGGCAATAAGCAGTAGAACAAGTTGACAAAAAGCAATTGACAATTGACAACGCGAAGTGTCTCGCAACACGCCTGATTCTGAATTCTGAATTCTATCTTCTGACTTCTTTTAAACAAAGTCATTGTCATTCCGAGGAACGAGGAATCTTCTCGAATAAAACCAGCGCAGGGCAAAAGTGTCGGACGGCTTGTTGCTAGTCTTCATAGCCGTCTGACACCAGCTCACGTTCGAAGTAGAGAGCAGTAGGCAATAAGCAGTAGAACAAGTTGACAAAAAGCAATTGACAATTGACAACGCGAAGTGTCTCGCAACACGCCTGATTCTGAATTCCGACTTCCGACTTCTGAATTCTTTTAAACAAAGCGTCTCGCAACCCCAACCCCCAAGTCCTAAGTCCCAAGCCCAAGTTCTAATTACCAACGACCAACGACCAATGACCAATGAGTCTCGAAACACAAAACTCCCAAGTCCCAAGTCCCATTGACCAATGACTATTGACTAATGACCATTGACCAATAAGTTTCGAAACACAAAGCCCCCAAG
>JABFSO010000098.1 GCA_013140555.1 Cyclobacteriaceae bacterium | reverse complement strand
TTATTGGCCTATCCGAATGAAAATCTTTCGAAGGGAGCCGTGATCGAGATCAACTGGTATGGGTGTGATTTTAAAGACTAGTCATTAAGCCAGCACACGATCGAATGGAGACTTCATGGTGTTAAATATTATCGATTGGTTAAGCTTGATGAATGGACATTCAGTTTTTGTTCAACTAACTAAACCTTTTCGTCTAAAAAATGAGGCCAACTTTGGTAAAATAAAAAGCCGAACAGTTTATTGGATAGAAAAAATGTGTTAAAATTGAACGTTAAACCTTAAAACCATGAAATTGACCCGTCTTAGTTACTATCTACTTGCGCTGACAACGGCCTGCTTTTTGGGCTCTTGCGGCTCTTCCTCCAAAGATTCAAGCCAAAATGCTGATGAGTTTAAACAAGCAGAAGAATCATTAAAAGACCAAATCCAGGATGTGGTCTACAACATACCATCTCCTTCTGAAATACCTTATTTGCTCCAACAAACAGGCGCTGAGTTTAACCAAAGCCTGTTGAACGATCGTAAGAAAGTTGACCAATACCTTACTCGTAACGACAAAGCTGCCCTTAACTTGGGTGTGTATGCTGCCGACATCGGTTATTTGAGCTCATACGATAAAACACAAGAAGCAATCGACTATCTCAATTCGACTAAGAAATTGGCTGATAATCTGGGAATTATTGGTTCATTTGATGGGGATGTATTGAAGCAGTTTGAAGCTAATATTTCAAACAAAGATTCATTAGCCTCTTTGTTGAATAAGTCAGTTCAAAAAACCGACAAATACTTGAAAGACGATAGCCGCAACAAGTTGGCAGCTTTAATGATCACCGGTTCATTCATTGAAGGTTTATCGATCTCTACTGGTTTGATTAAAAGCTATCCAAAAGATCTTTTGAAAGATAATGAGCGCAATCTGGTTCTTACTCCTTTAATCAGAGTGATTTTGGAACAAGAGAAGTCAGTAGATGAATTAGTAAAAATGTTGAGCACTATTGAGCAATCAGAGCCAATTACTACCATTCAGGCAGATTTAACCTCCCTTCAAGCCAGCTACCGTGCGTTGAACATCGAGGAGCAAATCAAAAACAACCGTTCGGACTTAGTTCTATCGGACAAAAACTTGATCGAAATCACCAAGATTGTTGATAAGCTGAGAAAAAGTATCGTTGAATAATCTTCTCGTATAAGATAATTAAAAAGGGATTGGCAAAAACCAATCCCTTTTTATTTTAACAAGCGTTGGTTGTTTACTACATTTAGCTTCAAACCGAAATCCCTATGAGTGAACCCGTACTGAAAGCCATCATGCGTTTGTTTGCCCTGGTTGCCAAAGAAGACACGGTAACTGAGCAAGAACGAAATCACATCAAACACTTTCTGGCCGACCATCTCAGTCAAAAGGCGATGGAAAGCCATCTGCAATTATTTGACGAATACGCGCGTGAAACATCCGAAGCGCTTTCTGCCGCACAACAACAGGAATCGATTCAGCGGATCTGTGCAGCCATCAACAAAGAAGTTGAGCATAAACAGAAGACGGTTATCATGCTTGAATTGCTCAGTTTAATTCTGGCAGACGGTACGATTTCCTCGAATGAACAGAATCTTTCCAACTCCATCGCGAAGTCCTTCAATGTTACCAATGAAGATGTCTCGCTGATGCAGCAATTCATAGAAACTAAGTCGCCACAAGCTGAAAGTGGAGTACCCATTTTGTTTGTGCATTCCGGGCAAGCCCAGTCTGGTATCAAATCAATCATCCGCAACGAATTAGATGGGTTCATTGCTGTGTTGTACCTGAAGAATTCCAACACCTTCTTCTTCAAATACCTCGGCAAATCAGATGTATATCTCAATGGGGTACCGCAGAAGTCCGGCAATATCAATGTGTTGGCAACGGGTAGCATCCTGCGATGGGGAGCTGCTGATCCGGTTTACTATGGCGAATTGCTGAATCACTTCAAACAGCAGTCTACCGGCACAAGAACGAGCTTTCAGGCGGATAAAATCTCTTATAAATTCAAGACCGGCAAACTGGGCTTGCGCGAAGTAACGGTGATGGAAGAATCGGGCAATCTGGTGGCTTTAATGGGCGCCAGCGGAGCCGGAAAGTCTACCCTGCTGCATGTTCTCAATGGCACCGAAAAGCCTTCTAATGGCAAAGTATTGATCAATGGAATCGACATTCACAATAATCCCGGAAAAATTGAAGGAGTCATAGGCTTTGTGCCGCAAGACGACCTGTTGATTGAAGACCTTACCGTCTATCAGAACCTCTATTTTGCAGCCAAGCTTTGCTTTAGTCATCTTTCAGAAACTGAAATTGACCAGTTGGTGGTACATACACTTGAGGACTTGGGATTAACACAAACAAAAGACCTTAAAGTAGGATCGCCACTTCAAAAGACCATCAGCGGGGGCCAACGAAAGCGACTCAACATAGGATTGGAGCTATTGAGAGAACCAGCCGTTCTCTTTGTGGATGAACCGACCTCGGGTTTATCATCGCGCGATTCAGAAAACATCATCGATTTATTGAAAGAGCTTTCGCTGAAAGGCAAATTGGTGTTTGCCGTTATCCATCAGCCTTCCTCCGACATATTTAAGATGTTTGATAAGCTGGTGATTTTAGATACCGGTGGCTATCAGATATATTATGGAAACCCGGTAGATGCGATTACCTACTTCCGCAAAAACATCAATCTGGTGAACAGCGACCAAGGAGAATGCCATGCGTGCGGAAATGTGAATCCGGAGCAGATCTTCAATATCATCGAAACAAAAGTCATTAATGAGTTTGGTGATTTTACTAACGAACGAAAATTTACACCCGAGCAATGGAATGAGATATTCATAAAGAAGATAAAAGTACAGGAAGTCTCGACCTCCACCGATCAGCCGCATTCCACGCTACGAATACCGAAATGGTTTAAGCAAACGCATTTGTTTTCGATGCGCGACTTGCTTTCAAAACTAAGCAACAAGCAATACCTGTTCATCAATTTGCTGGAGGCTCCCCTCCTGGCGTTCATTCTGGCATTTATTGTACGCTACTACAATGTGGATGATCCTTTCAAGGAAGGATATATCTTCAGTAAAAATCTGAACATGCCCGCGCACTTGTTTATGAGCGTGATCGTGGCTTTGTTTATGGGGCTCACCGTTAGTGCGGAAGAAATTATCCGCGACCGCAAGATACTCAAGCGCGAAAAGTTCTTGCACCTCAATCGCAGCAGTTACATCATTTCCAAAATTTCTATTTTGTTTATGATCTCAGCTATTCAAACCGCCTTGTTTGTGGTAGTAGCTAATTTCATTCTGGAAATCCATGGAATGTTCCTGATTCATTGGTCTATTTTATTCACGGTTTCTTGTTTTGCCAACTTATTAGGTCTCAATATTTCATCAGCATTTAACTCGGCAGTAACAATTTACATACTCATTCCAATTCTACTCATTCCCCAATTGATTTTGAGTGGCGTGGTAGTGAAGTTTGATAAACTTAACCCCATTATTGGGAACACGGCTACCGTGCCGTTAGTCGGTGATTTAATGGCTTCGCGATGGGCGTTTGAAGCAGCCATGGTTAGTCAATACAAAGACAACGAATTCGAGCAGAACTTCTATATGTACGATAAAGCTATGGCCGAAGCGGACTATAAGAAAATCTACCTTATTCCCGAATTGGAAACACGCTTGGATTTCATCAACCTGCACTTTAAAAATCAAGATCCTGCAATCCGCAAAGAAGTGACAGATAAAATTAACTTGTTGCGCAATGCAATTAAAGAAGAGCAAACCGAAAACAAGATTTCATTTGATGCCATAGCAAGTGTGCAACCGGACAAATTCGATTCGATTGCTTACAACAAGGTGCTTACATTTTTAGAAGCGTTGAAAAAGTTTTACATCAATCGCTACAACAAGGCCGATCAGCAAAAAGATAATTTGATTTCGAAAATGACCAATACCACAGAAAAAGAAAAGGCATTTGAGAAGTTCAGAAACTCCTATCAGAATGAAGCCATCACCGAATTGGTTCGAAACACCATGGAGACCAATCGCGTGATTGAGAAAGATGGGAAGCTGATTCAGAAAATCTATCCTGTCTACAAAGATCCTGATCCCGAACATATTGTGGATTTTGACGCCCAGTTTTACATGCCCGCCAAACACTTTTTGAATCAAAACATTGATACATTACTTTTTAATATCGGTGTGATTTGGTCCATGACCCTCGTGCTGGCTATTGCTTTGTATTGGGAAATACTTCGAAAAATTATTGAAGGACTTAGCAACATTACGAATCCATTGGAAAAGAGAATGTAAAGCATGTTTTTTCTACTTTCAAAAACACTGAGCTATCTCACCATACCGATTGTAGTTATTTCTATTTTATTGATTCTGGGAGTTGCGTTACGCAACGCGGTGTGGCGTAAACGATGTTTGATCTCTTCCATCAGCTTGCTCCTCTTCATGAGCAACGGATTCATCGTAAATGAGGTGGCTCGGCTATGGGAACTTCCTGCTACTCCACTCGAAACGATTCAGAAAAAATATGAATTCGGAATTGTTCTTACGGGAGTTACCAAAATGAATATTGAGCCATATGACCGGGTTTACTTTGGTCGTGGAGCCGATCTGTTTACACATACCGTGCAACTCTATAACGCAGGTATTATTCAAAAGATCATTATCTCCGGAGGTAGCGGGCATTTGATGAACATACGTAGGCAAGAGGCCGATGATTTGGCCAGTGCGTTTCAGATGGTTGGTGTTCCCATTTCTGATATCTTGATTGAGAATCAATCTAAAAACACACACGAATCGGCACAAGAAGTAAAACGGTTGTTTGGCAATCAACTCCAATCAGGCAATGCATTGCTCATTACATCAGCCTACCACATGAGGCGGTCGCGTGCCTGTTTTGTCAAGGCCGGACTGGAAGTAGATACATTCAGTACCGACTTTATTTCTCAAGAACGAAGATTTACACCCGATGCTTTGATCATACCAAGTGCAGAAGCATTGGTAAACTGGCAAACACTCATTCATGAATGGATGGGAATGATCGCCTACAAAGTGGCCGGTTATATCTGATCCCAAAATAAATTTTCAAAAACCCGCAACTTTAATCGTAATTTTACGATTAATAAGATATGGGACTCACCAAGACCAAAGAATTTACAAAAACACAAAACGAGATTGCCGCGATGGCAAAAGCGCTGGCGCATCCTGCTCGCATAGCTATTCTGCAATTCCTTTCAAAACAGCAGTCGTGTGTGTGTGGTGATATTGTCGAGGAACTTCCTTTGGCGCAATCAACGGTATCTCAACATCTGAAAGAATTAAAAAACGTGGGGCTTATTAAAGGTGAAATCGAAGGCCCAGCCGTTTGCTATTGCATCGACAAAAAGGCATTAAGTAAAATCAAGTCTGCGTTGGGCGATCTATTTACCGAAGTGGAAGAAAATACTTGTTGTTAAAATTTTTTGCCCTTATTCATCGCAATAATACGATAAAACATTAACTTTAAATTATATGGAAACAATCAAAACAAATGAAGAACTAAAAGAGATTGTTAAAGCCACTTACACCAAAGTAGCTTCACAAACTAAAAGTGCTAATGCCGCCAGTTGTTGTGGCGCTACGGGCTGCTCTACCATCGATGCGGCTGTAATGGCTGAAGACTATACAGACCTGAAGGGCTACGCACCGGAAGCGGATTTAGGATTGGGCTGTGGGCTACCAACAGAGTTTGCCTTGCTGAAAGAAGGTCAGACCGTATTAGATCTTGGCTCAGGAGCCGGAAATGATGCCTTCGTGGCACGCTCGGTGGTCGGCAATAGCGGCCGAGTAATCGGTCTTGATTTTACGGAAGCAATGATTCGAAAAGCACGAGCCAATGCAGATAAACTCGGTTACAATAATGTCGAGTTTAGACAAGGCGACATTGAAGAAATGCCCATTACAGACAATACGATTGATGTGATCGTCAGCAACTGTGTGTTAAATCTGGTGCCCGACAAAGCAAAAGCATTTCAAGAGATGTTTCGCGTGATGAAAGAGGGCGGTCACTTCAGCGTTTCTGATATTGTGCTGGTAGGCCCGCTGCCCAAAAGTTTACAACACCAGGCTGAACTTTATGCCGGCTGTGTTTCGGGAGCGATTCAAAAAGACGAGTACCTTCAGTCCGTACAACAAGCTGGATTTACAGAAGTAACGATTCAACGTGAGAAGAAAATTAACCTTCCTGATGATCTGTTAAGTGAATATCTCACTGCCGATGAAATTGCGGCTTTGAAAAA
The DNA here is from genome assembly GCA_013140555.1 of Cyclobacteriaceae bacterium. Lineage (GTDB taxonomy): Bacteria > Bacteroidota > Bacteroidia > Cytophagales > Cyclobacteriaceae > ELB16-189. The sequence goes on along the minus strand of JABFSO010000098.1, from coordinate 168 downwards.
AGTAAATGGCGGTATCTACAGCATTACACTTTTCGGGAAGAAGCCCGGGCCTGAAGCATCTCAACCAAAAGTTGAAACTGAAACCAAAGCAAAAACATGCTGCGGCCCTGAATGCTGCAACTAACTCCTGAAAGTAATCATGATGCAATGCCAACCTGTAAACAATCC
>JABFSO010000426.1 GCA_013140555.1 Cyclobacteriaceae bacterium | reverse complement strand
GCATACGTGTTACGCACCCTTACGCCACTCTAGGTCAAGTATTGCTACTCAACTTGCCGTCCGGCTTGCATGTATTAGGCCTGCCGCTAGCGTTCATCCTGAGCCAGGATCAAACTCTCCATAGTATGTTCTTTAAAGCTCGCTAACCTCGCAGTCAGCTTACTTCATAATTTGTTTGTCCCGGCACCGGTCTGTCCTATTCTCATACTCTCTCAAGTACGCTTTAGTTTACAGACCCTCCATGATCAGTCTATCCCGACCATAAAGAATCTGTTTCCTTGCCCTTTTTCTCCATCTTGTTCAATGAACGTTTGAATCATTTTTGCTCCAACTTCTTGGTGCTGATTCATTGTTGACAACCCTTTACTTAAACTCTGTTTGGGGTTACCCTTAAAAACGGAGCGCAAAGGTATGTCGTGTAGTGTAGTTATGCAAGCCTATCCCGAAAATAATTGAAGAAATATTCCTTTGGTCAATTAACTACCTGAATATCTGACCATAAAAATTCAAAAGAATTTAGTTTTTCTTGCGGTGGATAGTTTGTTTTCTGTCTGGGCCGGTTGAAAGTAGCGTAATTGGCACATTCAGGGCTGTTTCCAGCAATCGAATGTAATCCGCAAGCTCCACCGGCATGTGTTCGTTGGTGATGTTTTCTAAAGATGTATTCCAACCTTTTACTTCTGTATAGATTGGTTCAATTTTTTCATTCACTAATTCGTAGGGCACCGTTTCGGTTATGCTTCCATCGCTGAGTTTGTATTTCGTGCAGACTTTGATGGTTTTAAAAATATTCAACACATCGGCCTTCATCATCAGAAGCTGTGTGACTCCGTTGATCATGATTGAATATTTCAACGATGGCAGGTCAATCCACCCGCAACGTCTTGGGCGACCGGTAGTTGATCCGAACTCATTGCCTTGCTTACGCATTAAATCGCCTTGTTCATCTAATAACTCTGTAGGAAATGGTCCGCTGCCTACGCGCGTACTATACGCCTTGAAAATTCCATATACCTCACCAATGTGAGATGGAGCCACTCCTAAACCGGTACATGCTCCGGCAGTAACTGTATTTGAACTTGTTACAAAGGGATAACTGCCAAAATCAATATCCAGCAAAGAACCTTGTGCGCCTTCGGCCAATATTGTAGATCCGGATTTCAATTCATTATTGATAAAATACTCGCTATCTATCAATTTGAATTGCTTTAGAAATTGAACGGCATCCATAAACTGAGTTTCTAGTGCTGCCCAATCGTACGTTATGTTGTGCGCCTTTAAAATTTCAAAATGAATGTCAATCAGCTTCTTGAACTTTTCTTTAAAATTGGATGCTAACACATCGCCCACGCGCAAACCTTGACGCCCGATTTTATCTTGATACGATGGGCCGATGCCTTTTAGGGTTGAGCCAATCTTATCTACACCTTTGGCCGTTTCATAGGCTTGATCGAGGAGACGGTGCGTAGGAACAATCAATGTAGCCTTTTTGGAGATGAACAAATTGGCCTTCACATTTAAATTGTATTTCTCCAGCTTCTCGATTTCGGTTTTGAAAACGATAGGATCAAGCACAACTCCGTTGCCGATAATGTTTTTGGTTTTTTCGCGGAAGATGCCGGAAGGGATTTGATGCAATACATGTTTGATACCATCAAACTCTAACGTATGACCTGCGTTGGGGCCACCCTGGAAGCGAGCCACTACATCGTATGTGGGTGCTAAAACATCTACGATTTTTCCTTTTCCTTCATCGCCCCACTGGAGGCCAAGAAGAACGTCTACTTTTGTTTTCATAGTGATAAAGGGTTGGCAGTAGGCTGTAGGCAGTAGGCTAGTTTAATGTTGACAATTAACAATACGCAATTGACAACAGATTGGTAAAATTCTGTCATTCTGAGGAATAATTACTTTTTGGAAACGGCTTCGTCTTCTGACTTGATTACTTGAAAAATGGCGTTGAGTTTGGTGATTACCAATAGTTTTTTGACGCTTTCAGAAGGATTCATCAAATAAACCTCTCCGCCTTTGTTTCGGAATTTAGTTAAAATGGTAATCAGCACGCCAATGCCACTGCTATTTATGTAGCGCAGCTCTGAAATATCGATAATACAAGTGAGCACTTTGTGACTTACCGCATCGTTGACAGCACCAACCAATTGCGTGCCGCTATCTTCACCGATCAGGTCACCGGCAATGCGAAGGGTTAATATTGATTCCTTTATTTCTTGTGAAAAGTTCATAATCTAAGATGTTTTTGCTTGCTGTTTGTTTTCGCAATTCGTTTTGGTACATGAAGCGTACAAAATTAGCGAATGATGCATGACTTTGAAATGCAAGAGTTCGCTGACAGTGTTCTGGATATTTTGGATTCTAGGATCGCAAAATTCAGTCACTTTATGGCAATCGGTGCAAATCAAATGGTCATGTTGTTTGTAGCCATACGATTTTTCGTATTGTGCCAGGTTTTTTCCGAATTGATGCTTGCTGACCAAGTCGCATTCCACCAAAAGATCGAGCGTGTTGTAAACGGTAGCTCGGCTGACGTGGTAATCTTGATTTTTCATTTTGATATAGAGCGATTCGACATCAAAGTGACCATCGGTTGAATATATTTCTTCTAAAATGGCGTAACGCTCGGGCGTTTTTCGCAATTCCTTTTTCTCTAAGTAAGCAATGAAAATTTGCTTTACTTCCTCATATATTTTCTGGTTCAGGGCCATTTTTAAAAAGCCAAATATAGGTTGACGTAAACCCGTCTCCAAAATTGAGGGAACAAAACCCTGATTAATTGGTGCGCGTATCGAAACGGCTCACTTTTACTACACCTTCCACTTTTTGAAGTTTTTCGATCAGCATCTCCAGATGTCGGGTATCGTTCACGTAAAGCATGATTTCGCCACTGAAAATGCCCTGATCTGTTTTAAACGAGAGTGAGCTCATATTTACTTTTAGCTCCTCGGAAATCACCTTCGAAACGTCATTGATTAGTCCTACCCTATCGGTTCCAACGACCTTCAATCCCGTAAGGAATGCCACTTCATACTGAGATGTCCATTTTGCTTTGATGACCCTGTTTCCATGATTGGCGAGTAGCTCGGTGGCATTGGGACAAGTGGTTCGGTGAATTTTGATGCCTTCGTTAACGGTAACGAATCCAAACACATCATCACCCGGAATTGGGGTGCAGCATTTGGCCAATTTGTACTCTACAACGTCCATATCTTCTCCAATCAGAAGAATATCTTCGTAGCGGCCTTTGGCTTTGTTGATCTCTTGCTCGATGGTTTTTACATCGCGAATCTCCTGGTGTTCGCGATTTTTGAGCGGAGCCGAGGGCTTGTATTCTTTGAAGCGCTTGAGGTCATTAATAGTAATGGTGCCATTGCCTACACGAAAGTGAAGCTCAAATTGCGAATTGACTTTGAGGAAATCGCGCATTTGCTCGTACACCTGATTGTTCGCTTCAATTTTGAGTTGCTTTAGCTTGCGCAGAAAAACTTCTTTGCCTTCTTCGGCAATGTGTCGCTTATCTTCTTTCAGTAGTTCTTTGATCTTTGATTTGGCTTTGGGACTAATGACAAAGCGCAGCCAATCTTCATTCGGCTTTTGTTTGGCCGAAGTAAGTATCTCTATCTGATCTCCATTTTTGAGAACGTGTGTAATCGGAACCAGCTTTTGGTTGACTTTCGCGCCAATGCATTTCGCACCGATATCGGTGTGAATGTCGAATGCAAAATCTAAAGCTGTTGCACCGGTGGGCAAGGTTTTCAATTCGCCTTTGGGCGTAAAGACAAAAACCTCTTCACTAAAAAGATTGCCTCTAAAATCATCTACAAACTCTAGGGCTGTGAGGTCTTGCTTTTCAAGTGTTTCGCGAACACGCACCAACCACTTTTCGAGGTTTGATTCATACTTGGCAGCATTGTCTTTGTATTTCCAATGGGCGGCATAACCCTTTTCAGCAATCTCGTCCATTCGCAAAGTGCGAATTTGCACTTCTACCCATTGACCATTTTTGGCCATCACTGTTGTATGGAGAGACTCATATCCATTTCCTTTTGGCGTACTGATCCAATCGCGCAACCGGTCAGGATTGGGAGTGTAGTAATCCGTGACAACAGAATAAACTTGCCAGCAGTGCGATTTTTCTTGTTCGAGCGGAGTATCTAGAATTATGCGTACGGCAAACAGATCATAAATTTCCTCGAAGGGAATGTTCTGCTTGCGCATTTTAGTATAGATCGAGAAAATAGATTTAGGCCGGCTTTTGATTTCATAGTCGACACCCAGCTTATCTAACTCATCTTTGATGGGTTGGACAAATTGTTTGATGAATTTGTTTCGCGAAGCACGCGTCTCGTCTATTTTTCCGGCAATGTCATTATAAACCGCGCGGTCGGTAAAGCGCAGGTAAAGATCCTCTAATTCCGTTTTAATCGCGTTGAGACCTAAGCGATGGGCCAGTGGTGCGTATAGGTAAATTGTTTCAGAAGAAACGCGCAGCTGTTTATTGCGCGGCATACTATCCAGCGTGCGCATGTTGTGCAGGCGATCGGCCAGTTTGATCAAAATTACCCGCACATCTTCAGAAAGAGTAAATAACATCTTACGGAAGTTCTCTGCCTGTGCGGAAGTTCCGTATTCAAACACACCACGGATTTTGGTAAGGCCGTCTATAATTTTGGCAATTTTTACTCCGAATATGGCTTGCAGGTCGGCCAATTGAATGTCCGTATCCTCTACCACATCGTGCAGAAGTGCTGCAATAATGGAGGTGGTTCCTAAACCAATCTCTTCTACGCAAATCTCAGCCACCGAAAGCGGATGAAAAATATAGGGCTCGCCCGATTTTCTGCGCATGTTTTTGTGCGCTTCCATCGAAATCGTAAAGGCGCGCTTGATCAATTTGGCATCGCCATCTTTTAATATAGGTTTTGCCAGTCGCAGGAGCCTGCGATAGCGTGCAATAATCTCTTTCTTCTCAACAGCTTCGTCTATTACCATTAACTACTTGAAATTTAACTAATTGCCATCTATAGAATGCCTGGTCAAAGAAAGAAGTCGAAAATCAGAATTGGTTCTTCATAGCAGTGAGGTTGCCAAAAAGTAGATTCCTTTCTTCATTTTCTGATCAGGACTTTAATAATAGCGAATAATCTCTAAATTTGCGCTCCCTTTTGATAAAAAAGGGGATTTTTAGCACACAAGCGCATGTGGCGTAATTGGCAGCCGCGCCAGACTTAGGATCTGGTGCCGCAAGGCGTGGGGGTTCGAGTCCCTCCATGCGCACAACAAGAAAATAGGCAGCTGATGGTCAGCAGGGTTTCAAAGCCCAACTAGACTGTCGACTGCCTATTCTTCCATTAAGCGATTCTTAATTTTTAATTTCGAAATAACAGGGATGAATATTACACTGAACAAGCAAAACGGAACCGAAGGCATTCTGAATGTAACTATTGCAGAAAGCGATTACCTGACTAAGGTTGAAGAAAAAATGAGAGAATACTCTCGAAAAGCTAATATTAAAGGCTTTCGCCAAGGCAAAGTGCCAGCCGGAGTGATCAAGAAGATGTTTGGTAAATCTATTTTGGTGGAAGAAGTGAACCACGTGGTTTCTCACTCAGTTTCAGATTATATCAAAGACAATAAACTAAGAATTTTAGGTGATCCGCTTCCGAATGCTGAAAAGGCGCGTGAAATTGACTGGGATTCACAAAAAGATTTCGAATTCGAATTTCAAATTGGATTGGTTGAAGATTTTTCGGTTGACTTGTCTTCGAAAGTGAAAGTAAGTTCACATCCTATAGAAGTAGATCAAAAGGTGATGGATGAAACATTGGCTGATATAAAAAATCGCTTTGGAAAAGTTTCCTATCCAGAAGTGAGCGAAGCAACTGATAACTTATATGGCGATATCGTAGCGAAAGGACAAGAAGGAACTGAGCAAGCAAAGAAGGGTTCGTTTATTGCCATTGCGAAAGCTGAAAAGAAAGAACAGAAAAACCTGATCGGCAAAAAGAAGGATGATGTGATCGAATTCGATGTTGAAAAACTTTTTAGCGATGCCGCTGAAAAAGCAAGAGTGCTGAATATTTCAGAAGAAGAAGCTAAAGATGCAAAAGGAACCTACACTTTCACTGTTTCATCTGTAAGCCGTGTGGAAGAGGCTGCTATTGATCAGGAGCTATTCGACAAAGTGTTTGGTAAAGACTTAGTGAAGAGCGAAGAGGAATTTGTTGCCAAAATAAAAGAGACAATTGCCGAAAATTACGCTCGTGAAACAGCACACCTGTTGGATCATGAAATTCAGCACTATTATGTTGATCACACTAAAATCAACATGCCTGACGCATTTTTGAAGACCTGGTTGAAAGCTACCAGCAATGGCCAGGTGACAGATGATGTATTGGCAAAGGAATTTAACCTTTACAAAGAATCTTTGAAGTGGGATTTGATCAAGAACAAAATCAGCGAAGACAAGGATATAAA
>JABFSO010000188.1 GCA_013140555.1 Cyclobacteriaceae bacterium | reverse complement strand
GTAAATTTGTCTTCTGGTTTTTTTTGACTGTGAATACAGTCGTTTTATCCCTGGGCATTTGGCAGCAAGGTTTTGGCTGGGCTGCATTTACGGTACTTGGCACTCTTTTATTTCTACTGTGGATGCAGTATGCTTCCAAAAGTTTTATCAACGAATTAGTAGCGCTGTCAAACCAAGAGGAAGTAAAGTCAGACAAGAAACTCTTTATAAAAGAGCATCTGGCATCGACACAAGCAGCGATCAGCGAGTCGCGGCTTGCCATTGAAAGCATCAGCGAAATTGGCAGAGAAAAATTTATAGAGGTGTTGCAAACGATTAAAGATGAAAGCATCCGTACCTCACTGGAATCAGCACATACGAAAATCGTAGATCTGCGAAAAAAAGAAGAAGAGAGCAATTGGGTTACGCAAGGGGTGGCCTCGATTGCCGAGCTAAAACATCAGGGAAATGACTTGGCGGAATATTCCTTTCAGGCCATTTCCAACATCGTTAAATATTTACAAGCCAACCAAGGCGGCTTTTATCTATTGAAACACAATGGAGAGGAATCGTACTTTGAATTGAAAGCCTCATACGCCTACGGCAAAAAGAAGTACATCGAGCAACGAATCAATGTAGGGCAGGGTATGATCGGACAGGTGTATTATGAAAAAGAAATTGTTTACCTGACAGATGTTCCCAAAGATTATATAAAAATAACATCCGGCTTAGGCGAAGCTTTGCCGAGATGTGTTTGCATCGTGCCGTTGATAACAGAAGGAGAAATACACGGTGTAATTGAAATCGCTTCTTTCCATTCGTTGAAATCTTTTCAACTAGAGTATCTCAAAAAAATTGCCGAGAGTATTGGCTACAATCTGGGTGCCATTGAAACACATGCTCGCACGGAGCGCTTGTTACAAGAATCGCAGACGATGGCGCAAGAAGTGAAATCGCAAGAGGAAGAGTTGCGCCAAAACATGGAAGAATTGAATGCCACACAAGAGGTTATGATGCGAGAGAAAAAGCAACTGGAAACGCTCTCGCTGGTGGCAGACCACACGAATAATTCTGTTTTGATTGCCGATGCCAGCGGTCGAATCGTTTATGTGAATGCGGGTTTTACGAAACTAACCGGTTATCAATTTGAAGAAGTAGCAGGCAGGAAACCAGGCTCGTTTCTACAAGGTCCTCTAACCGATCGGGCAACAGTGGCGAAGTTATCAACCCGACTCAAGCGAGGTGAACCGATCTATGAAGAAATACTAAACTATTCCAAGACCGGGCAAATTTATTGGATTTCATTGGTGATCAACCCAATTAAAGATGAACATGGGGTAGTTCAAAAGTTTGTTTCCATACAGGCAGAAATTACGAACACTAAAAAGAGTGCACTGGATAATCTTTCCAAGCTTCAATCCATTTCAAGAACCAACGCAGTGATCGAATTTAACATGGAGGGAAGAATTTTGGAAGCGAATGATTTGTTCTACAAAGTAACCGGATTTCAAAATGAACAAATAGTGGGCAAATCGTTTGAGGTGCTCATTCCGGAAGAAGATAAGACCAAACCACAACACACCATCATGTGGCAAAACATTTTGTTGGGCCAAGCCTTTACGGGCGAGTTTAGATACATCGATGCAAACAACAAAGTGCAATGGCTGTCGGGCACGTATAACCCCATCTTCGATGTAACCGGAAAAGCAGAGAAGATATTAATGCTCGCTCAGTTTGTGACGCAGGACAAAGAAAAAATGCACGACATGCAGGAAACCATCACCGCCTTGAAAACCGGTTTCCCAATGGCAGAGCTAAACGCAGACATGACTTTCAAGTCGGCCAATGAACTGTTCTTAACAGAGTTGGGCATTAAGCGACTGGAGCTGAAGAAAGTTCAACCAAAAGAAGTATTGTCAGCCGATTCATTTAGTCACATTACAAAATACCTATGTGGCACGGATGAACAACCCAATCATTTTGAACTTGACCTGCAAGGTAAAAATGGAGCAATCAAACGATTCGGCACAACTGTCATCAAGGTCAACGGAAGTACAGATCGTCAGCGGAAAAGTCTCTTAGTATTAAAAAATAACTTGTCGTAAATGGAACCAGAACAATCCTTAGAATCGATTTCAATTTCTGACGAAGAGTTGAAGTCGTTGACAGACGCTATCCATCAACGACATGGTATTGATTTCAGTTGCTATGAACCTAAGTCACTCAAACGAAGGGTGATTCGGTCACTTCATATTTTTAAACTCAATGCAGTACACGAATTGTGGATTAAGATATTAAAAGACCGCTCGTTTATCTATCCATTCATGGATGAGATCAGCGTGGGCCTTACCGCTATGTTTCGCGATCCTGTTTTGTGGAAGAAAATGCGTCAACTTTTGAATGATCATTTTAGTGCGAAAAGTAGTTTATCCATTTGGCATGCAGGCTGCTCATCCGGAGAGGAAGTATACACGATGGGCATAGTATTGAGGGAATCGAACTTTAACAAGCCGATATCCGCTAGAGCCACCGACATCAGCAACCAAGCCATGACCATTGCCAGAAGTGGCGAATATCACGCGTTGAAGATGATCGAGTATGAAAAAAATTACCAGGCATTTAATCCGCTTTCTACTTTAAAAAAATATTACACGGTTAATAATGATATAGCCGTTTTTGACACTTCATTGATCCAACACGTAAACTTTGAATACCATAACCTGATCACGGATCCGTTTGCCAAGAAGCATGATATTATTTTGTGCCGCAACGTAATGATCTATTTTGATAACAATGCCAAGCTGAAACTTTTTGATAAGTTTCATGAAGCTTTAAACCCCGGAGGTTTATTTATCATTGGCTTTTACGATGCAGTACTTCCATTAGTCGATGCCTCAAAATTCAAAGTATTGGACATGGACGCGAAGATATTTCAGAAGATATAAAGAGACTCTGGCATAATATACCTCCGTCACCACTTCATCAATTCTCTAATACGACATGGTGAATGGACTCACTCAATGTTAATTTTGAGTTTCTAATGTTGCGAGCAGATTATAATAGCGTTGCTTTTGACGTAACAATGCAAAGAAGCTTAATGATAGTTTAATAACTACCACAAACCACCATCATATCTGCGAGGGATTTTTGCGGGCAATTAACCCTAAACCCTATGCATCATTCTTTACCCTTCAAAAACAAGAGGTTAATAGTAACCGTTTTACTATTATTCTCTTTGGCTTGCACAGCCAACATTGCTCATGCTCAGTTTTCTGTAACTGGAAAAGTAATTTCATCCGAAGACCAAAGCCCAGTCCCTGGTGTAAACATTCTGATTAAAGGCACATCCAACGGCACCATCACGGATGTGAACGGTGCATACACCATCAATTTAGAAACCTCCAATGAAATCCTAATTTTCTCATTTGTTGGATTTGCGAGTCAGGAGGTTTCTGTTAACGGAAGAACACAAGTTGATGTGACGCTTGTCGCTGATGCTAAACAACTATCAGAAGTAGTGGTGACGGCTTTAGGTATTAAGCGCGAGGAAAGATCACTCGGATTTTCCGCACAAACAGTTAGTGAGAACGTAGTAAAAGATGCAAAAACCAACAACTGGGTCAATTCGCTTTCAGGTAAGGTAGCGGGTTTAAACATTCAAGGGGCAGGCGCAGGTCCCATGGGCTCATCCCGTATCACACTACGTGGAGAGTCTTCTCTTAACTTAGATAACAACCAAGCATTGATTGTGGTGGATGGTGTGCCGATTAGCAGCAAGATTACAGGTACAGGTTTTACCTCTCACTTATCGGCCGATAGCCCAATCGATTACGGTTCTACATTGTCTGATCTCAATCCGGATGACATTGACAAGATAACAGTATTAAAAGGCCCGGGTGCCACTGCACTCTACGGCACGCGGGCAGCAGGCGGTGTCATCACGATTACTACTAAAAGTGGTTCGCGAAAGGACAAAGGATTAGGAATCACCTTTAATTCGAATGTGAATATCGAAGAAGTAAACCGATATCCTGATTATCAATTTGAATACGGAGAAGGACGCACCACTACCTATTATTCTTATCTGGATAGCCCAGATGGGATCAATACAAGCACAGGTGCTGCAGCAGGTAGAGCATGGGGTCCAAAATTTAATGGACAATCCTATTTTCAGTATGACCCGAATACAACCGACAACAAAGCTACCCAACGTACTCCGTGGGTCGCTAACAAAGATTACATATCCGGATTTTTTCAAACTGGTCTGACCTATTCCAATAGCATATCATTTGAAGGAGGTGGCGAAAATGGCTCAGCTCGTTTTTCAATCACTCACTTAAAAAATAAATGGATCATTCCGAACACCGGCTTTGAACGAATTAATGCTGCGTTATCAGTAAATCAAAAAATTTCTGACAAACTTAAAATTACTGGCAAAGCAAACTATACCAACAAAAGCAGCGACAATCTGCCGGCCGCAGGTTATAACAATCAATCATTGATGTATTTTTTGATCATTGGCACAGCACCGAACATTCGACCGGAATGGTTTAAGCCATACTGGAAACCTGGCCTGGAAGGCGTGCAACAGAAAAATCCATTTAACCCGGGACCTGACAATCCTTATTTGGGCATGTATGAGATGTTGAATAAAATGAACAAGCACGGCATGATCGCAAATATTGCTGCGAATTATGAAATCAATGACAAATTCAATTTGTTGGTGCGCACAGGATTGGATATGTCGTTTGAGTTTCGTTCTCAACAGCGGCCTTTTAGTATGACTAAGTATCCACGTGGTATGTACCGGGAACAAAACGTATTCAGCTATGAATCGAACACTGATTTTTTGTTAACCTATAAAGATAACTTTGGTAAAGGTGTTGGATTCACCGCTTCGGTAGGTGGCAATGCGATGATGCAAACCTATGATTTTGCAGGCTTGTATGCAGACCAACTGGCCCAGCCGGGGGTTTACCAAATTTCGAATAGCCTCGATGCTCCTGTGGCAGATCCGCTGAAGACAAAAAAGGCAATCAATAGTCTTTACGCCACCGCGCAAGTGTCATTGCTTCAAGAAAAAATATTTATAGACATAACCGGGCGAAATGATTGGTCGAGCACGCTCCCGTACAAGTACAGTTCGTTTTTTTATCCTTCCATTAGTACGAGCTTTCTACTGGATGAATTAGCAAACCTCCCTCGTTTTGTTTCTTTTGCAAAAGCGAGACTGGCATGGGCGCAAGTGGGCAACGACACAAGGCCTTACCAAACAGCAAAGTATTACGATAAAATATACGGCAATAGCTTTACCAACCCATCAACGCTTTTCAACGCTGACTTAAAACCAGAAATTACTTCAAGCTTTGAAGTGGGTCTGGATGTTCGTCTTTTTGGAAATCGAATTGGTTTAGATGTAGCCGCATACGACAATAGAAGCCGCAATCAAATTTTGGCTATCCCGCTTGATCCGGTTTCCGGGTATTCCTCATCATTGATCAATGCGGGTTTAATCAACAGCCAAGGGCTGGAAATAAAATTGACAGGCAAACCAATCACCAATAAGAATTTTTCTTGGAACACCACACTGATTTGGTCTGCAAACAGAAGCTATGTTTTAGAGTTAGCCAACGGCATCACCAATCAAATAATCTATCAACATGAAAGTAATGTTTCCATCGAAGCTAGGGTAGGTGGCCGTATGGGCGACTTGTATGGCAAGGGTTTTCAGCGATCACCAGATGGGCAGGTTGTTTATTCCTCGGTTGGCATTCCAGCAACGTTAGATCCGGTGACGCGGAAATTCGGCAACGCCTTTCCCGATTGGAAAGCTAGTATTATGAATGAATTCGGTATCAATAGATTTAAAGTAAGCATTCTCTTAGATGGACAAATGGGTGGCAGTATGTTTTCTCAAACCAACCATAAAAACAATACGCTGGGCAAAACTAAGGTGACATTACCGGGCCGCGAAGGAGGTATTGTTGGCGATGGCGTTGTGCGCCAGAGTGATGGAAGCTATGTCCGAAATACCGTCAATGTTCCGGTAAGCTCTTACTATGATAATTACTATCAAATCAGCAATGCAGAGACCAATATCTTTAGTACTACTTTTCTTAAGATTCGAGAAGTGCGCGTGGAGTACAGCCTTCCACAAATTTTTTTAAATAGAATGAAATTGCAACAAATGACAATCGCACTTTTTGGGCGTGATCTTTTCAACTTTACCGACTTTCCTGGGTTTGACCCTGAGGGAGGAAACCTCAATAGCGGCACGTTGACACCGGGTGTTGAACTAACCCAATTCCCTTCTACCCGAACGATAGGAGCCAATCTTACTTTCAAGTTCTAACTCAATTAAGCAATCATGAAAACAAAAATAAAATTAGCTGCCATCCTATTTTGCCTCGCGCTAGCCAGTTGCACAAATAATTTTGAAGAGCTCAATAATGATCCTAATAGACCCAAGACTGTTACACCCGGAGTCATGCTCGGTCAATTGCAATACCGAATTGTAA
>JABFSO010000148.1 GCA_013140555.1 Cyclobacteriaceae bacterium | reverse complement strand
AGAAGCTACTCTCTTCGGATCGATATCAATTATTCATTGAAGCGAATGCATCTGTCTTTTCTAAAACGTTCGCTTCGGATTATTATTAGCTCCAAATTGCAGATCATTGTAATATTTTTGTTTCTTCTTGCCGATCTTGGTTTGATAATATGATTTTTCCACTCGGCATGAACTAAAAAAGATCAAAGCAGCAATAAAAGGTACAAGTAGCTTTTTCATATATTTTCTTTTGTGTGATTCTATATACTAAGCCTTCCGGCAAATGGCGATAGTATTCACTTCAAGTTGTACTTTTGCCGGACGAACCAACATATCAAGCGACCAAACAATATTACCGCATGGCAGAAAACCGTACCGAACTGAATCAAATAGGAGAATTTGGACTGATCGACCGCATTCAAAAGCAATTTTCCTTACAAAACCCTACATCTGTACTGGGTATTGGCGATGATGCAGCCATGATCAATGCGGGCGAAGATTATCTGTTGGTATCAACGGATATGTTGTTAGAAGGCATTCATTTCGATTTATCCTACATGCCCTTGCAGCATTTGGGTTACAAAGCGGTAGCCGTGAATGTATCTGACATTGCCGCGATGAATGGAAAGCCGGAGCAAATCACTATCGGGCTCGCATTGAGTAATCGTTTTTCAGTGGAAGCGATTGATGCCCTATACAGTGGCATCCATGCAGCTTGCGAAAATTATAAAGTAGATCTGGTGGGCGGAGACACAACCGCCTCGGCTTCCGGTTTAGTAATTTCTATTACTGCAATAGGTCGGGTGGCTAAAGATAAAGTGGCTTTGAGAAGCACGGCAAAAAATAATGACATCATTTGCGTGACGGGAGATTTAGGTGCCGCTTACATGGGCTTGCAGGTGCTGGAGCGCGAGAAGCAAGTATTCCTAACTAACCCTGAGATGCAACCCGATCTTGAAAACTATGAATACCTGGTAGGCCGACAGCTAAAGCCAGAAGCCCGCATGGATATTGTACATGAACTTCTTGAAAAAAATATTGTTCCCACTTCGATGATCGATATTTCCGATGGACTGGCGTCAGAGCTGATGCATCTAGGTAGAAACTCCAATTTAGGCGTAAAGATTTTTGAAGAGAACGTGCCGATTGATTCGATGACGTATGAAACAGCCATTGAATTTAAACTCGACCCAATTACGTGCGCCTTGAATGGCGGAGAAGATTATGAGTTACTATTCACCATCTCACCAGCCGATCATGAAAAATTAAAAAACCATCCGGATATTCATTTCATTGGGCACATGCACAGCAACACGCAACAAAATGTGATGGTGACCAAACAACAAACCCTTGTGCCGCTGAAAGCACAAGGCTGGAATCATTTTAAGAGCTTTGAATAACAGACTTAATCCTCCGGATACGGAATAAATACGAAACGCGTAAACTCTTTATCGACAACAAAGAGGCAACAAAATTCATCCGGTTCTTTATAAGCTTGAACAAATTCTTCTTCCTTGTCTTTGGCAACCAGCTCGCGTTGAACAAATTCATCCAGAAAAGAGGCGAAATAGTTCCAGTCGATTTCCAACGATAATTTGTCGATCAAGAGTTGACCGATAGGAATGCTATCTTTTGAAATCGCGAATATCGGATAGTTAAATCCTGCTTTTCGAATTTGATACGAAGCTTCTTTCAACGTATCGGCCACCTTCACAAAATCAGCACTGATGGTTCCAAGGTATTTCCCGTTTAGTTCGGGATCGTTAATCATAGGTACTTCCATTCTGTAAAATTAATGGTTCGCCAGAAATTTATCAGCTTCGGCTTTCAACAACGGAAAAAATGATTGAAACTCCCGATTAAACTCGTTGTGATATTGCACCAATTCAGCACCGGCTTCATTCATCTTCGAGTCAAACTTTGATCTGCGCGCCATGCCGCCCAGTACTTTTTCAATACCCTCAATCCGCGCATAATTCACGAGCCAGTTTCCCTTCACCATATGGGGCATCATCCACTTTACCTGCTCCGGCAAAATGGCTTCATTGCTAAGCACCATGGCGTAGCACTGTTCAGCATAATCGGGCAATAAATCGGGGTGATATAAATGCCAGTTGATAGCCAAAAAATGATCATAATAAATATCCATAATGACGGGTGCATAGTGCCGGTACTTAGGTCGGAGTCGCTCTTTACTTTGCTTCACGATGGCGTGCGAATCAGTGAACTCGTCAATGATGCGGTGCAATTGAATGCCTTTGACTATATCGGGATGGTAACGGTCTGCTAAATCCTTGCCCCGCACAAAGTCTCCGATAAAATTGCCCAACTGAACCTGAGGATTAGAGCCGGAAAGGTAGAGATGTGCCAAAAAATTCATAGGCATGTAAGGTAATTCAAATCAAGCTATTTTTATTAGTCGATAAATTTCTGATTTTTGATTAAAAGAAAGATTCTATGGCACTGCTCGAACAATTGAAATTGTTAGTAAACCTTTCGCGGATTGACGGTGAAATGGCCGAACGCGAAAAAAGCTACATTACCAACATCGGCAAAGCCAATGGTTTTCCGGAATCTTCGGTGGCTACCTTGTTCTACAACACCCACGAGGTGATTATTCCTGATAATCTTACCCCCGACCAAAAATTCAATTACATCTATAGCCTTGTTCAATTAATGAAGATTGACGAGCGCCTGTATAAAGAAGAAATCAAATTTTGTTCGTCTGTTGCTTCCCGACTAGGCTATAGTGAGCAAGCGATGTTCGAACTCATGCTGAATGTGAAAAACACGTCAGATGAAAGTGAAGTGAAATCGCTGAAGGAACTGGTGGCCAAGCATCTTAAAAAGGACTAGCTCCAATTGTGATGAGGCTGCTGTTAGTCGGTCTGCTGGTTTTCATTTCGATCAGTTTTTGTCAAGCGCAAGACTCGCTCAAAATTTTATCATGGAACATACAGATGTTGCCTCGGGGAGTGAAAGGAAATAGCAAAGCCAAACGCGCCCGCATCATTGCTGAAGAATTGAAACAACGCAACTATGATGTAGTTGTATTTCAGGAGCTATTCTACCAACGCAGCCGCAAAATCCTCGTCCGGCAACTCAAAGAAATATACCCTCATCAAACACAGGTACTCAACAAAAAATCCGTTTCATTCAAAACGAATGGTGGTGTTTTGATCGTAAGTAAACATCCCATTACAGAAACTCGCGAAATTACGTATCGGCAAAAAAGCGGCCCTGATCGACTTTCGCGAAAAGGAGCTTTGCTGGCTACACTCCACGTGCGCGACAAAAAGTTGCAAGTGATTGGCACCCACTTACAAGCTTTTGGTAAAAAAGAAATTATGTACAGTCAATATCAACAATTGCATGATGAATTGTTGAAGCCATCCCTCCTACCTGGTGTACCTCAAATCATTTGTGGCGATTTCAATACACTGAAAGAGGTGCCTGCACAAGTGCCCGCCTCATTGCCTGCCAATTTTGAAGAGCGGATTGCTCGATACCCGGTGATGCTGCAAACGCTTCAGGCAGAAGACGGACCTCTGAAAGGTGATCAACAGTATTCAATGGATCGCCCGTACAATGATCTCTGCAAAAAGAGAAAAGAATTCAGGCTCTTGTTAGATTACTTTCTGCTTCGCTCCAATCAAAGTGCTGCACAGATTTCGCATCGACAAATCACCATTATTAAAAAGAAATGGCACAAAGAGCACAGCGATCTTTCCGATCATTATAGTCTGGAAGCCGTGGTAAAAGGGTTTTAGTCGTTACACATTAAGAAAACTTAATCGTGGCTTCAGTTCAATTTCAGATGCCATAGCGATCATTACTAAAAAAAGTTATGACACGATTCGTTTGCCTTCTGTATCTGGTGACATTGCCGCTGATTAGCTATTCACAGAAAAAAATAAAAGTAGAATTACTTCAGGTGGAGGGAGTAATTGAAAAATACATTCCAACTCCGGGTATCGCTTATTCTATTGTGCAATACTCTTCTGAAGGACAATCAGCGCTGGCACGCTTTCCATCCCGCCAAGGGAAAGAAATACTTCAACAGTTTCCGGTGGGAACTTCGGTGAAAATGAGTGTGAAAGCGCGTGTGCCAGGAATTAAATTTGAAGACAACCCCAAACGTACTTGGCTCCGGTATTTCCTTGCTGATTCGCTTCTTTCCATGCAATCCAGTCAAAATTCAATCAATTGCCTTTGGGTGAAAGATGGCGAGCTATCATCACTTTTCAGAAACCGCAAATTACTATTGGAGCAAAAAGTCAAAAGCAGTATTGATATAGAAGGCAGCAAAGGTGTACTTACTGAAAGTAACATCCTCATTCTGGATAATAGTTTCTTCTCACAGGAAAATCCAATCCATAAACTGAAACCGGGTGCGGTGATTCATAACTTTGGCACGGAATTTCCAATGCGTGATGGCGAGGCATTCTCTGTTCAAGGTGTGAAGCGCGTGATGAGTTCGGGCTTGCTGACAAAAGTGAGCGGCACCATTCATTCTTTTCTATACAAGCAAAATGGTGTGTGTATTGGGCTTAGTTTGCAAACCGAAACTGAATTGATTCGCATGAACTTTCCAGCCGATTTTGCCGCCAAGTTGATGGCCATTGAAAAACGTAAACAACCTGTATCCATTTATTATGATCCTTTTGTTGTGGATGTAAAAACATTTTTATTTCCAAGTTTACAAGCGATTGTGAGTGGGACTGATACCCTTAAAGTTGAGAAGGACTTTCACGGGGATCCGGACGGGAAACATGAATTTCTGATTGCCACTAAACGTGGTCAAATCAAAAATTTAATTCTTGATAGAAAAGGGAAACTTTTATCTATTCGTTTAAATAATGAGGTACTCATCGAGGCAAACGAAAAAATTCAGCAGCAACTGCGCAACCTGCTAAAAAAGGGAAAACTAATTGAGGTGCAAGGCAACGAGCGAATTAAAAAGGAAGGCGAAGTATATGAAAACAATCAGGCAGTAATGGTGCCTAAAAAACTAGTGATTGACGGAGTTGAATTTTTGGTAGATCCCTAAAGGGTTCTTTCAATCAGAATCAAAAGAAACCTTAAAGCAACAAGAATGAAAATCTTACTAATCGAAGATGAGCCCAAGCTCAATCAATTTATAAAGGAGGGACTTCAGCAAAATGGCTATAGTGTGGAAGCGGCATTGAATGGCAGCTCGGGTTTAGAATTAGCTTCCATCGGAAAATTCGATTTGGTAGTACTGGATATTATGCTGCCCGGTCAAAACGGATTTGATGTATTGGCAAACATGAGGCAGTTTAAAATTCACACACCTGTCATCATCATCAGCGCCTTAAATGAAACCGAACATGTGGTGCGAGGTCTCGATGCCGGAGCTGTAGACTACATAAAAAAACCATTTGAATTTCCGGAGTTTCTCGCTCGCATTCGCGCTGTAACGCGCAAAGGAGATCCGAAGTCCTATACTTCTTATAAAGTGGGCGATTTAGAAATCAATCTTTTAACTCGAAAAGTGTTTTTCGAATCGAATGAAGTATTGCTGACCAACCGGGAGTTTTCATTGCTCGAACTTTTGGTGATAAATTGCAATCGCGTATTATCAAAAACAGAAATTGCTGAAAAGATTTGGGAAGTAAGTTTTGATATGGGGAGCAACGTCATTGAAGTACATCTTTCGCAACTTAGGCGCAAACTCAAAGAAGATTTGATTCGCACGAAAGTGGGTGTAGGTTATTACATTGAAGGAGTTTTACTAAAACAATAAACTTGGCGCACACCATACCATTCTACCAAAGTTTGCGCACAAAAGCCGCGGCACTTTTCTTCCTGGCTTTTATGGTAATTGTGCTGCCCGCCAATTGGTTTGTTTTTCAAAAAATAAAAACAACCCTGCACGAAGCTGATGGCCAAGAACTACGAGCAGAAGCAGAAAAAATCGCGAGTCGCATTTCACTTGATCCACTTACCATACCGCTTCCCCCGCTAGGCTATTTATTGCAAGTCAACCAATCGACACTTGCCGAGCCAACTACTTTGTTTAGCTCTCCTGATTTTCCCGACATCAGCACGTTCGAGCCAACGTCATCCTATTCTTTGATCGATACCTTAAAGATCGTTCACTTAAAAAAAGAAGTGCCCTATGTAGCACCTGTAATTGTTTCACTGGCACGAAGCACTTCGTTTGTAGAACTTCAGATTAGACAAATGCAAAACTACTTGCTCCTAGCAAATGTGCTTTCTCTTTTGTTGGCGGGTGCGCTGATCTTCTGGGCGGCTGGTCGAATGCTGAATCCCTTACGGAAGATTATATCTACAGCTTCGCAGATTACCGCTTCTAAAGAAATGAGCCGGGTAGAAGTTCCATCCACAAACGATGAAAGCAAGTTGCTGGCCAACACACTCAACGAAATGATTGTACGCCTCGAATCGAGTATTAAAAATCAAGTTAACTTCTTTGCATCCGCCACACACGAGTTAAAAACTCCATTGACCATCATGCAAACAGAATTAGCTGTTTCGTTGGAAAAATCGCATGAGGATACGAATAAAATTCTCACGAGTCAATTGCACGAAGTACGGAAACTCAATCGCATTGTGGAAGATTTTTTGTTGATCAGTCAATTAAAAAGCGATTCACTCACGCTGCGAAAGAAAAGAGAATTGGTAGAAGAGATCATTTATACCAGCCTAAAAAGTGTGCAACCTTTGGCTGTAGCAAAAAATATTCAGATCAATTTATCATTGCACGAAGAGGGTGGTGCAACTGCTGCCATTTTGGATGCCGAAAAATTCGAAATTGTGCTAAAGAATCTTCTTGAAAACGCAATCAAATACAGTGACTCAAACACAACGATTACCCTTCAACTGAATCGCGATGCCAATCATGCACAGCTGCGGGTAATCAACCCTACCATTCAATCATTTACCACTATCGAAATTTTAAAACGTGAGTTTCAGAAATCAAATGAGCACAGCCACGGGCTGGGCATGGGGTTGTGGATTTGCGATCAGGTTTTAAAGCTTCACCAATTTCGATTTACACTTTTGTGCGAAAATCAGGTCTTTGAAGCCCGTATTGAAATTCCCTTAGCAGACTAACAAAGCATAAACCTTCCGTTAGTCACCTCCATTTGCCAATAATCTTTACTTTTATTTCCTTTTCTGATGAATAATTTATAATTTGATAAAACTCTAGCTTTCAATAAACCCCAATTACAATATGAGAATACTAAAGTTCATTGGATTAGGCATTGTAGGCTTGCTTGTGCTTATAATCGCCTACGTCTTTGCTTTTGCTCCGGATAAAGGCCATGTCGAGCAATCTGTGGTTATCAATGCGCCAGCTTCTGTCATTTTTCCACACTTAAATAACATGGAGAAATTTGTGGCTTGGTCGCCATGGAGTAAAATGGATCCCGATGCAAAAAACACCTACGAAGGTGCTGCTGCGGGTGTTGGTGCGCGCATGAATTGGGTGGGCGAAAAAACCGGAACCGGTTCACAGTGGGTGGTAGAGAGCGTAGAGAACGAGCGCGTAAAAACGGGAGTAAAATTTGAAGGCTTTGAAGGAACAGCCTGGGCAGAGTTTAAATTGGCTCCCGAAGGAGATGGAACTAAAGTAACATGGACTTATGATGGTGACAATACCGGCTTTATGGGAAAAGCCATGTGGAGTCTTTTTATGGGAACCATGCTCGATGGCCAATTTGCCGATGGCTTAATTGATTTAAAGAAACTGGTAGAAAGTGCTCCGGTAGAAACACCGACTGCAACACCTGCACCAACCGACTCTACTGGTACCAAGTAAAATATAAGTTGTTTTGTTTTTTGAAAGTAGCTCCTTCGCAGGAGCTATTTTTTTTACCGAAAGGTAAAGAGGATGTTCGAAGCAAAGTTCCACAAAGTGACAATCACGGTAGCTACCGCCTTAGAGAAATAAAAGTTTTTCTTACGTTGCCCGTGTAGAAACCAAATAATAGCTGAGTTGATCAGCAAGCCTGCGAGCGCAAACAAAATAAACTTAGCATACTGCCCTAAAATATTCGGATCTGTATTGGCAAATGTCCATGCACGATTGAGTAAAAAGTTATTGGTGGCTGCCACAAAAAAACCCATTGCGTTAGCAACATACTTATTGAACTTAAAAATCTCTTTACATAAATAAGTAAGTCCAAAATCAATAATCAACCCGATTCCGCCCACAACGGCAAACTTTAAAAACTTAATCGCAAGCGGTGTAATCTCTATTAACTCCATCAATTACTCGATTGAAAAACTCAAAGTTACTTTTATAATTCTTCATTCGGTAGAAAAAACAGTTATATCCCCCAATTGGCAGTAAATTCTACGAGGGGATTCCATAATTTGATTTTGTCTTTTATTTTGCAGGATCGATCAATCCATGAAGGCACTGCAATTACGACCCTACATTCTATTTATTTGGGTGGCACTGGTGCTTCTTGTTGAATCTTGTAAGGATACGAATGAAACTCCACAACCAGTTATACCTATTCCAACAGAACCTTGCAGTCTATCTGTAAACTCCGGATATGTTGAAAAATTTTCGTGCCTGCCAAGAGAAAAAATGAAGGCTTTCATTCATTCCAATAAAAACACCGAACCCTGTCGGTTGGATGTGTATGATATTCATGGCAATGTTGCATTCTCCGTTCGCGCCAGTTTGAAAACACAAACCGTTTCTAACCCCGAGCCATCCATTCACGGGTTTGGATATTCCTACGCTTCAGAATTTGAGATTCCATCCGGCACAAAAAGCGGCATTTACCTGATCGAGAAAAAAATTCCCATCATTATTCGCACCACGCAATCTGTTGATCTTACCATTGTTTATCCATCTAATACAGATAATGCCTACGCCATTGCCGGAGGCAAGAGTCTTTACAGTAAGCCTAAATCATCCATTGTTTCCTTTCATCGCCCCATGGAATTGCAGTGGCAAGCCATAACAGGTTTAAAATGGTTTTCTACTTTAAATAATCTATCGATTAACTACATTTCAGATAGAGACATGGATGATTACGCTTCCATTCAAAACTCAAAAATCATCGTGCTGGTTGGCCATAGCGAGTATTGGACACGTAAAGCCAGAAAAAATTTCGATCGGTTCGTTGAAGCGGGTAAGCACGCCATTATTCTTTCCGGCAATACCATGTGGTGGCAAGTGCGATATTCTAATCATCAAATGATTTGTTATAAATCGTTTGACCTCAACTCTGAACAAGACCCCATTACCGATCCGCTTCTGAATACGGTCGAGTGGGATCGCCCATCACTTCAATATTCCATTCTCTCCAGTATCGGAGCTGATTTTCCACGCGGTGGGTATGGGTTACAATCTGATAAGGGTTGGGATGGCTACAAAATTGTTTCACCGTTGTCTCCTTTATTGGAAGGATTGAATTTAAAAAAAGGAGACATCATTTCTTTACCTTCCGGTGAATATGATGGTGCACCCATTGCATCTTTCACTGCCAATGGCTATCCGGAAATTGATAACTCCGTTTTAAATTTTCATCGAATTGAATTAGTAGGATTTGACAAAGGCGCGCGAGGTGGCAAAGAAACAGTTGGCACCTTTATTGTATTTCAAAAAACTCCGTTATCCGGCATCGTGGTGAATGGCGCCTCGTACGATTGGTGTTCACACAGGGGTATGGGCGGCCGCGATGGTGACAAAATCAAAAAGATTACGCTCAACGCCATTTCGAAACTTCTCAACAAGCAAAAAGTATTTTCAAACTAACGATCATGGCTCTCCTCTTCGTGAGCTCGGGCATTTTTGATTCGCTCTGCCTTCCACTTTACGAGTTCCGCTTGCCGCAGTCTCAATTCCTCTTCAGTGGGTTGATAGTTGATCAATCCTTTTAAGTCGGGTTGACCGGCATCTACCCATGCCGTGTACCACACATCGCCAATCATTTTAATGCAGTGGCGCATTTGACGCTCCACCATGCCATTCAACAGGGCGTGGTATTTTTTAGAATAGTCAAGAGAAAAAACGCGCACCGTTTGTCGCCCTTTCGTTTCAAAATTAAACTTCAATCCT
Source organism: Cyclobacteriaceae bacterium (assembly GCA_013140555.1). Lineage (GTDB taxonomy): Bacteria > Bacteroidota > Bacteroidia > Cytophagales > Cyclobacteriaceae > ELB16-189. The sequence goes on along the minus strand of JABFSO010000148.1, from coordinate 18,564 downwards.
CCTGACGCTTGCGACAATTGCGCTTCCAATTGTAAAACCGAATCGAGTGCAACATTGGCTTGTGCCACAGCATCCCACGCAGCTAATTGAACATTTGTGATGTAGCTGGCTTTACCTACAAAAAAATCGTAGTCATTAAAAAATAATTCCGGCAACCGCGATTCCCAAAAAGCATGAATACCCACTTGGTCGGTCAACTGCCCATCATAGTTGCTGGTGGTATGCAGTGGCACATGTCCATCAGCAATGTAATGACCAATTTCAGCTGATTGCTTTAAAATCCTTGCCGGATCTTTTAACATAAACGCATCGCGCAATTGAAAGTAGGCCCGATAAATATGCCAGGGCACAATACCGTGTTCTTGCAATGAATCTTCGCCAAATTTTTCTACGGCTTCATTCCAATAGCGCGGCAATTTATACGCGGCACTGTCGCCATACGCATCCAAATCAATGTAGTGCCGGGCACCCTCGCCTTCTACCGCATACCTTCTGCGATCTGGATTGACAGCCGCTTCGGAAATGTAGCGGATGTGATGTTTGTAAAAAGTGATCATCTCCGTGGGCAATGTAAAAACGGCCAGCCGGTTAATTTTTTGATGACCGAAAAATCCCCATCCACCACATAGAAGTGCCACGGTGAACAAAAACCATTTTTGATTCCTTCTCAACATGAGTATCTTTTGATTTAATTGTGCATCGCAAAAAATCAAAAAGCCTGTAAGGGGAAGTTGATATGGCTTTTGGGGATGCTCGTAAGAACTAATTTATCGCGAAAGCTAAAATACAAATCATGAACAAATTATTTACACTTTTTCTATTTATCCACTCTGCTGTCTATGCCATCGATCCCTACAAAAGAAATGAAGCCATCGATGTGCAGCAATACCAGTTTCAATTGGAAGTGAATGATTCAACTGACCAGATTGCCGGAGTTGCGCAAGTCACCATTCGTTTCAAAAAACCCATCACCTCTTTCGATTTAGATCTGGCAAATAAAAATGCACAAGGTTTGGGAATGACAGTATCTGCGGTAACGCTCAATGGAAAAACACTTTCCTTCCGCCATCAAAATGACCGCCTCACTATTCAATTGTCGACAGTTTCAAGTGTAAATGAACAACTCACTTTCGAAATCATATATGCTGGCATTCCGATTGACGGATTTATTATTGGGAAAAATAAATTTGGCGATCGGGGTTTCTTTGGAGACAACTGGCCCGATCGTGGACATCATTGGCTACCGGTAATCGATCACCCGAGTGACAAAGCACGCGTTACGTTTGTGGTCATCGCTCCGCTTCATTATTCGGTGGTTGCCAACGGCATTCAAACAGAAGAAACTTTTTTGAACGCGAAACAAAAACTAACTCGCTATGAAGAAGAGACGGCCATTCCCGTAAAGGTGATGGTCGTAGGCATTGCCCGCTTTGCCGTGCAACGGGCCGGAGTAGTGGATGGCATTGCCGTGGAGAGTTGGGTGTATCCTCAAAACAAAGCAGAAGGATTTAACGACTACGCTCCGGCAGTACAAGTACTTGATTTTTTCCATCGGCACATTGGCCCCTATCCGTTTAAAAAATTAGCCAACGTACAATCCAAAACACGCTGGGGCGGATTGGAAAATGCAGGTGCCATTTTCTATTTCGAAAATTCGGTGAATGGCAAAGGCGACCATGTAAGCCTGATTGCTCACGAAGAGGCCCACCAATGGTTTGGCAATTCAGCTTCTGAAAACGACTGGCATCACGTGTGGCTCAGCGAAGGCTTTGCTACTTATTTTGCGCATTTGTATCTGGAACATGCCTATGGCCACGATCAATTGGTGAAAGAGCAAATAACCGATCGCGAGCAAGTGATTAAATATTATGCTAAAAATCCGGCTCCTATTGTTGACACTACGCTCACCGACATTAATAAGGTCCTAAGCACAAACACCTACCAAAAGGCAGGCTGGGTGTTGCACATGCTAAGGCATAAAGTAGGCGATGCGCTCTTCTGGAAAGGAATTCAGACCTACTATGCACGCTACCAAAAGAGCAATGCCCTGACCGATGATTTTCGTGTGGTGATGGAAGAAGTGAGCGGGCAAAACCTGAAGCCATTTTTTGATCAGTGGCTGTTTCGCGGTGGGCACCCCCGCCTTTCAGGCAACTGGAGTTACAATCCGGCCAAAAAAGAATTGATTTTAGAAATCAATCAAACCCAAAAAGAGCCCTTTTTCAGTTTTCCGCTGGATGTGGCATGGGTCGGAAAAGATGGCTTGCAAAAAACAGAAACGGTTCAAATTGACGCAAAATCGAAGAAAATAACCTTGAAAGCCGATTTTGAGCCCATCGAAGTAAAGCTCGATCCTAGCACCTCGCTATTATTTGAAGGGCAGATTCAAAAGAAATGATAGACTAGGCCTTGCAAATCAGGTTATTGCCCTTATTTTTGCAGTCCTTTTAGAAAAGCACTTATGGCAAATCACAAATCAGCGCAAAAGAGAGTTAGAGCAAACGAGACCAAGCGAGTAAGAAACCGCTACCAAGCGAAAACTACCCGCACTCAAATCAAGAAATTGACTTCTACCACCACAAAAGATGAAGCAAAAGCTCTTTTGAAAGAAGTGAGTGGCATGATCGATAAATTGGCAAAGAAGAATGTAATCCATTGGAAAAAAGCGGCTAACCAAAAAAGCAAGCTTGCGAAGCGTGTAAACGCCTTAGCGTAATTTCCCATCCTGTTTTTTTTTATTCCCTCCTCATTCCAAGTTTAAAAATGGAGTGAGGAGGGTTTTTTTATACCCGGTGGTCATTGAATCGTCTGATCTTACCCAACTCGAAGAGGTATAAACAGCTCCAAATAAAAAGCGGGATCAACAATCCAGCCGCAACTATGAAAACACCCCTCAAACCGATATTCAGCGAGCGGCCGGAAACATAGTTTGTATAAAAGTGATTCGATAAATAAATCATCATCCCAAAAGTGAAAATTAAACTTACGATCAGCAATGGCTTATTCGTTCGGGCGTAAATCCGATTCACATGAATCTCGTTGAGTGCCCCACATTTCGCACAGCGGCATGAATAATTTTCTCCATGCATTACCAAAAACCTAAATCGATCACCCACCACAAAATTCAATGGGGTTTCTTCATTGCAATACTTACAAATAAAGGCTAATCGCATACTCCATCAAGGCTATTTAACATTATAAAAGTACATATCTTGCGCTAAAGGAATTCCATTCCCCGGGCTTTCCGATTTCATACACCTTATTTATGAAAATCGAAGACAGCAAACCACTCAACATCAAAGATTGGAACCCCGAGGATCGACCTCGCGAAAAACTACTCTTAAAAGGCACTACCGCTCTTTCGGATGCCGAATTGATTGCCATCCTGATTGGCTCGGGCACCGCCAACCTCAGTGCCGTAGATGTTTCCAAAAAAGTATTGCTACAAGGAAACAACAACATCAACCTACTGGCTAAGTTGTCCATCAAAGATTTGATGAAAGTGAAAGGCATTGGCGAAGCAAAAGCGATTACGATTGTCGCAGCACTCGAACTGGGCCGCAGACGAAAAGATAGCGACATCGAAGAGAAACCTAAGATTACCTCTTCCAAAGATGCTTTCGATCAATTGAAAAGCGAGCTGATGGACTTGCCGCACGAGGAGTTTTGGGTATTGTTACTCAATCGTGCTCATCGTGTCACAAAAAAGAAACGAATCAGCGAAGGGGGCGTGGCGGGCACCGTAGCTGATCCAAAAATCATTTTCAAACTAGCACTTGAAGAATTGGCCAGCGGGGTTGTCGTAGCGCACAACCATCCTTCCGGAAACCTGCAACCCAGTCAAAGCGATATCGATCTTACCAAAAAACTAAAAGAAGCCGGTCGGTTTTTAGAAATACAATTACTCGATCATCTCATTATTACGGGTCATAAATATTTTAGCTTTGCAGATGAGGGGATTGTTTAACTCCCCGCGAGAGTTATGTCGAGCAAACAAATCATTGTAATCGGAGTAATGGCTTTTTTGGCAACGATCGTTTATTACAGTTTTACCGGAGGTGAATCACCCGAACAGTATGCCCAACAAATCAACAAAGAGCGCGAAGAAAGAAACCTATTCATGAAGAATGATGTAGGCTCTCCCTTTTATGTGGGGAAAGATAGCGTTTCAAAATTTACAGCACTGAATTTCTACCCACCCGATCTGTCTTATAAATTCATCGCTAACCTAGTTCCAATAGAAAAAAAGAAAATGGTGATACTTGGCACCAGCGATGGCAAAGAGAAAAAGTATTTAGAGTTTGCATTCGCGGAGTTTACCTCGGGTGATCAGAAAAATAAATTGCTTTTGTTGGAGGTGGTTGATCCGGGGCCGTATCGGGGCACCTTGTTTTTAACTTTCGCAGATGCGACCAGTGGCGATGAAACCTACGGTGCGGGGCGCTACTTAGATGTGAAGAAAGTGCCGGGTGCCACTACCATCACCCTCGATTTCAACAAAGCGTACAATCCGTATTGCGCGTACTCCGATATTTTCTCATGCCCGTTTCCTCCCAAGGAAAACATTCTGAGCATTCCCATCAAGGCAGGTGAGAAAGTTTATCATTAGCCTCACATGATATATCACCTTGCTTTACGAAGTTTTATAATCGGCCAGTTTCTGTTTGTATTTGTATCTGCCTCCAGTCAAGACTCACTTTACATTTCAAAAGACTTCACTAAACCCAATCTGTTTTCTTCCAATATTGAGGGCCCGGCCTTCGATAAAAAAGGTAATTTGTTTGTGGTAAATTTTGAAAAAGATGGAACCATTGGTCGGGTTAAGCCTAACGGGCAAGCGGAGTTATTTCTAACGCTTCCGGCAGGAAGTACAGCAAACAGCATTCAATTCGATAAGGCAGGCTATATGTTTTTAGCCGATTACACAGGCCATCAAGTATTACGTGTTGACATGAAAACAAAAACGGTGACAGTGTATACCCATGACTCGTTCAATCAACCCAACGACTTGTGCATGAATAAAAAGGGACAGCTATTCGCCTCTGACCCCAACTGGAAAGAAGGCACCGGCAAACTTTGGCGAATAGACAAAGGAGGTAAAGCGATTCTACTATTGGATAACCTTGGCACCACCAATGGAATTGCGTTAAGTCCTGACGAAAAGATATTGTATGTAAACGAGAGTGTGCAACGCAATATCTGGTCATTTCAAATTGGCAAAAATGGAAACCTCAGCAACAAAAAATTATTGATTCGATTCGATGATTTTGGTTTCGATGGAATGAAATGCGACAAAATGGGCAACTTGTATGCTACACGCTATGGCAAAGGCACCGTTGTGGTTATTTCACCGGAAGGAAAAATCATCCGAGAGATAAAATTGCAAGGACAAAATTGCAGCAATCTGGTTTTTGGTGGCTCGGATGGAAAGACCGTATTCGTAACGATGCAAGATCGCAAAGGCATCGAAATGTTTCGGAATGAAATAGCTGGAAAAGGATACTAAAGTTCAGCACCACTATTTGAGACTTAATTTTTCTATAGCCGACATAAACCGGTATATTTGATATTTGATTTTATTCATAAATGAAAATCTCTTACAACTGGCTTAAGCAGTACATCGATATACCGGAATCTCCGGAAGAAATCGGGCAAACACTCACCGGCACTGGTCTGGAAGTAGAAAGTGTAGAAGCCTTTGAAACCGTAAAAGGCGGACTCAAAGGATTAGTCATTGGCGAAGTGCTCACCTGCAGCAAACATCCCAATGCGGATAAACTTTCCATCACCACCGTAGATGTGGGTGGAGAAAAACCTCTTCAAATTGTGTGTGGTGCGCCCAATGTTGCAGCCGGACAAAAAGTAGTGGTGGCTACTGTCGGTACCACTGTACATCCTACCAAAGGTGAACCCTTCTTGATTAAGAGCGCCAAAATTCGTGGCGAGCAATCGGAAGGAATGATTTGTGCCGAAGATGAAATCGGGTTGGGCGAAAGCCATGCAGGCATCATGGTGCTGAACACCACTACATCAAATGGAACATTGGCCTCCACGTTTTTCAACATTCAATCGGATTACGTTTTAGAAATCGGCCTCACACCCAATCGTGCCGATGCTGCCAGCCACATCGGTGTAGCCCGCGACATCAAAGCCGCTAAGAAACGCGCCATAGCCTGGCCATCGATTGAGTCATTCAAAGTAAATAATAATAATAATACAACCCTCACCATTCCGGTAACGGTAGAAGAACCGGAGATGTGTCCTCGTTTTTCGGGTGTTTCTATTTCCAACGTTACTGTGAAGGAGTCACCCTCATGGTTGAAAGCACGCTTGCAAGCCATTGGCCTTACACCGATCAACAACATTGTCGATATCACCAATTTTATTTGTCATGAATTGGGTCAACCGCTGCACGCTTACGATGTAGCCGAGATCACCGGCAAAAAAATAATTGTAAAAACATTGCCTGCCGGCACAAAATTCAAAACCCTCGATGGCAAAGAGCGCACACTCATTGCTACCGATCTGATGGTGTGCGATGGCGAAGGCAAAGGGATGTGTATTGCCGGTGTATTTGGTGGCATGAATTCCGGAATCACAGAAAAAACCACCAACGTATTTTTAGAAGGCGCTTATTGGTCGCCTAGTGTTATCCGTAAAACGGGCATGCACCACGGATTAAAAACCGATGCTTCGTTTCGATTTGAACGTGGCACAGACCCGAATGGAACCGTTTATGCCGTGAAGCGCGCAGCTTTGTTGATTCAGGAATTAGCAGGTGGCGAAATCGCTTCCGAAGTGGTAGACATCTATCCTACTAAAATTGAAAACCGCATCATCGAAGTAAAAGATAAAAATGTAAATCGGTTGATTGGCAAAGCGCTTTCGCGTGATGTGATCTTCGGTATTTTAGAAAGTTTGGATATTCAAATCACAGATAAAAAAGAAGACCGCTTTACCGTCTCCGTTCCACCTTATCGTGTGGATGTGATGCAAGAAGCCGATGTGGTAGAAGAGATTTTACGCATCTATGGATTCAACCAAATTGAGTTAACCGAAATTGCAGGTACCGATTATCTCGCCAGCTTTCCCGCCAAGGATATTAACAAATTCAAACGTATCGTTGGCGAAATGCTAACCGGCAACGGCTTTTTTGAAATCCTTACCAATTCGTTGACTAACGCGGCTTATCAGCAAAAACATCAGCTCACCTTTGCCGGAGAGCCCGTTGAAATTTTGAATAAGTTGAGCGAGGAACAAGGCATCCTCCGTCAAACGATGCTCTTCACTGGTCTGGAAGTAGTGGCATACAATGTCAATCGCAAACAAAAAGATGTAAAGCTTTTTGAGTTCGGAAAAATCTATTGGAAAGACGCTGCAAAAAGCGGTCAGGAGAAATACCAGGAAGAAGAACGATTGGCTTTGTATCTGAGCGGAAGTTTCGAAACCGAAAATTGGCAAAACGCATCGCGCGCGGTAAGTTATTATGATCTAGCGCAACAAGTGGCGCACATCTTGCAAAAATCGTGTGTTGAAAACACCAAACAAGAACCATTGACGGATGCTCTTTTCGAATTCGGAGTAAAAATCACGAAAGGAAACAAAGAAATTGGTCGAATAGGTAAAGTAAAAACCGCATTGGCGAAAGATTTTGGCATCAAGCAAGAAATATTTTATGCCGACCTAAATACCTCCTTGCTTTTCAAAGTCGCAAACCCTAAGTTCGTTGTTACAGAAGTGCCTAAGTTTCCGGAAGTAAGGCGCGACCTCTCACTCGTTTTAGATAAACAAGTGACGTTTGCCGAAATCAAGGAATTGGTTGCATCTACTGAAAAGCAACTGGTAAAAGAACTGATTGCATTTGATGTGTACGAAGGCGACAAGATCCCGCAAGGAAAAAAAGCTTACGCACTTGGTTTTACCCTGCTGGATGAAACCAAAACATTGACAGACGAAGAAATTGACAAGACAATGAACAAGCTGATGGCCGCCTTCGAACAAAAAATGGGAGCGGTAATCAGAAAGTAGGTATAAATTTTCCGGTGTTCATCTTCCTGAAGAAACACTAGAAATTCAACATTCAACATTGAAGCATGGACCAAGAAGCATTAAAAACCAACCTCAACGGCTTAGAACGTAAGATTTTGGTGTTGCTGAATGAGCATAAACACATAAAAGACGAGAACAAAGGTTTGAAATTGGAGAATTACGAGCTCAAGAACGACCTGAAGAGGCGGGACGAACAGCTTTCCAATTTTAAAAATCAGATTAAAATCACTAAGATTGTAGACCATATAAACCCGGAAGACGGTAGTGTTTCGGAGTTGAAAAGGAAAGTAGACGAGTACATCCGAGAAATCGATAAGTGCATAGCTCACTTGAGCAGATAACCCGGTAAGTTGATGGACGAACTATCAGTAAAAATAAAGATTGCAGACCGCGAATACCCCATGAAGGTAAAGCGCAAGGAAGAAGAAAAAGTGCGTGCGGCCGGCAAGCTCATCAACGAAAAGATAAAATATTACCGCGACCAGTTTGGTTTGGACGACAAACAAGACTTGCTCGCTATGGTAGCCTTCGATTGCCTGGTAGATAAAATGGCAGACGAAGAAAACCTTCAAGTAATTGACCAAACTGTGATAGAAAAGGTGAATCACCTTCAGCAGTTGGTATCACAAGCTCTCTAATTCGCTTACAACTCCCTCAATTTCCACCTTTCTGGTTGTTGGTGTGCTTTTTTTGCCATGCTTCGCATTGAAGCCAGCGATCTGAGCCAAAACAAACTTAAATTTTTTCAACTATGGAAATCGAGATAATCGTGGTTGCCTCCATCGCTACAGTGGTTACTGTGCTGTTGAGCTTGGCAATTGGAAGTATGCTGTATAAACGCAGAATCAAAAAGAATGAGCAATCAGCCACCGAAAAAGCCAAGCTGATTGTGAAAGAGGCCGAACTTCAGGCCGAAAACATCAAAAAAGACCGAATTCTGGAAGCGAAAGAAAAACTGCTGAAAATGAAGCAGGAATTTGAAGAAGAAGCCAATCGCAAGAAGAACCAGATCATCGGCAACGAACAAAAAATCAAACAGCGTGAAGCCCAGCTCTCCAAAGAACTTGAGCAGGTAAAACGCAAGGAAGGCGAACTGGACGAAGAACGCCAGAGTTTAGCCAGGCAACACGAATTGGTTAAAAGCCGCAAGGAAGAGTTGGACAAATTCAACGCGCAAAAAGTAGCCGTGCTAGAAACCATCTCTAAGCTTTCTGCCGACCAGGCCCGCGATCAACTGATCGAATCGATGAAAGAGGAGGCACAAACCAAAGCCAGCTCGTTCATTAAAGACATCATGGAGCAAGCCAAATTATCGGCTACCAAAGAAGCGAAAAAGATTGTCGTGGAGACCATTCAGCGTACAGCGACCGAGCATGCGGTAGAAAATTGTGTGTCGATCTTCAATATTGAAAGTGACGACATTAAAGGAAAAATCATTGGCCGCGAAGGTCGTAACATACGCACCCTCGAAGCCGCTACCGGAGTGGAATTTATTGTAGACGATACACCGGAAGCAATCATCATTTCAGGCTTCGATCCGGTGCGCAGAGAAATCGCGCGCTTGTCGCTGCACCGCCTTGTGCAAGACGGACGCATTCACCCGGCTCGCATCGAGGAGATCGTTGCTAAAACAACCAAGAACATTGAAGACGAAGTAGTAGAAATTGGCGAACGTACCGTAATCGACTTGGGAATTCACGGATTGGCTCCTGAGTTGATCAAGATGATTGGCCGCATGCGTTATCGTTCATCCTACGGACAAAATTTATTGCAGCACTCACGCGAGGTGGCCAACCTGTGCGCGATCATGGCGGCCGAGTTGGGCTTGAATGTAAAGCAAGCGAAACGGGCTGGATTGCTGCACGATATTGGTAAGGTGTGGCCGGAAGAATTAGAGAAACCACACGCTATCGTGGGCATGGAGCTGGCGCAGAAATACAAAGAGCATCCGATCATCTGCAACGCCATTGGTGCTCACCACGATGAAATTGAAATGACGAGCATCATCTCTCCGATCGTTCAAGCCTGCGATGCTATTTCAGGCGCTCGCCCGGGCGCGAGACGTGAGGTGATGGAGCAATACATCAAACGTTTGAAAGACTTAGAACAAGTTGGTCTTAGCTTTGAAGGCGTAGAGAAATGTTATGCTATTCAGGCGGGTCGCGAGTTGCGCGTGATGGTAGATGCTGAAAAAGCAACCGATGAACGTGCATCGCAATTGAGCTTTGACATTTCGCAGAAAATTGAAAAAGACATGCAGTACCCGGGACAAATTAAAGTAACGGTAATTCGCGAAATGCGCAGCGTAGCGTACGCGAAGTAGTCTCAACATATAATCATAATTGAAGAGCCTCCTATCGAGGCTCTTTTTTTTGCTTTCGCTGAAATACAAGTTTGTTTCCCTTTCGTGGATTCTGTACTTTGTAGTACCTAACTTTAACTTATGCGTCACTCATCCATCCTAGTTGGTATTATCTGCTTATTTGCTTCCGGTTTACTGGCACAATCAGCGCTAAAAAACACAGGAGAAAAAGACAAACAATTTGCCCTGCAAGAACTGAATAAGAACTACCCTGCGTATGCGCAGATCGCCAAACAAATCTGGGGCTATGCCGAATTGGGCTTTCAGGAAAATAAAAGCACCGCTCTTCTTCAAGACCATTTAAGAAAAGAGGGATTTAAAGTAGAAGTGGGTGTAGCCGGAATGCCAACGGCATTTGTCGCTACGTATGGTTCGGGTAAACCTGTCATTAGTATTCTCGCGGAGTTTGATGCCTTGCCGGGACTATCGCAGGATAGTGTGCCCATGAAAAAAGTATTGATGGAAGGAAAAGCGGGTCATGCCTGCGGACATAATTTATTTGGAACTGCCTCTTCGGCTGCTGCGATCACATTGAAAGAGTGGCTGGCAAAAAATAAAAAATCAGGAACGATCAAATTGTATGGCACACCAGCAGAAGAAGGTGGCGGCGCTAAAGTGTACATGGTGCGCGATGGTTTGTTCAAAGATATAGATGCGGTGTTGCACTGGCATCCGTCCAATACCAACGATGCAAGCCCGGAGTCGTGCATGGCGATTAAACAAACCTTGTTTCGGTTTTATGGTCGTTCAGCGCATGCCGCTGCTGCGCCTGAAAAAGGTCGCTCGGCATTAGATGCTGTTGAAGCCATGAACTACATGACCAACATGATGCGCGAACACATTCCTTCCGATGCACGCATTCATTATGTGATTACCAAAGGTGGTTTAGCTGCGAATGTAGTGCCCGACTTTGCGGAAGTAGAATACATGGTTCGTCATCCGGATGCAAAAGTAGTAGCCGAAATTTGGGATCGTATTGTGAAATGCTCGGAAGGCGCTGCTACCGGAACCGAGACCACCACGAAGTACGAAGTGATCTCAGGCTCATTCAACCTCATGCCCAACGAAACGCTGGCGCGACTGATGTATGACAATCTCAAAAAAGTGGGAGGCGTAACCTACACACCGGAAGAAACTGAATTTTCAAAAAAAATTCAAGCCAGCTTTACGTTCAAAGCACCTGATGTAACGCAAGCACAACAAGTGCAACCTTTCAAACTAGGAGGTTTCTTTCCTGCCTCTACGGATGTAGGCGACATTACTTGGGTTGTGCCCACTACAGGTCTTGGCACTGCCACATGGATTCCAGGCGTAGCACCGCATTCGTGGCAAGCTGTAGCAACCGGAAGTAATGGCATTGGCCTGAAGGCGATGTTGAATGCAGCTAAGTGCATTACGATGACCGCAATCGACTTGTTTAACAATCCGGAATTGACTGAGAAAGCTAAAAAGGAGTTGGCTGAAAAAACCGGAGCGGGCTTTGAATACAAATCACTTATAGGCGATCGTAAGCCACCATTGGATTTTAGAAAGGGGTTGTAATGACGATATCATAAGCGCATTTGTAAATACTTCCTGATAATTTTAAATCTTAAAGATTCTCCCTTGAGCCCATCGCGCATTGCTGTAAAACTGATTTTCTTCATCAATGGATTTATCCACGCCAATCTGGCTGCGCGGTTTCCACGGGTGCAAGAGCTTTTCGACATCAACGATGGAAAATTGGGATTTGTGTTGTTAGCTTCTTCTGTAGGCGCCTTGCTGGCCATGCCCTTTACGGGATGGCTGATCATCCGCAATGGCAGCAGACGCATTACTATTTTCTCCATATTTCTGTATTGCATTTTCGTTCCACTCGTACCGGTTATGGTTAGTTTCGGTATTCCGGGATTGGTCGTTCTTTTCTTCATCATGGGTTTAACGGCTGGTATGCTCGATGTGTCGATGAACTCACAAGCGGTGATGGTGGAAAAAATTCACGAGAAGCCAATCATGACATCCTTCCATGCTTTGTTCAGCATCGGCATGTTTGCAGGTGCTTTTTGCGGAGCACTGTTTGTTAAATTAGAAACGACTTTGTTTATACACTTGGCTTCGGTTGTAGCTTTGAGTTTACTTGGAGCAGCATGGGCACGCTACCACCTCATTCACGATAAGCCACAAGAAAAAGAAGTGGACGGTCCGGCCTTTCGATTGCCGAATGCTGCGATGGTGAGCATTGGTGTGATTGCTTTTTGCTGTATGTTGGGCGAAGGCGCTATGGCCGACTGGAGTACGAACTACATGGAGAACATCGCACTGGCACCACCGGCATTAGCTCCGTTAGGACTTTCAGCCTTTGCATTGGCGATGACCATCGGGCGTTTCTTTGGCGATGGCGCACGATTGAAGTTTGGCGATCGCAAACTGATGATTATTTGCGGAGTGATTTCCACCATAGGCATTTCGTTGACATTGTTATTCAGCAATCCGTATTCGGTGATCATCGGGTTATTCGTAGTTGGCATTGGCCTTTCGTCAATCGTGCCGATAGCTTACAGCGTTGCTGGTAATTCTAAAAACCTTCCACCGGGAGTTGGTCTGGCGATGGTAACTACCGTAGGTTATTCAGGCTTTTTGTTTGGCCCGCCACTGATTGGTCTATTGGCTAATTGGCAATCGCTTCGTATTGCATTAATGTTAGTGGCTTTCCTTTTTGTGATAATGACTTTCTTAAGTGCAAGGTATAAATCTGTGTAAGTCGTACTTTTGATCTATGGAAATAAAACAGATTGAACACGGATCGAAAGGTGCCTTTGTGATTGAAGAAGGTAACGAGCGGTTGGCCGAATTATCATATTCCAAAGCTGGAGATAAATTAATGATCATCGACCATACCGATGTATCGGATAAACTACGGGGACAGGGAGCCGGCAAACAGTTGGTGATGAAAGCAGTAGAGTATGCCCGCGCTTCAAACATTAAGATTATTCCATTATGTCCGTTTGCGCGATCAGTCTTTGACAAAACACCGGAGATTGCTGACGTCTGGAATATGTAATTTTCCCCAATCAAAATTTGCAGTTGTGCCGCTGATTGAAAAATCTTCTTATCGAAAACCATTCTATTTATTCAATGGTCACTGGGAAACGATTGTGCCTAGTACATTTCGTAAAATCAAAGGAGTCGCTTATCAACGCGAGCGATTGGAATTAGCTGATGGTGATTTTTTAGATTTGGATTGGCTGCATGGTAAGAACGACAAATTGGTGGTGATCTCGCACGGATTGGAAGGAAGCAGCGAGCGTCACTACTCCAAAGGCATGGCGAAGTATTTTCATTCACGTGGTTGGGATGCTGTGGCTTGGAATTGCCGCGGGTGTAGTGGGGAAATCAATCGCTTACCGCGATTTTATCATCACGGTGCTACGGAAGATATTCGTGCGGTGGTAGAACATGCCACTCAGTCAAAAAAATATTCGGTCATCGTATTAGTTGGATTTAGCATGGGTGGAAGCATGACATTGAAATACATGGGTGAAAATGGAAACGTTTTACACGACAGTGTAAAAACTGCGGTAGTGTTTTCCGTGCCTTGTCACTTAGGATCAAGCGCGCGCGAATTGGATAAACCATCGAAGCGATTTTATCTGAATCGCTTTTTGAAAAAATTACAAAAGAAAATTCAAGCAAAGTCGTTGCAATTTCCCCACATCGTTTCTGCGGAAAGTTTTGAAAACATCCGTTCATTCCGCGACTTTGATAATCGTTATACAAGTCCACTTCATGGATTTAAAGATGCAGATGATTTTTATGAGCGTGCTTCATCTGGATCACATATTTCATCCATTCAAAAACCAACGCTGATAGTGAATGCGTTGAGTGATCCGTTTTTGCCGGAAGAATGTTATCCCGTGGATATCGCTAAAAATCATTCGACCGTATTTTTAGAAATGCCTGTAGATGGCGGACATGTTGGATTTACCCTAGCCAATAAAGAAGAGAACTGGATGGAAGTGCGCGCGTTTGAGTTTGTCCAAAACCATATTCAGTGAAAGCAATATTTCCAACCATTTGTCTTGCAGTCATCATTTTGTTGAGTAGTTGCAAGCCATCGCGCCCCAGCGAAACAACCCACCAAGCCGACACACTCTGGCATGCCCCCGATACGGCAACCATTAAAGATCCGCTGATAAAATACGGACGCAAACTGATTGCGAATACTTCTTATTTTCTTGGGCCAAAAGGGGTAGTTGATTCGATTTCAAATGGTATGAATTGTCAGAACTGTCACCTCGAAGCGGGTACGAAACCATTTGGAAATAATTTCGGATCGGTCGCTTCGCTGTATCCAAAATTCAGAGCGCGTTCCGGTGGATTGGAAAGTATTGAAAAAAGAATCAACGATTGCATACAAAGAAGTCTGAATGGAAAGGCAATTGATTCGCTATCGCGTGAGATGCGTGCATTGGTGGCGTACATTGAGTGGGTGGGACATGAAGTTCCGAAAGGAAAAAAAGCAGCCGGTTCTGGATTGTTAGATATTTCGTTTCTGGATCGCGCTGCGGATACAGTAAAGGGAAAAATTCTCTATCGCCAGAAATGCATGGTGTGTCATCAAAAAAACGGACAAGGAATGCCAACCAGTCGCGGAGGAAGTTATAGTTTTCCTCCGGTTGCGGGAGATCAAAGTTTCAATACGGGTGCAGGGTTATATCGCATTTCAAACTTCGCGAAATACATTCGTGCCAACATGCCGCAAGGCGCTACTTATGATCAACCGTTGCTAACAGAAGAAGAAGCGTGGGACATTGCAGCTTATGTAGTAACGATGCCTCGCCCTCGAAAAGATTTCAAAGGCGATTGGCCAAAGCTCGCCTTGAAGCCATTCGACCATCCATTCGGGCCCTACGCAGATTCATTGAGTGAAACGCAACACAAGTATGGGCCTTGGAAAATCTCCAAGTAAATTCTACTTCTTCCTCCATCCCGGTCCTCTTACAACTCTACCGGGTTTTGCATTGGTATGTTCACCATCTGCCAACACCTGCACACCATTGACAAACACATGCACCATACCGGTGCTGTACTGATGCGGATTCTCAAACGTAGCATGATCTGCAATTTTCGATGCATCGAAGATGGCAAGGTCGGCAAAGTAGCCGGGGGTCAACATCCCGCGATTTTTTATTTTCAAGTTAGTTGCAGGCAATGAAGTCAATTTGCGAATCGCTTCTTCCAATGAAATCACTTTTTCTTCACGAACATACTTGCCGAGTAATCGAGAAAAATTTCCATACGCACGTGGATGTGTCGGTGTCTTCAAAAAATTTCCCGCTGCGGTAGATGACTCAGCATCTGATCCGAAACTAACATACGGCAACTGAATTTGTCTCATCACATTTTCTTCCGTCATTAAAAAGTAGGCTGTGCCCACACGTGTTCCATCGGTGATCACCAAATCCATAGCTGTTTCTTCGGGCGACTTGCCATATATTTTTGCTACTTCTCCCAATGTCTTGCCCGTATAGTTTTTACGGAGTGAATCATTGGTAAATCCCATTAGCAACACTTTATTAAAATCACCGGCTAACATCATTAGGTTTTCCCATTTGTCGGTAGGTGTTCGCATTTCTTGTAAAGCCTTCTTGCGCATGGCCGGATCTTTCATACGTTTGATCCATTCGTTGATCCCTCCCTCCTGCAACCAAGGTGGCATGGCTGCATCGAGTCCGGTGGCACCGGCTGTGTACGTATACATGTCGGCAGTGATTTTTAATCCCGCTTTGTTGGCTTGATCGATCATGGCAATCACCGAATCAATTTTATTCCAGTTGTCTTTGCCACTGAATTTCAAATGATAAATCTCTGCCGGAAGGTTGGCCTCTCGCGCAATGCGAATAGTTTCATCCACTGCTGCATAAATCGAATTTCCTTCACTGCGCATGTGCGCGATGTACATGCCATTGTATTGTGAAGCCACTTTACTTAACTCAATCAACTCTTCGGTGCTCGCATAATTGGCAGGCGCATAAATCAAGGCTGACGTCACACCCATCGCTCCTTCTTCCATCGCCACACGCACCAACTCTTTCATACGATTCAGTTCTTCGGGTGATGGCGCGCGGTTGGCATATCCTAACTCGTGCACACGCACTGTAATGGCGCTCACAAATGAGGCAACATTGGGAGAAACTCCTCTTCGTTCCAATCCTTCCAAATATTCACCTAAGGTAGTCCAGTCAATTTTATATGCCCAATCGGTGTCATGCAACATGGCCAGTGAGTCGTCTGCCTTCATCTTCGCATTCATCGGGCCCATCGAGCCTTCGCCCAACACTTCCAATGTAACACCCTGCCGAATATCACTTTGCGAATTGCCATCAAGCAAAAGTGAAACTTCACAGTGGCTCAACATATTAATAAAGCCCGGAGCAACGGCTAAACCTTTAGCATCAATTTCTTTTTTACCAACGGCTGACGACAAATCGCCAATGAAAGCAACGGTATCCGCATTGATGCCCACATCGGCTTGCACTCCTGCTTTTCCGGTACCATCGTAAACGGTACCACCACGAATGATTACATCAAATTCTTGTTTCTTGCAGGAAGCCGCCAAGAGCAACACCGCAGTGATTAGGAATAACTTTTTCATAGGTATTATTTTTATCGATAAATAACTTTTCCGCTTCGTTGATTGGTGGTTTTGCCTTCAGCCCAAACTACCTGGCCATTCACCCAAACACGCTCAATTCCTTTGGATACAAGATGAGGATTTTGAACGGTGGCTTCATCTTTCACCGATTGTTCATTAAACAAAACCAGATCCGCATGATGACCAACAGCAATTCGTCCTCTCTTTTTGATTCCAATTTGATCAGCCGCTAGGCCGGTCATTTTAAAAATGCCTTCTTGCATGGAAAGCGTTTTTTCTTGACGCACGTAGTGGCTAAGAATACGGGTGAATGCTCCGAAACCGCGCGGGTGTCTTCCACCACTGTTGCCATCCGAACAAAAGTTGGTGTACTTCCATTGCATCAATTTTTTTACATCATTTTCATCCATGCTTGTCGCTACAATGCTACCGCCACAATCATCGCCCTTCTTTTCACATTCATCCAATCGCTTGATCAACTCGATCAGCATTTTTTCGGGTGTACGTTTTTCAAGCGTAGCAATCTCTGCCAAACTTTTTCCATTATAATCCGGATTAGGTCCGTATTTGCTAAGGATGATTCCTTCGGCACTCGTAACTTCTTTCAGAATAAAAGCTGCTTCTTTCTCGTCTGTAAAATTACGGTCAGGAAAAAGAACACGGATAGTGGACGACCAATAGGTATAGGGATATAAATCTGCTGTAATATTCACACCATCTTTGCGAGCCTGATCCAACAACAGCAAAGTACTATCAGCTTTGCCCCATAACCCACGCATGGCTAATTTAAAGTGACTAATCTGCACCGGAATCTTTACTTCTTTTCCGATGGTAATAATTTCCTGCAGTGCATCCCAGAAATAGCGGTCTTCGCTGCGCAAATGACTAATGTATCGGCCCTGGTAAGCCGGTAATACTTTTGAAAGTTGCAGTACTTCATCCTTGGCAGAATATATTCCCGGATCATATTCCAAGCCGGTGGATAATCCAAATGCACCTGCTTTCATGTCTTCATCTAAAAGAAGAATCATGCTATCAATTTCTTGTTGTGTAGATTTTCGTTTAAAATCAGCACCCACCACTTGATCACGAATCGTGTTGTGTCCACTATAGGAGCCCACATTAACGGCCACTGGGTGATCTATGAGAGATTGAAAATATTTTTTAAGCGGCCATTGTGATCCACCATCCTGTCCCACAATAATCGTGGTGACACCCTGACTTACTACCGCTAAGCCCGAAGGGTCTTCTTCCAATCCCCCTCCATGATGGCTGTGTGTATCGATAAATCCAGGCGCTAAAATCAAACCCTTTGCATCTACGATTGTTTTACTATTAGCACCGGAAAGGTCTCCTATGAAGGCGATGGTATCAGCCTGAATGCCCACATCGGTCATCACTCCGGCATTGCCGTTGCCGTCATAAACGGTTGCCCCACGAATAATCGTATCGTATGAAGGTTGAGAACAATTTGCGAGAAGAAAA
Source organism: Cyclobacteriaceae bacterium (assembly GCA_013140555.1). GTDB lineage: Bacteria > Bacteroidota > Bacteroidia > Cytophagales > Cyclobacteriaceae > ELB16-189. Next base: position 34 of record JABFSO010000148.1, on the reverse strand, counting down.
ATGAGTGCGATTAAGTATACCCGATGCATAGTAA
>JABFSO010000261.1 GCA_013140555.1 Cyclobacteriaceae bacterium | reverse complement strand
TTCTACGGCCTTGATGAGATCTTTCCAGTAAACAATCTTATACACTACCTGCGATCCTTTCGCCAAATCAATTTTGTTGATCAACAAAACGATGGGTGTGGTCAGATTTTTTAGCGGCTCGAATAACTTCTCATCAAATTTTTCACCCAGTTCCACAATCAGCAGCACCAGATCCGCATCGTCTAGCGAAACTTTCACGTAGCTCATCATGGCTTCGTGCAGTTCGTACTTGGGTTCCAGCATACCTGGCGTGTCGGAATAGACGATTTGAAAGTCTTCGCCATTCAAAATGCCCATGATCCGGTGACGAGTGGTTTGTGCCTTGGCGGTGATGATGGATAGATTTTCGCCCACCAACCGGTTCATGAGGCTCGATTTGCCCACATTGGGCTTGCCAACAATACTTACGAAACCGGATTTGTGTGGAGTGGACATTGATTAGGATAGAAATGCAAAGAGACCGTTTTATCGGTCTCTTTTGGTTTTGTAGCGGGGACAGGACTCGAACCTGTGACCTTTGGGTTATGAGCCCAACGAGCTACCAACTGCTCCACCCCGCGATTTGGATGGCAAAAGTAGAACCATTGCGCTTAATAAACAAATCAGCTTTTGAATCTTAGCTTATTAAAATTTCTGTGAGACAAAGTTTCCCAAAGTTGGATTCAGGGAGTTTACTTTTTAAGTGTCAATGTTTAGTGAATCGATCTTTAAAAAGTAAAAAACTTTAATCGTGCTGCGTATTCGCAGTTTTTTGATTGGCATCGAATGGCCGGGTTATCTTGAAATAGTTGTGGCACATGTGTTGCGATTGGTGTGCCAAACGGCTACCACATGAAAACATTCATTGCACTCTCCACCACCATGCTGCTGGTGATCGCGTCTCTTTCCATGGCAGCACCCAAGCCCGGCTTGACAACGCTTTCAGACGATCAACTTTTTATCTTGAAGACGACCCGGCAATTCAAAGGTGGAGAAGTGGAAGTTTATTCGTCATCCGGTTATCTCGTTACCTCTCACCGTCTCATCCGAAGAAAAATGGTGATCGACTTTAAGAATGTAACCCCTGGCAGCTATCGCATTAAAGTAAAGAAGGGAGCCAGTATCGAGGAATTTACCTTTACCAAAAACTAAAATCAATAAACAATTATGCGTTTCATTCGAGCTACTTTTTCACGCACTATTTATCTCATGCTTTTTGTGTGGTTGTAGTGTTCTTTTGAAGTTGTGAAATCAAAAACAACCCCGCGAAAGTAATCAACCCGTTAATAATCAATATCTCAATTCCGATTTTGTAGCCACTAAACCACTTCATTGAATTCGAATTAAGCACATAGGAGAGAATCGGAGAAAGAATACAACAGGCCAGCACCATCGCGCCACGCACATTTCGTTTGGTAAAAATACCGAAAGCAAAAAGTCCTAAAAGCGGCCCATACGTATATCCGGCCACATTCAGTACGGCATCAATTACTGACTTTTCATTCAATTCTTTGAAAACAAGAATGATGATGAGGAACAGCAGTGAAAAACCTACGTGCACAATAAACTTCTGGCGTTGTTTGACTGCCTCGGTTTTGTTTTTGAATTGAAGAAAATCAATGCAAAATGAAGTAGTGAGTCCCGCCAATGCCGAATCGGCACTGGCATACGAGGAGGCGGTGATTCCCAGTAAAAACAAAATACCAACAAAAGCACCTAATTCGTTGAAGGCCAAACGCGGATACAGTTCATCCGATAATGGAGGAATCGCCAATCCTTTTTGCGCACTATAGATATATAAGAGCGCACCAAGCGTCAGAAATAGAAGGTTAACGAAGACGAGCGTTAGACTAAACCAGAACATGTTTTTTTGCGCATCGCCCAGTGTTTTACAGGTCAGGTTTTTTTGCATGATCTCCTGATCAAGGCCCGTCATGGCAATCGCGATAAAAGCTCCTCCAAAAAATTGTTTTGGAAAAAACAGGGTGGAGTTAACATCATCAAAATAAAAAATGCGGGCATATCCTTTTTCCTGAATGGCCGCAACCATCGAAGCGAAACTAAAATCGAGCTTATCAGCAATTTGCCAAACAGTTACAGCCACAGCCGTCACTAAAAAGAGTGTTTGGAATGAATCGGTCCACACAATTGTTTTTACACCGCCTTTGAAAGTGTACACCCAGATCAACACAATGGTGGTGGCCACGGTAACGATGAAGGGAACATGCCATGCATCGAACAGGAAAAGCTGAAGAATGGTGGCTGCTAAAAATAATCGCAAGCTGGATCCAATGGTGCGAGAGATCAAAAAGAAAAACGCCCCGGTTTTATACGCCCAATTATCGAAACGCTGCTCGAGGTAGGTATAAATTGAAACAACGTTCAGCCGATAGTAAAGCGGCATCAATATTCCGATAATCACCCAGTATCCCAATAGATACCCGATTACCACCTGAAAATAGCCAAAGCCAATTTTACCCACATTGCCCGGTACCGATACGAACGTAACTCCGGAAAGCGAAGAACCAATCATACCAAAAGCAACCAAATACCATGGCGACTGCCTGTTTCCAGTAAAAAATGTTGTGCTGTCGGCTCCTTTTGAAGTGAAGTAAGAAATTGTAATTAGTGCCAAAAAGTAGACAACGAGAATGGAAGATACCAGCAGTGGCGACATAGTCAGTAGATTGAAATGGAAAACTACGCTAAGTTTTGAAGAATAAAAACCCCGGCAGACTCTAGAAAGAACTTGCAGGAACTCTGCTCATTTGATCTGATCTATCGTTCCTTTTTTTTACTTTTGCGTACCTGAAAATCGTGAATACTCAAGAACAAGAATTGGTTGATTTGTTGGAAGCGGTGGAGATAACCGATGTAAAAGATCTGGTTGTTTTCAACGATGATTTCAACACGTTCGATCATGTGATCAGCACCCTCATTCGCGTGTGCAAACATACGCCCGAACAAGCCGAGCAGTGCACCTTGCTCATTCATTTTAAAGGTAAGTGTACCGTGCGAACGGGTTCGTACGATCATCTAAACCCAATGCGTGAAGCTATTTGCGATGCAGGCATTGACGCAAAAATCATTTAATACCATGGCAGTTTTGCTGCGATGAATTTCTAACGACTTAATACTAGTGGAGTATCCCTCGAAATTGATTGAAGATGCAGTGAACGAAGTAGCCAAGCTGCCCGGCATCGGTAAGAAAACGGCTTTGCGGTTGGTGCTTCACCTAGTGAAGGAGGGACAACATAAAACGACCGCGCTTACGGAAGCACTCAATCAGCTACGCAGCCAAATTCGCTTTTGTAACACGTGTCATAATATTTCAGATGAAGAGGAGTGTGGCATCTGCAAAAGTCATCGAAGAGATAAAACGGTGTTGTGTGTAGTGGAGGATACGCAAGATGTGATGGCGATTGAGAATACTTCGCAGTTTACGGGCATCTATCACGTGTTGGGAGGAGTGATCTCACCCATGAATGGAGTGGGGCCTTCCGACTTACAGATTGATTCACTTGTTACGCGTGTCTCTGCACCCGATTCGCAAATCAAAGAAATTATTTTGGCGCTCAGCCCCACCATGGAAGGAGACACCACCAGTTTTTATATCAACAGAAAACTATCGACTCTTCCGCTGAAGATTACATCGATTGCAAGAGGTGTTCCGGTGGGTGGCGATTTAGAATATGCCGATGAAATCACGTTGGGAAGAAGTATTCTTGGACGCACGTTGTTCAATTAATCCTAATGATTGATAGGCTTATATTTCCCTTGCCTTAGCCTAGATAAATCTCTTTCTTTGCAGGCGAAAAAAATTCCGAGTCAAACAACGATTAAATAAACTATTACCATCCAAATGAATCACCTTTCGAACCGAATCAACGCAATTGAAGAATCTGCCACACTAGCCATGGCTGCTAAAGCACGCGAATACAAAAACCGTGGCATCGATGTGATTAACTTAAGTTTGGGCGAACCCGACTTTAAAACTCCTCAACACATTTGCGATGCAGCGAAGAAGGCGATTGATGACGGAAAATATTTTTCATATCCTCCTGTAGCCGGCTACCAGGATTTGCGCGAAGCCATTGCTGCAAAATATGCCAGCGAAAATAAAGTGCCCTACAAGGCTGAGAACATTGTTGTTTCCAACGGAGCAAAACAATCCATCGCCAATGTGATGTTGGCATTGCTCAATCCGGGCGATGAGGTAATCATCTTTGCACCTTATTGGGTAAGTTATGATGCACTTGTGCGTTTGACGGAAGCAACACCAGTCATTGTGAAAGGAACAATTGACCATGATTTTAAGGTAACGGCTCAGCAAGTAGAGAAAGCAATCACACCAAAAACCAAAGCCATTATTTTTTCTTCACCTTGCAATCCTACCGGTTCGGTTTTCTCCAGAACGGAATTAGAATCTATTGCCGAGGTTGTTAAGAAACACAACCTGCTGATTATTGCCGATGAAATTTATGAACACATCAACTTTACAGGAGAGCGTGTGAGCATGGCTTCCCTTCCGGGGATGTTTGAGCGCACGATAACCGTCAACGGTTTTGCGAAAGGTTTTGCGATGACCGGCTGGCGTGTAGGCTACATCGCTGCACCGAAATGGATTGCCGATGGCAGCAACAAAGTGCAAGGACAAATTACTTCGGCTAACTGTTCTATTTCACAGCGTGGCGCATTGGCCGCGATCACTGGGGATATTGAGCCAACCAACAAAATGGTGACTGAGTATCACAAGCGTAGAGATATAGTTTATAATCTATTGAAAGAAATTCCGGGAGTAAAAGCAAATTATCCACAGGGTGCATTCTATTTCTTTCCGGATGTGAGCTACTACTTCGGTAAAAAAGATGGAGACACCGTCATAAAAAATGCGGATGATTTTTGTTTCTTCATGTTGGATAAAGGACACGTTTCATTGGTGCCTGGTGGTGCGTTTGGCGATGATAATTGTGTACGCTTGTCGTATGCAGCTTCTGAAAAAGATTTGGTAGAAGCGATGAAGCGCATGAAAGAAGCCTTAGCCACATTAGCATAATTTTAATGGTTGTTCCGGCAGACATATTTAAATCATTTACGAAACTCAATGTGCTCATCATTGGCGATGTGATGCTGGATAGCTACATCTGGGGATCAGTAGAACGGATTTCTCCGGAAGCTCCGGTGCCCATCATCAATGTAAAAAAGAGAGATCATCGTTTGGGTGGTGCTGCTAATGTTGCTCTGAACGTGCACGCACTCGGAGCAAAACCGGTGCTCTGTGCATTAATTGGCGATGATGATGACGGAAAAAAGCTAGTGCAACGCCTCCATGAAAAAAATCTTTCGGTCGATGGAATTATTGTTAGCACCGAAAGACCTACAACCGTAAAAACCAGAATCATCGCCAGCCACCAACACGTGGTGCGTGTGGACGATGAATCCGACAAAGTGACCAGTTCTACTGAACAAGAACAACTCTGGAAGCGCATTGAAAAATTATTGCCGCAAAGCGATGTAGTGATTTTTGAAGATTACGATAAAGGAGTTTTGTCAGCCGCGCTGATTGAGAAGGCGGTTGATCTGGCACTGAAACTCAACATACCAACCGTAGTTGATCCGAAGAAAAGAAATTTCCTAGCCTACCAGCGTGTCACGTTGTTCAAACCCAATTTGAAGGAACTTCGCGAAGGCTTAAAAGTTGAAGTGGAAGCCGGCAATCAAAGTCAGGTAGAAAGTGCTGTTACTTTGTTGAAAAACAAACTGAATGCAGAAGGTGTGATGCTCACACTTTCTGAGCACGGTGTCTACATCGATTTCCAACAGCAAAAAATAAAAATTCCGGCACACGCCCGCGAAATTGCGGATGTTTCCGGAGCCGGTGATACCGTTGTTAGTATAGCGGCTTTGTGTGTAGCATTAAAACTTTCACCGGAATTAATTGCCGAATTATCCAATCTTGGTGGCGGACTGGTGTGTCAGCATGTAGGCGTAGTGCCCATTGACCGCGAGGAGTTGATTCAAGAGTCCAAAATGTTGGTATAATAAAAAAGCCTTTCATTGCTGAAAGGCTCTATGGGGTGGGCGACGGGACTCGAACCCGCGACCCTCAGAATCACAATCTGATGTTCTAACCAACTGAACTACGCTCACCGTTTGAGGACTGCAAATGTAGGCACCCAAATTCAATTCGCAAAGTTAGAATCGCAGGAATTGAAGCCTTTCGCCTGTTTTGCCTTCATTAATTTGACCATTTTTATAAGCGCGGTGCCCCGAAACCCATATGTCGGTAATTTTTGAGTGAAAAGTTTCGCCTTCAAATGGCGACCAGCCGCACTTCGCCAGAATGTTACTTTTCTCCACTTTCCAGGGGCTGTTGGGGTCTACCAACACCAAATCTGCAAAATATCCCTCGCGAATAAACCCGCGTCTGTCGATTTGAAAAAGGATCGCCAGGTTGTGGCTCATTTTTTCTACTATTTTTTCCAGGCTAATTTTTCCCTGACGATGAAACTCAAGCATGGCCACAATACTGTGCTGCACAAGCGGTCCTCCAGAAGGCGCACTGAAATATTTATTCTTTTTTTCTTCGATGGTATGTGGTGCATGATCGGTTGCAATAACATCAATCCGATCGTCCAGCAAAGCTTTCAAAATTTCTTGTTGATCGTGAGCCGTTTTGATAGCCGGATTCCATTTAATGTTCATGCCCAATCGCGCATAGTCGGCATCATTAAACCATAAGTGATGAATGCACGCTTCGGCTGTGATTTTTTTCTTTTCGAGCGGAATGGTGTTGTCGAACAAGAAAGTTTCTTTTGCCGTGGAGATGTGCAGAATGTGTAAACGAGTGCCGTGTTTTTTGGCAAGTCCAGCAGCAAACGAGGAAGATTTGTAACAAGCTTCTTCGCTGCGAATGATCGGGTGATAGGCAACCGGGCAATCTTCACCATACTTTTCTTTGAAGTCGGCCAGATTTTTAAGGATAGTAGCTTCGTCTTCACAGTGCGTTGCAATTAATCCAGGAAACTGTGAAAATATTTTTTCGAGCGTGGTTGGATTATCGACCAGCAAGTTGCCAGTGGAGGAACCCATAAAAATTTTTAGTCCGCATACATTCTTCAAGTCTGTCTTTAACACTTCCTCCAGGTTGTCATTGGAGGTTCCCATGAAGAAAGAATAATTTGCTAATGAAGATTGAGAAGCGATCTCATATTTATCGGCTAATAATTTTTGTGTAAACGCTGGCGGATTAGTGTTGGGCATTTCCATGAAACTGGTAACACCACCCGCTACCGCAGCCCGAGATTCAGTATAGATTGTGCCTTTGTGCGTAAGCCCAGGTTCACGAAAGTGCACTTGATCGTCAATTGCACCGGGCAACAGCCATTTGCCGGCAGCATCAATGACTTCATCATTCTGCTCGGCAGTGATATTTTTATCAATCTTTTCAATAAAAGACCCTTTGATTCGCACATCGCCAACGAAGACCTTGCCTTCGTTTACTATTTTTGCGCTCTTTATGAGTGTAGCTTTCATTACCTTGTAAAGATACGACACAGACTGAACCCACTGCAAATGACATGGAATGACTTTAAGTTGAATAAGCAATTGCTAGATGCTGTGGCAGATGCAGGGTTTGAAACGCCTACCGAGATTCAGGAGAAATGTATCCCGCTGATTTTAGGTGGCCAACAAGTAATCGGAATTGCGCAAACAGGAACCGGTAAGACGGCAGCTTACTTATTGCCTGTGCTGATGAAAGTAAAATTTGCACAAGGCACTGACCCCCGCGTACTTATCTTAGTGCCCACCAAAGAATTGGTGGTGCAGGTTGCTGCGCAAGTAGCTGCACTAACCAAATACACAGATTTACGAACGGTACACATCTACGGAGGTGTGGGTCCGAAAACACAAATTGAAAACATTCAGTTGGGATTGGATATTTTGGTAGCAACACCCGGTCGCTTTTTAGAAATCTATCAGCGCAATGAAATTGTAACCAAACAAATTAAAACGTTGGTGCTCGATGAGGCAGACCGAATGATGGACATGGGCTTTATGCCGCAGCTCCGAAAAATTTTTGAAGTAATACCCAACAAGCGACAGAACTTACTTTTCTCGGCCACTTTCCCTCAACGTGTTGAACGGCTCTCACAAGAATTTTTAGAGTTTCCAGTTCGGATTGAAATTACGCCACCCGCTACTGTCTCTATTCAAGTAGAGCAGGAATTGTATTTTGTACCCAACAGCCGCACGAAAATTAATTTTTTAGAGCATCTGTTATTAGATCATGCAGTTTTTAACCGTGTGATGATTTTTACACGAACGAAAGAAGCGGCCAATCAAATTTTTAAATTTTTGGATCGCAAGGGATACGGTCCTGTGAAGGTGATATATTCCAATAAAGGCCAGAACAGTCGCATCAACGCGGTGAATGAATTTAAAGAGGGTGAGTTGCGCATTTTAGTTTCTACCGATGTGGCCTCACGCGGCATTGACGTCACCAATGTGTCGCATGTAATTAATTTTGATGTGCCGATTGTGTACGAAGACTATGTACATCGCACCGGTCGCACGGGTAGAGCCTTACAGGTGGGCAAGGCGATTACGCTTGTTACCGAAGCGGAGAAATATCACATCGATAAAATTCAAAAAATCATTCGCGAGAAAATTCCGGTGCGCATCATGCCACCGCATATTTTAATTGCTGAAACGCCTTACGAAGAAGCGCAAGACATGGCCCGCGAAATTGATCGGCAAAAAAGATATGAAGACCCTGAATTCAAAGGGGCCTTTCATGAAAAGAAGGGATCGTAGTGCTTTATCAGTTAAGCAAAAAGAATAAAGCGGTTCCGACAGCAATCACTATTGCGGTAATCACACCCACCATTCGCATCATCTTTTGTCGCCTTACTTTTTTAAGATAGTCAGGGATGTTGTCAATAGCTGTACGCAACCGCACCAGAGCTGATCCATTTTTCTCGATGTAATCGAAAGCGCCCATTTTTAATGCTTTGGTGGCCGTGTATACATCGCTGTCCGCAGAAAGAAATACAATAGGCGTTTCACTTGCCTTTTCTTTTATATCTCTGATATAGTCGATGCCTAATTCATTCTCACCCAGGTGCTGATCCAGCAAGATCAAGTGAGGAGGTTCATTCAATTGTTTTAAACACTCCTTGGCCGATAAAAAAGATTTTACTTCAAAGCCAAGTTGATTTAAGTGAGCGCTGATTATTTTTTGATAGCTCACGTTGTCGTCAATTACAAAAGCGGTTTTCATATAGATACATTTAAATATGTTATGGATGAATTATCTCATTTTAAGACAGAAGTTCCATTTTTGAGAATCGTAAGAGGTCCTTTTCCAACATCTTCAATCGCTCTAAAACAGAATACAAATTCAATAAACGCGTTGGGTCACTAGCTCCTTCTGTCAGCTTTAATTCGGTTAGTTGCTGATATAAACCAGCGCATCCAAGCAATCCGACAATTCCTTTCAAATCATGTATTTCCTTTCGCAAAAGGCTTATATCAGGTTGATTTAAGCTGTTTTGAATGTTTTGAATGCGAGCTGGTAATTCCGTTAACACAAGAGTTAATATCTTTTTTCCGAGCCCATCGTCATCGCCAATTGTGGCTCGAAATTCTTCCAATTTGAAAATGAAATAGGTAGGGCTTATCGTTGCATTCATGGGATCAGTCGCATTTGGTTGTACACACCTTTTGCAAGTGTTGTACCAAAAAATAGCAGGCCTAAACTCAAAACTGGGTTAGTCTTAAAGAACGAGCCATTGATCTAATACCTCACCACTTTAGTCGAATAGAAAATCCAAGCGTCCTTCGGCCATCTACTTTTGAACCATCAAGCACGGCAAAAGCTGCAATCACTTGATGAAAAGACAAACTACTTCCACACGAAAACATTTATTATATGAAAAGGATATTTGACATTCTCGCCTCTTCTTCGGCTCTTCTGATTTTAGCACCGCTTCTTATTTTGATTGCCCTCATTGTTAAACTGGAATCTCCAGGGCCTGTCTTTTATTCTTCGTATCGCGCGGGCATGGGCTACGAGCGATTTAAGCTGATCAAGTTCAGAACTATGAGCGCCAATGCTGATTCAAAACTAAAGGACCTGGCGCATCTTAATCAATATGAATCGGTGCAAACCACCAGTGATGGATGCGAACATTGCAGTCATCTGCCGGTAGCAGCTTGCACATTAATAGTTATGCCCGATGGCTCTTATTCATGTGAGCGTTGGGAGTCCGCCAAGGCAAAATCGAAAGCTGCCTTTTTCAAATTCAAAGATGATCCGCGAATCACACCTTTCGGAAAATTTTTACGCAACACCAGTTTGGATGAATTGCCACAATTAATCAATGTGTTGCGTGGCGATATGTCGCTGGTAGGCAATAGACCATTGCCTTTATATGAGGCTGAGAAGTTAACGGCCGATGTGAGTGCTCAACGATTTTTAGGCCCTGCAGGAATCACCGGTTTGTGGCAAGTAACCAAACGCGGCAGAGGCGGTGCCATGTCAGAAGAAGAAAGAATTCAATTGGATAATCACTATGCGCAGAATTATTCTTTTCTAGGAGACATTCAACTCGTGCTGCGCACCATCCCGGCTTTATTTCAAAAAGAAAATGTATAACAACTAAAAAATAAATTAAGAAATATGAATCTATCATTTATCGGAACTGGATATGTTGGCTTGGTAAGTGCCACTTGCTTTGCAGAAATGGGTAATCAGGTTTATTGCGTAGACGTAGACGCTGAAAAAGTGGTTCGTTTACAAAGTGGTCGATTAACAATTTACGAGCCTGGCTTGGAGCAATTATTTGAACGCAATGTACGCGATAGCAGAATGCAATTCACAACACACCTACATATGGCGGCAATGCATGCCGATGTTATTTTCTTAACACTACCCACACCACCACAAGAAGATGGATCAGCTGACCTTTCGTATGTGTTGTCGGTTTGCGAACAACTGGTGCCTGTGTTAAAGCAGCAGTATAAAATTTTAGTTACTAAAAGCACTGTACCGGTTGGCACAGCAGATAAGATTACACGATTGCTCGAGAATGCCGGTTTACAAGCCGGTAAACATTTTGACGTGGTATCGAATCCGGAATTTTTGCGCGAAGGTTCAGCTGTAGTTGATTTTATGAAACCGGAGCGTGTCGTAATAGGCACTTCAAGCCCGCGCGCAGAAGAAATGATGAGAACACTCTATGAGCCATTTGTGCGCAATGGCAATCCAATCTTAGCGATGGATCCACGTTCGTCTGAGTTAGTGAAATATGCAGCGAATGGGTTTTTGGCAATGAAGATTAGCTTCATGAATGAGATTGCCAACTTGTGCGAACGCAGCGGAGCCAATATTGAAAAGATCAGAAAAGGTATTGGGGAGGATAGCCGAATTGGCCACCAATTTCTTTACGCAGGGTTGGGCTATGGCGGAAGTTGTTTCCCGAAAGATGTGCAAGCACTTTCTTTCACCAGCCACGAATTCAATTATTCATTTGAGATTTTAGATGCTGTGATGAACGTGAACAAACGTCAGCGCAAGCAAATGATTGATCGCATGGAAGCGCAGATGGGATCGCTGCATGGAAAAAAAATTGGCTGCTGGGGATTAGCGTTTAAGCCCAACACCGATGATATTCGCGAGGCTCCCGCTCTTTGGTTGATTGATGAACTTACAAAACGCGGAGCGAGTGTAATTGCCTACGACCCTGCTGCTATGGAAAATACCCAGCGAGTTTTACCCAACATTCAATATGCGAATGACCTCTACGAAGCTACGCACAATTGCCACGCATTGCTGATTTGTACCGAGTGGAATGAGTTCAGAAATCCGGACTTTGAAAGACTGAAGTATGAATTGTTAACTCCGCTGGTATTCGATGGCCGAAATTTATTTGATCCTGCTAAGATGGCATCTCTCGGATTTGTTTATCACAGTATTGGTCGCGCCACATTGCCGGCCGAAGTTCCTTATGAAGTGCAACTCAAATTGGCAGTATAACTCAATCAACCCAACCAATTATGAAATCAGTTTCAATTATCACACTGAACTATAACACAACAAACCATACGATCGCGTTGCTGAAGAGCATTGAGCGCGTTTATGGTCACGCGCATCAGGTCGTGGTAGTAGACAATGGCTCTGCTGAAAACCCGGAAGAAATTTTGACCCAACAATTTCCTTGGATTGACTTCATCCGCAGTGAGCACAACCTTGGATTTGCTGGAGGTAATAACCTGGCTATGCGTGCAGCACGAGGAGAATATTTGTTTTTCATTAATAATGACACCGAGTTTGGTAGTGATATTTTATCGCGCATGGTTGATCTTCTCAACCAGTTTCAGTGTGTGGGTTTGTTGTGCCCCACCATTCACTATCATGATCAGCCTGAAAAAATTCAGTATGCAGGATTTACGGCACTCGATAAAATTACCGGTAGAAATAATTGTGTGACCGAAGCGAAGCCTGGACCGGCCGGTATGTCGCTAACACATTACGCACATGGTGCTGCGATGCTGGTGCCCCGCAGAGTGATTGACCAGATTGGTCTGATGCCGGAGAATTATTTTCTGTATTACGAAGAGCTTGATTGGAGCGAACGAATTCGCAGAGCCGGATACAAGATAGCCGTAGACACAAAATCTACATTTTATCATAAAGAATCGCAGTCGGTGGAAACGTTAAGCGATTTGAAGAGCTACCTGCTGACGCGCAACCGAATTTTGTTTATGCGTAAATACTCAAGTCGCGCCCATTTGATTCTTTTCTGGATTTTCTTCTTAGGCTTGGCAACGCCAAAACATCTGGTGAAAAATTTGGTGGAATTCAGAATTAAAAACGTGTGGGCTTTTTTACAGGCACTCCGTTGGAATTTCTTCAACCCTGTTCATTCCACTTCAATCGGTTACAAGTTTAACTACCTCCGTCATGATGCATAATCGCTTTCAAGTTCCCGGCTGGGTAAGTCAGCATGATTTTGCCCAATCTCATTTTTCACTGATGCAATTAGAAGAACTGGCACATTTGCGAAAGCAACTCATGCGATTCCATTCTTCCGAGCCGATTGTTTCGATTGTAATTCCGGTATGGAATGAAGAGAAAAATATTGTGCGCACGCTTTCATCTTTCGCGAAGATGCATGTGCCGTATGAGTGCGAGTTGATCATCGTGAATAACAACAGCACCGACCGCACTCCGGAGATTCTGGATTTGTTGGGCGTGAAAGTGATTCACGAAAAACGACAAGGCATTGCGCATGCACGCCTGGCGGGATTACGCGCATCCAAAGGAGTCTATCAATTGTGTGGAGATGGCGATTCGTTGTATCCACCCGATTGGATTTCAGAAATGGTTAATCCATTAGTCAAAAATCCTTACATCACCTGTGTATATGGAAACTACAGCTTCACACCCGCAGCTCATTTAACGCGATGGCAATTGGGCTTCTATGAGTTAGTAGCCGAATGTTTGTTTGAATGCCGAAGATGGCGCAGAGAATTTTTGAATGTGCGTGGAGCCAATTTTGGATTCCGTGTGTCGGAGGGTTTGGCAGTGAAAGGTTTTGAAATGCCGGTCACCCGAGTTTACGATAATCAGGAAGGAGCGCGCACGTTTGTTGTGTTTGGAGAAGATGGCCGTATGGGAAGAAAACTCGGTGAGATTGGTAAGATAAAACTAGTACGCAGCTATCGCGCCAGAATCTGGACAAGCTCGCGCAGACTACTAAAGGATGGCACTTTGTTACAAGCTTTTAAAAAGCGAATCAAAAAAGAAACAGCCCGACTTTTTGAGTATGCGTTTGGTTCGCGGCAATTAATATTTACCACCGATCATCTTCAACCTGAAAAGAAGTAATATTCAGCGCCATGAATAAGAAAGCGATCATCACGTTTGTAGTAGATTATAAGTCGGAGCAAATCCGTGAATTCATTTTTTCGTGTCAGCGAGTGTGCCCGGAGGCCGACTTGTTTATTTATGCAAGTGATAATTTTCCGGAGCTGAAGCGCGATAGTGCTACTTTTAGTAATGTCAAGTTGATTCGGTATCAGGAATCGGTTCTTCCGAAAATAGTTGGTAAGTTGATCATGCGATCGGCATGGGCTGCAAAAATAGTGGCACTACTAATTCAACATCTATATCAATGGACAGGCAAAGCCAAGGGATTGGAAAGATGGCTGGCCCCCCTCTTGCAGTTTAAGTTGAGGAGATTGATAATGATGCGCGAGTTAATGGAGGCGTATTCGCATGAGCAGATCATGCTATTGGATTCTCGCGATGGAATTTTGCACTCTAATCCATTTGAAAAGTTAAGCCGCAACATGATCGTTACTGGTAAAGAACGGCTGGCTATGAAAGAGATGGAATCCAGCCGAAAATGTTATGAAGCCATTTATTCAACTCAAGAACTGGTTGAAGTTGAAAACCGATCTCAGCTTAGCGCAGATGTCATTCTTGGTTTTCGTCATGCCTTCGGACAATATTTACGGGAATCGATTGAAGAGATTTTTCAGAACATTTCGAAAATCGTTCAAGTACCGGAGGCGGCAGCCGCCATTCACACACGGTTACTTTACAAGCGCCTGCATGGTATCGACAAACGTCTGGTCTCTCAGCGAGAAGTGATCGTAGCTCATACAAACGCGCTGTCGTGATTGCGTAATCGGCAAGCCAATCGTTTTTGTGTCTGAAAACATTTTGAAAAATCAATCATCCATGACTCATTCACATCCTTATCTTTTTTTTTCGTTGCCAAAGCATGACGATACGTATACATCTACACCGTGGCAACTTGCCCGTGAATTAGCGATGACCAATGAGGTGATCTACATTGATCACCCTTATAATTTTTGGGAGGCACTGAAATTATTTTTTTCACCTAAGATTCAGTGGCGATTTCGATCGTATTTTAAATCGATGCCAAAAGAGATAGATGGAGTTAAAATTATAGCCACACCTTTTGTATGGCCAACCCATTTTCTGCCTCCCGGGCGTGTGCATCGGTTTTTTACAGAATGGAATGAGCGACTGGTGGCCTCGCGCGTCAATCGTTTTTTGAAACGCTCCGGAATTCAATCAGTGATTTATGTGAACTCGTTTGAATTTTATTATCCCAGGCTTCAGCACAAACTGAATGCCCGCATCAGTGCATCCGTTTATCATTGCATCGACCCTATGGTGAAGGAATATACTTTGAAGCATGGCAAGGCACTTCAACAGTTAGCGGCCAGTAATGCAGAAATGATTATTACCACCGCCCCAGCATTGCGCAAGCAATTTATCGAACGCGGATTCTCTAAAGTTTATCTGGTGCCCAATGGCGCAAATTTTAATTTGTTTCATCAAGCCGCTGATGAACGCTTGCCAATACATCACGCGATTCCTACACGTGGTAAAAAGATCATCGGTTATCTCGGAAATATTGAGCGTAGAATTGATTTTCATTTGCTGTTGATGTTAGTCGAAGCGCTTCCTGATTTTGAATTGGTGATGGCCGGACCCGTTGAAGCGAACTATGTGCCCGTTGCTGTGACGCAGCATCCACGCATTCACTTTATCGGTCCGGTTGCTCATGGAGAAGCTCCGTCTGTTGTCAAAGGATTTGATGTGGCGATCATTCCATTTCTAGTAGATGAAGTGAGTGAGGGAATTTATCCTTTAAAATTATTTGAATACTTGGCGGCAGGAAAACCGGTAGTCACTACCAACTTTAATCCCACAGTCTTGAATGAGTTGAACCACGTGGTTCATGTGGCACGTACAGCGGAACAATTTACAAATCTCGTTGCACAGGCTTCGATTCCATCCGTATCCGCTGACCGCGAAAAGCGAGTAACCATAGCACAGGTTAATACCTGGAAAGAGCGGGCACACCTATTCGCACAGTATATTCAATTGCACGTAGCTTAAAAATTTATGAGTCTGAAATCATTCGTCAAGGAAAATCCAATGATTAAGAAATTAGTCTTGTCCATTTTGTTTAGAAGGAGACCGTACCAATCCAAGGTGCGTTGGTTTGTTTGGTGCCTTTTTATTTTTCCAAAATATTTCCGGAGGGGCATCAGTTGGCGCTCGCGACTCGACTTGGTGCCATTCAATAAATTTTCTTTGGGATCGTATTCACGCATTGAAGATGGTGTAGTGATTAATAACGGTATGGGCGATATAATTATTGAAGATGAAGTTCACACGGGTGTCGGTTGTGTTTTAATTGGACCAATTACCTTGCACAAGCACGTAGGGCTTTCTCAGTATGTTCGCATTTTAGGCATGCACCATGGCATTGATCCGGATAAACCGCATCATCATCATCCATCTACCAAAGCGCCTGTTATCTTAGAAGAAGATGTTTTTGTGGGCACAGGCACCGTGATTATGGGCAAAAAGAGTGGAGAGCCGTTGGTGCTCGGAAAATATTGTCGCATTGGCGCAAACTCAGTTGTCATGACCGATATTCCGCCTTATTCCGTGGCGGTGGGAAATCCGGCTAAGGTGGTTCGCATTTGGAATACTACCTTGAAGAAATGGGTTAAGCCTGCTTCGAATAAACCGATCCTATAAGAGAAGATAAGTTTTTTTAGGTGTGTGATGAAAGCTACTCATTTTGCGATGAGTAGCTTTTGCTTTTGATTGAAAGTTATCTTTAGAGCGGTTGGAGGAATGCGTTGCTACAGATCGAAACCTGTTAAAGGTTCCTACAAAAAGATCAATTCGTTTTCTTTGGCGCTCTTTTTGAATTGAGGGAAGAGACGAATTAAATCGTACCACCAAATCAGCGTAAGCGAAATGCCTTGAATGAGTAGCTTGGGTTGTCTCCAGAATTTAAGTCTGGATTTCAAATAGTACCATTGTGTTTTGCAACCAATCTCCCAGTAGATATTCTTCCAGGCAGAGCTAGCGCGATGAAGTTGGTAGCTACTTTTGTTTTTATAATAGAGCCTGAATTCACTTTCTAATATGCGCATACGTTTGGCTACTTTTTTGAATGCGTCTACACGAGGCGGGTGATACATGCGCATGTGTTCCGAGAATCCAATTATTCCAATCTGCTGAATGCGCCACGCTAAGTCAGCATCTTCATTATGTGGAAACGGAAACAACTCATCGAAGCCGCCTACTTCCAGCAAAGCTCTTCGTAAATACGCGGCATTGCATGTAGGCACACTGCGATTTCCGGTTTCATTATCGATCTGATGCGTGAGCGGTGTGATCTGATCGCGATCGGTATACGTACTTCCCTGGATGCCAATCCAATTGGTATTTGAAATAGTCGTATAGATAGATTGCAGCCAATTTGTATCAGGTATACAATCATCATCAGTAAAAGCAATCCAGGTGCCACTAGCTAAAGCAATTCCTTTGTTTCGCGCGGCTGCCGGTCCGCCATTGCGTTGCGAAACATAACGAAAAGCGAGTGGCGTAGTGGCCGCATAATTCTTCAGCATGTCTTCAGTGCCATCAGAACTGCCATCGTTCACAATAACCACTTCAAATAAATTTCGTGAATAGGTTTGTGCCTCCAAGCCATGCAGTGTTTGCAGCAATGATTCTTTTCGGTTGAATGTAGAGACTACTACGGAAATAAGAGGAGTATGCATTGTTTTATTTTTTTAAAAAATGATAGGTTGGAAATTGTTGTTTCAATTTTTGGAATGCGTTGACATAATGACCGGGTATCAATTCGATCGTATCACGTAGATGAATGCCACAGATTTTTTTAAGTAGGTAGTTTACCTGAATTAATCCCGCGGCTTCCACCAAGAGAAAAGCAAGAGGCGCCCCAAAAGCGCCAATGGTTTTAATGAAGATGTAAGTGAGGATAATGGTAGTAGTGCTATTGATGAAAACGATTTTAAAAGTTAGCTCGGGCTTGCCCCAGGCTGTCATCGCGCTGCCGAAGGCTGTTCCAAATGGAGCGATACACGTTGCGATAAACACATATATCGATAAATAGATCCACGCATGTTGATAAGCCGCACCATTTAATAATTTGAGAAGGGTAGGAGACAAACTAATCCCGATCAATGATACGGGGATTGTGAATGCTAATAGCAGTGAAATCGATTCGTGGAATTGTTTTCGAGCTTGTTCCAAATTACCTTTTTGAAAATGCTGCACCAGTGATGGAAAAAGAATCGATTGAAACGAATTGTTAGGTAATAGCGCCACCTGTGCAAATCGCTGCGATAAGCCCAGTAGAGCAGTGTATTGTAGTGAAAGCAACGAACCAGTGATAAATAAACTAATGCGTGTAGATACAGCAGCAGTAGCCTCGCGCCCTGCAGCTACAAACCCAAGTTGTTTGATCAATTGAAATTGCTCTTTCGAAAGTTTACTGCACATCATTTGCCAGACAGGTACAAATCGAATCATGTACAAAGCTGCGGCACCACTCGATACACCTAGTAGTAAAATCACATAAATTATCGAAAGATTGAAGCGAGCAATAAAAAATAAACCGACTAACGTTATGATCGCGTTCAAGCCATTAGCGAAGAAAATAGGAGCAAGCTTCAAATTTCCCCGAAGGAAATAAACAAGCCAACGCATCAGCGCATTAGGCACAGAATAAGCCGGATAGCATAACAGCAGATTTGACCATTCGCCTTTAATTAGACAAGCACACAACAAAACGATACAGGAAATCATAGTCTCAACCAAAAACATGATGCTGCTGTTTGTCTTCAGATGACTTGCGTGCGAAATGCCTTCGGTGTGATTGATTCCTTTGATTAACGCGGATTGCACCACGGCATCGCGCATGCTGCTGGCCAACGCAAAAATAGCGATGAATAAAAACCACTGTCCGGCTTGTTCCAGCGAATAGAATCGCGTGATGAAGATCGTGAGCCCAATGCCCAACGCAAATTCCAACACCATGTTGGACAAAGAGAAAATTCGGTTGCGAAAGGAAATCATGGTTGAGTGGTTTCAGCTTGATCAAAGTGAATGGCACGAAAAAGAATAGCGAGCACGAGCCAGAATAAAATGCTCATCGGGAAAACACCCACTACTTCTTGTCCCCATTCGACAATCAAAAGGGCAACAATTCCACCAATGATTCCAGCTACAATCGATTTATAATTTGCGTTTTTCATTTTCATAACGGCCTTGCTGCCGTAAAGGATTACACGATAATAGAGGTATAGGAAAAAGAAAAGTCCTATCCAGCCAAGTTCCACAGCCACTCGAATTAATCCACTGTCGGGAGGGAAGTTGGCGAGAAACGTTCCGGGCGAAAATCGTTGTCCCCATACACCTGTTGTTCCTAATCCACCACCAATCGGATGATTAACGATCCACGGAAAAATCATGCTGCGGTTTTTTGCACGCGTTTGATACGAAGCATCAGCCGAAGGCTGGAAAGTAGATTGAATGCGCTGAATGTGATAATTATTACTAGGGGTGATAATTATTATTGTCATTGCGATGCCTCCCAATAGCAGCATTAAGTACATTTTAGGATTCTTAGAAAGCACTACCCACACGATTAAAAATATCGGCACGATTACATAAGCCGAACGCGTGCCTGAGTACACCATTGCCAGCCCGGTAATTCCGGTGGCCGTCCACAAGCTAACTTTTTTCCAGAAGCTGGTAGCGGCAAAGGCGAGTGATAAACAACACACGCACATGAATGCCATGATGATACCGAATTGAGAAGGCGAACCAATAGAACCAATCGCACGCCATCTTCCATAATTGAAAACAAGATGAATTAAATCGTGACTCGCCACATAGTTATATTCCCACGCAAAATATCCGAAGGTCGCTTGCCAAATTCCCCAAAGTGCGGAGATAAGACTGAACGCAATCAGGCAATAAAAAAAACGAAACAGTTTAGCAGGTGTGTCCAGCGTTTGATAAGCAATGAAATACAACATCATGTATTCCACTGCGGGCCGCACTACGTAAAACCAAGCGGTGCGTGAAGGTGCAACCGGATTGAGAAGTTCGAGAATATTCATTCCAGCCCACATGACAATGGCAATACTGATGGGTGTGCGAAAAGCAGACCAGTCCCGGTGATATTGCGCACGATAGAGTAATCCGCACATCATCACACCAATAATGGCATCCATGGCAATGCCCATCGGAATATTTTCGAACAAGCGATTGAATACGCTAATCGTAAAAGCGAGCAACAACATTAAATACAAACCAATATCTGTTCGCCACAAAAGCGCCACACCAATCGGAAGAGCAATTAGAATTACCGGAATGCCTGCAATGGCCTTGAAGGTAAATGAATAGACCAGCCAGCTAACCGATAAAGCAACAAAAATCCAAATCAGCCATTGCGCCAACTCCGGCAGTCGGCCTTCGCCCCGAATGAAGCGATTAGTTTGGTTGGCTGTGGAATAGGATAGCTGCATTACAGATGATGCGTAGTGTGAATAAACTTTCCTTTGTTTTCGGCACGCACACTTTTGATCGCGTTGAAGAAATTGCAGTAAGCTAATTTGATTAAGCTACCGATTGAGCGTGTAGCTTTTAGTAAGGCTTGCTCATGAACTAAGAATGCCAGAATAGCCATCAACAAAATCATCCACGATAAAGAGAACAACGGTAAGCCAACAGGCCACTCATTCATATTCCAGTAGTATACACACTCCGCAAGACATAATATAGGTGATATGACTACTTGAATGGAGCGTGGCGGACGACACAATGTTATCCAATAGTCCAGTGCAGAAATTCTTCTGTATTGAATAGCGGCTCGCAACAAAGTGCCAGCATGGTGAATCGCATTATAGTATTGTTCGCCAAACCAACGAATGCGCTGTGGGTTATGATTTTCAATGGAACTTGTTTTTTCCTCTGTGACAACACAGTGAGGCAAGAAAGTTGCTTTGACTGGACGAGCTTGTGTAAGCAACTGCACCATAAAATTTTTGTCGAAGCCGGGAGCATGTAAATCTAATTGATGAATACAGCGTACGAATAAGTCCGTTTCAATCAGAGCACCGCTTCCGCTGATCTCCATCAATAGATGCGCTTTTTCTTTAGCACTCCGATAAAGCAAGTCGTTCAGGCGCTCAGACAAGTGATCAAAAAATGCAACGGTAGTAGATGTAGAGACCGATCTTCTGGCGCCTTGAAGAATATCAAATTGATCGAATTGGTAAGGTGCAATCTGATCAAAAAAATCAGGAGCAATCACGTTGTCTTTATCAATCAGCATAACGAATTCCGGATGACAGGCTCCGCGCATGCGCTGTTCCTCAATCCACTGCGTAATGAAGCGAAGGGCATGTTGATAAGAATTACCGGCTAAGTGAGAAAAGGATTTTTGGATAGTAATAAAACCTTTGGAACTCGAATAGTGAAAGTAGCGTTCGTCAGCATCTTGTAATAGCACTAACACTTTGATGTTTCTATTTTTAATGGCTTTAGGCAATGCGTCCAGCACATCCAAAAAGCGTTCGCTCGGTTGATAAGCCGGAAGAATCAAAAGTATTTCAGGTGTGTTAGTTGAAACTGTTTTGTAAGAAGAGCTGCGATGCGTAAAACCAATCAATGTCAGGCATAGCCAATACAAACTATAGAAGGTTAGGTAAACAGCCAGACAAGTAAAAAGAATTTGAATTACAATCATTTGAAATCTCGGTTAATAATTTTTTTAAGTGTTTTACGAAGGCTACCGCGCTCTTTCGGAATTTCGCCTACATAGTCTTCCAGATTTTCGATATCTGCTTGAAATAGTACCACACCCCTAAGTTGTTGTTGTTGGGTTACAATTTCTTTTTCAATGCGTTGATCTACTTTGGTGTAAAGGCGATTTGCACAAACGGTATGTACGATGGCATCGCTGTTGGAATACCAAAATGAATAATCAGTGCTTAAACCAATGGGCGGTGCCAGCACTAGCAAAATAGGGTGACGTTCAAGTTGAGTTTGAATAAATTCGCGCACAGCCAATTTATTTTTTTGCAAACTGTGATTTGCCACGAACCCATGAACTGATTCGAATCCTTGTTTTTGTTCCGATGTCCAATCCGCATCGATTAGCCCAACTGATGTAAATTGGTTTTGGAGACAATCGGCTAGTTGATTCGCCAGCAGATGCGTTCCTTCTTCGCGTTGGTTGGCGCTGATCACAATTACCTGAGTGGGTTTCGATACAATTGATTGAACAATTTTTTCAATTTGGATCTGACGGATTAAATCAATGCCTGATCGCAAATCAGGGCTGGCATTTTCTTTCTGTTTGGGAATAGCACCCAAAATGGGCAGGCTACTGGTGCGCTCCAATTTTTCTACGCTGGTGATGGTAGCATCCAATAGTTGAATCAGAATGAGTACACCGGCCATGAGCAATGCCATCACTATGCCACCGGCAATAACTAAAATCATTCGCTTAGATGGTTCTGCTGATGTAGGTAGAAAAGGAAGGTCAACTACTTCAATGATATTCTCACCCGAACCGTATTCCATCGATTGGGTTAAGTTTAATTTGTTCAACAACACGAGGTACGCATTTTGTGCGGTGCTGATTTCCTGTTCGTAGGCGCCAATGGTCGATTCGTAAGGTGCAAAGCGCGCAGAGTATTTTGTTACACGCTGGATCTCTTCATTGATAATGCGAATCATATCTTCCGAAGTTTCTGATTCCAGATCGTATGTCACATAGCGGCTCACCAAATCCAATTGTACCCGGCTCGGATCGAATGGTGTTTTGCGCGACAGCTCTTGCAGTTTGCTTTGTATTTGCGCTTTTGTGTTCTCGATGTTTTGCTGTGCGATGGTAAGGTCAGCTGATGAATTACTACCAAATGATTTCTTCAGCATTTCGCGATTCATTTTCTTCAATTGCTCTTTCAGTTGAATGACATCCTGATGCGTGCTAAGATCTAATGATATTTCATTTCCTTGCTGCACGCTTTTCACCACTTCGCTTTTACCTGTTTTGCCGGCTTGCACTCGTGTTAGGAGTGTAGCGCGCTGCGCTTCTAGTTGCACGAGGTAGGTTACAATCGCTTTGGTGTGTTCGCCCAAGTTGATGATGCTGTTGTCTACTTTATATTTTTCTAATCTTTTTATTTTCGAATCGAGGTCTGATTTTGACTGACGCAAAAGATTTTCAATAATGTCTTTATGACTTTTTACTTTGTTCTTGGCGAGCGAACGATTCTCATCGATTAAGGCTTCAATAAAGTAATCAGCCAGTGCTTTGGCACGACCCGGAGATGTTTCGTTGATTTCCAGTTTGATAAAGTGGCTGTCCATAATTCGATAAGCCAATATTAAATCACGCAATTGCGAGGTATTGATTCGATGGAATCGTAAAAACTGTAGCATCAGACTATCCGGAAATTCTTTCGGTTGAAGAAACCCTTTCGTTTTTTCCAGAATCGCAATTCGCTCTAAAACTTTATCGCGATGTGGTTGTAACATTTCAGCTCCGACACTGAATACTGTTTTTCCTTCCAGCGCTTTGCGAATCAGTTTCAGTTGAACCAACTCCGCATTTCTTTTGGACTTCAGTAATTCGATGATATTTTGAAAGTAGGTGTGAACCTGGTATTGCTTCAGGTCCTCATCGCTCAAACTCATGCCCTTGCTTTCTTGCAGATTTAGAAATAATCTAGACTCCGTTTTAAAGCGATCAGGCGTATTCTTCGAGAAGTAATAAATCAACCCCATCGTCATCAAAGGAATGACTACCAGTTTGATGCGATGCTGCAGCAGCATCCGAAGAATGGAAACAATTAAATCCATACATCAACGAGTGGTAAATTGAAAATTGAAGTCGCTTTCCGAGTCTCCCGTGATGATCTGGATTTGATGAAGCAATTTGCGTGCTGACAGTTGAGCTTTCATCAGCGATTCTTGCGTGAGTACTAACGAGCTTTGATGTAGTAAGACTTCTTCCATACGCGCTTCGCCTCGTTTGAATTTCTCTTCAATGACAGTGCAATATTGCTGCTGTGTCTGATTAGCATCCTGACGTAACTCAGCTACACCTAGCGCTTCGAGGTACTGATAAAACAACCGTAGAAGTTCATCGCGTACCAATCTGCGTTCATGCTTCACTTTATTCTCAAATCGCACAATGCTTTGTTTTGCTTCGCGGATATAGCTTCTGCGATTGATAAATTTTTCCGGATCGAGACTGAGGGTGAAACCAATGTTGGGCAATACTCCGGCTGTCGTCACACTTTCATTGTTCACTGTAGTGGTGGCTATTGAAAGAAAATTGACACCAAAACGAAACGTGTTCAGCCACTTATTTTTTTCCTGAATTACATTTTCATATTGCTGCGCCAATTCACCTTCAAAACTTTTTACATAGTATGAGTTTTTGATTGCGTTTTCCGTGAGTGAATCTAATACCTGTTCGTTGGCCAGCAGTGCCTCGATTCGCAGTTTTTCTGAGCTGATGACATCAGGGCTATTCAGCTGACTGTAGCCGAGCACCGGAAGGAGAAAAAAGATAACCAAGCGCATATTTTGACTTTTTAGATGATCAAAATTACCTCGCTGGCAGGCTGCATTTCCCGATATTAGACCAAAGCCATGCGTGTTTCGATTAACACCTTTCTTTTGAAGACATAAAAAAAGCCCGACCGAGATGGCCGGACTTTCACGTGGGGGGGCTGAAAATTACTTGTTGTAGATGTAAGTATTCTGTCGATAACCTGTAAGATTTTTATACCAATCTTTGTAAGTCAGGCCGCCACTTTGTGCCCAAGTGCTAAACTTCGTATGCGCCTGATTGACAGGTTTACCTTCTTGCGGATATTCAAAAGGCAGTGCGATGTTGATGGCCCATGGCATATTATTCGTGCTTTTATAGTAGCGCCCCTCATTTGGGCGGCTGTTATCGGCCATCGTTCCAAATATGGTGGTGCTTGCTAATTCAGTTGGAGTAAAGTCTGCGAGATGTACTTCGCGGGCGCGATCGCCATTCACAAAGATGAACGGATTGTAAGGCACATAACCCAAGTCAGTCATCTTAATGGGTTCGGTAAAAGTAATCACCAAGTTGAGCGATACAGGTGTAATGTATGCCTCCGCAACCTTTGTATTGATATAAGCCGCTGTATTAAAAAGTGAAGAAGTATTTTCAAACGGAATGATGACGGCTGTCGGTTGGTTTGCCTCCACTCCGTTTGGTAATAAACTAATGCTATTTCGTTGCGGCATGTTTCCGGTAACCGAAGCGATTTTGCTTGGCGCGATGGGCAATTCAATACCAAAACCATTTTGGTAAGAAGCACCCACTGCTTTTATAATGAGATTGGCGCGCATTTCAACAACTGCATTGGCCGTATTGGTAACTAATTGAAAATTATAGTCTACTACTAAATCATTCATATCATAATCACCTTTGTTGGGCCACAAATCTTCAAAAGCGAGTGATCCATAAATACCTGCTCCGGGAGTGAACACATCAAAGGCTTTCGTAGCATCAGTTGGATATTTGTCGTTTCGGTCAATGACTCCATCGGAATCAGTATCCGTTCCAGCGGTTTGTTTTGTGTCTACCAATTTATCGGTAGCAATAGATGTAAACGGATTGGCAGTGATGTAGAATACCGCATCATTGAAGTCGTTGTCGCCACTTGGGCGAGAGAGATCTTCCATGCCTAACAAAATAATTTCACGATTGGCATCACGGAGAAGAACTGTTTGCTGGCGATACTCTGCTGTGGTATAGGTATTTAAACTTTTGGTCGAGTATTTTATTTCCGGTTGCGATGTAACGGTAGATCCATTCCAACCATTTGGGATTAAGAACCAACCAATGCCGGTATTGGCAGGGAAAACACCCAACGACACTTTGCTACCGGTGGCCAGATTACCTCCGCTTCCGGGCAGCGATACATTCGGAAAAACAATTTTCATTTCCTGAATATCGGCTACGGTGGTCGGTGGCGAGTTTAATGGATAAGTGTAAAAGCCCAACGCATTGCGATAGCCCGCACCTTCAGTCACGAATGTCACCCACACCTCTGCTAGACTGGTGATTTTTGTATCAGTATCAATAGTGGTTGATAAATATTGTGGATTGTTGGTGGGCACGGGCATGCGTTCCGGTAAAGTAGTATTGATCATGTCTAACAAATCTTGAGCGATGTAATCATTTACAGGCTCCAGATTATTCGGCACACCATTGGAATCAAATGAGCTTAGGAATGTAAATCCATTTGCCTCGATACGACCTGTAGTAGAGGAAGTTTTTTTAGTAGCTTGAAACGATTTTCCGCCAATGGTGATAATCGAATTGGCATTAGTCGGCAAGATCGTTTCAGAGGGCAAGCTGGGATAATCGGTTCGTACCAAAAGTTCTTCGATGTAAGAAGGCACTGTATTTTGAAATTGAAATTGCCCTTTTGAATTAGAAATACCAGTCATTAAAGTAACATACTGATCGTCTAACATAAACCCTATTTCGAGGGGTACATTACGAAGAGGTATATCGTGATTGTCGAGGGTGTTGATTTGAAATGTAACCGGCTTGGAGGTGGCGAAGCTAAAGTTGGCTAGCGCGATGTCTGCGGCATCAGGTTTCACTTCGTGCGCTATTTCAGTTACGCACGCGGCACAAAGTACCGTCAATGAGAGCAGTAATAATTTTTTCATGCTACTTGGGTTGCTTATTTTATGAGCCGCAAAGTAGCAGGCGCACGAAGGCGCACGCGAATTGTTCGATAAAGCAGATGCTTCTATCGACTAATCGTTCAATAATTTAGATTAAACGATCAGAGAAAACTCAATTGATTCATTAGCACATTGCGATACGAGTCGCCTATCGGAATTAATTTCTTCCCGATAATGATAACGGTTTCCTCAATGGCGTTGATTTTGTCGATGCGCACAATGTGTGAGCGATGCACACGCACAAACTCATCGCCTGGAAGCTTGGATTCCATTCCTTTCATCGTACCGTGCACAATGTAGCGGTCTTTTTCTGTATAAATATTGACGTAATCACCATACGCCTCTACATAGTTAATGGCAGAAAGGTTTAGGTTAATCAACTGATTATTCGCTTTTACGAACATGCTGCCATTTACCGGTTTCGCAGTAGCGGCTAATTTACTTTCTATTCGGTTCATGGTTTTTAAAAATCGTTCGAGTGAAACAGGCTTTAGTAAAAAATCGGCAACCTCTACCTCAAATGCATCCAGCGCATATTTTTCTTTGGATGAAGAGATAATGATTTCAGGTCGCTTGGTAAGCGTACGTATAAAATCCAAACCGGATAGTTCGGGCATTTCCACATCTACAAAGATCAAGTCAACTGGATTGGTTTGTAGAAAATAGCGAGCTTCTACCGCAGAACTGAAAGAGCCTTTCAATTCCATGGATGGCACACGCTTGGTTAATGTTTCCAAGGCCAATCGCGACATGTTATCATCGTCAATGATAGTGCAGGTTATCATAGTATGGTTGTTTTAGTTAATGAGGCCATTCGCTTTTGTATGTTTTCTAATCGTACTTCCAGTTCTTCCGGATTGAAAGGTTTTATCAGATAATCATCGGCACCGGCACGCAGTGCTACAATACGATCATTACTGGTGTCATTTCCGGATAGAACCAAAATTGGCATGTGATGCCATTTAGTAGAAGCGCGCAACTCTCGGATAAGCGATAGCCCATCCATGCCGTCCATGGAAATGTCTACCACCATGGCTTGCGGTTCACTCAGCTTTAACATTTCCAATGCTTGTTCACCATTTTCTGCCAACAACACTTCGTATTGTTTTTTAAAATAAGCAGCGAGTAGTAAACGCAAAGCAGGTTCATCGTCTACTACGAGTAAGTAAGGTTTGGGGATCGTTGTGTCTTTCATTTTAGTGTTGATTTTAATAAGGGGATTTCGTTATTCATTACTTCTATCAAAACTTCCGCTTGCGCCAACAGTTTGGCCATTTGATCCATGTCTTTTCCTTCGCGTGAAATAGTTTCCAGTTGACCAGTAATTTCTTTTAACTCAGGCACACCCAAGTAGGCGCCTTGTGGCTTGAAGGAGTGCGCCACCTTCGACAGTGAATTGTAATCTTTAGAAACAAAATCAGCTTTAGCACGCATCAAAAAATCCACCGACTGCTTTTCAAAGAGGCTCAGCATTTCGTTCGCAAAAGATGGATCGTCAGGTGCAATCTGATTAAGATAGCTTAAGTCAATCATCTTATGTAGTGCGGGTGTTTTGATTTTCGGCTTTGCCGCAACCTTCATATTCACTGATAAGAGCTTACCGATTTTAGCGTGAAGTTCTTCTACTTTAAATGGCTTCGCGATGTAGTCGTTCATGCCAATCTCTTTCACGCGTTGTTCGGGATCATAGAGTACAGAAGCCGTCATTGCCATAATAGGGACACTGCATGCAGGCTCGGGCAAGGTGGAGCGTATCAATCGGGTAGCCTCCAATCCATCCATGATCGGCATTTGCACATCCAAAATCACAAGGTCAAAAGTTTTTTTCTGTAACTGCTCCAGCACTTCTAAACCATTCTCTACCAGCGTTACATCCAAGTCCCATTTACCTAATGTGCTGCGCACAACCAACTGATTAATTTTGTTGTCTTCGGCTACGAGCACTCGTTTATTTTTAAATGACCCCAGTGCACTAAACGGACTGGCAGGAAGAAGTAAGTCTTCATCAACATTCTCAGCCTGTATAAAAGGTAAGAGAACCACAAAAGAAGAGCCTACACCGAGCTCGCTATCTACTAACACATTGCCATTCATCAACGAAGACAACTCTTTTACAATACTCAGGCCTAAACCGGTGCCTCCGTATTGGATA
>JABFSO010000428.1 GCA_013140555.1 Cyclobacteriaceae bacterium | reverse complement strand
TCTCGCAGCGAAAGAGGCTGAATTAATGCACCATTAATAGCTCAAATGAAACTCGATATCCTTGTTTTAGCAGCTCACCCGGATGATGCCGAGCTAGGTTGTGGGGGCACCATCGCCAAGCATGTGAAGATGGGGCACAAAGTAGGTGTCGTTGATTTTACGCAAGGCGAATTGGGCACCCGCGGCACGATTGAAACCAGAAAGGTGGAAGCCGCCAGAGCAGCCGAGATTCTCGGGCTTTCCATTCGTGAAAATCTTCAAATGAAAGATGGATTCTTCGTGAATGATCAGGCGCATCAACTCAAAGTAATCGAGGTGATCAGGAAGTACAGACCTGAAATTGTCATCGCCAATGCTATTCGCGATCGCCACCCAGATCATGGAAAAGGTTCGCAATTAGCTGTCGATGCTTGCTTCCTTTCGGGATTGAATAAAGTAGAAACCACGTTGGACGGCCAGAAGCAGGAAGCCTGGCGCCCCAAGAAACTTTATCATTACATTCAAAGTCAGTTGATTGTCCCCGATTTGGTGGTTGATATCACCGGCTTTTGGCAAACCAAGATTGATTCTGTTTTGGCTTATCAAACACAGTTTTTCAATCCCAATTTGAATGAGCCGGAGACGTACATTTCGAAACCCAGTTTCCTTACATTTTTAGAGGCAAGATCGAAAGAATTGGGCCAAAGCATCAATGCCGAATATGGCGAAGGCTTTACCGTTGATGCCGCTATTGGTGTCGATCACCTCTTCCAACTAAAGGATTAAGGAGCCAACCGGTGTTTGATCCATTCACCTTCTGATTGATAATAAACAATGCGGTCGTGGAGGCGACTGGGTCTACCTTGCCAGAATTCAATTTCGTGAGGCTCGACTGTGTATCCGCCCCATTGTTTGGGCTTTGGAATTTGATTCGATCCTTCAAACTTCTTTTCCAACACAGCTACTCGCTCTTCTAAAATCAAGCGGTCTTTGATGATACTGCTTTGTGGTGATGCCCATGCTCCAATCTGACTTCCTTTCGGGCGGCTAGTAAAATAGGCAGTTGATTGTGCTTCATCCACTCGTTTAGCCACGCCCTCAATGCGCACCTGACGTTCTAATTCCGGCCAAAAGAAGGTGAGGGCACAAGCCGGGTTCTCCAACAGCTCTTTGCCTTTCTGGCTTTGGTAATTGGTGTAGAACACAAACTGATTTGCTTCCACACCTTTCAGCAGCACAATGCGTGCGGAAGGCCGTCCATCTTCGGTAACGGTTGAAAGCGTCATCGCAGTAGGCTCCGGCACTTTGCTATCGATTGCTTCTTTCAGCCACTTTTCAAACTGTGCGATCGGATTGGCTAACACTGAGGTAACATCCAGCGATGCTTTGGTGTACTCAACCCGAATTTCCTGTAAGCCTTGCATATAATATTTAAAAATTAATAAATCATCTCTTTGGTTATGTTACCCGACTGTACTTTCTTGGCAAGTAAATTCAAAAAGCTACATCGAGAATATCACCAGTTACGGGGCATAAACATGGAGTTTTTTCAGTATAAGAACAAATTGATTCCGCAAAAAGGAAGGTTGCTGGCTTCGGAACCGTATCTGACGGATCCTAACTTTGAACGTACCATCATTTTGTTGACTGAACATAATGAGGAGGGATCCGTTGGATTTATTTTGAATAAACCCTCTGAAACCATGCTATCGGAAGTATTGGAAGAAATGACAGGGATTGAAGCTCAGGTGAATATTGGCGGGCCGGTGCAACAAGATACATTGCACTTCATCCATCGGATGGATTTCATAGACGATGCGATTGAAATAGGAAATGGTTTGTATTGGGGGGGTAACTTTGAACAATTGGTAAGTCTGGCGGAGTTGAATAAGATCGACCCGATTGATATTAAATTTTTCCTTGGATATAGTGGCTGGTCGGCAGGACAATTAGAAGAAGAACTACTTGCCAATTCGTGGATCGTGAGCGATAAGGTGACGGATGAGTTGATTTTTGAAACACCACCCGAAGCCATGTGGAAAAAGTCATTGCAATACCTAGGTGGTCGTTTTTCGGTTTATTCGAATTACCCCCTCGATCCAAGTATGAATTGACGGTTTTTTTTTAACTTTGATTTCTTTGTAAGACGATAACTCATGATAGTAAACGAAAACGGACTGCTTGTGGAGAAAGATGCATTAGATCAGATGGCCAGCGAGGGAGAAGCACTACATGGTGTAGGCTCGTCTAACACCCAGGCGGAAGCGCACTTGGAAGAGGAAGAATCTGCGATTGATTTCACTCATTTTCAAAAGGCAGATTATGTCGAGTTGGCAAAGGAATTGGCCAAGAGCGATAACTACAAGCGTACTGATACGCTGGTGAAAGAGATGAAGCCGCTATTCGATGCCATTCGTAATGGCGAACGCAAAACTGCGTTGGATCGCTACATTGCAGAAGGTGGCATTGCCGAAGACTTTGAATACAGAGCGGATGAATTCGATCATCAATTCGATGCTACATTGAAACTAATTCGCGATAAGCGACAAGCACATTTTAAGCTTCTCGAAGATCAGAAGAATGCCAGTCTTCATAAAAAGGCAGAGATTTTAGAAAAGTTGCGCACGCTGGTGGATGGAGAAGATTCTCCCCATGCGTTTCACCAATTCAAAGAGTTACAGAAAGAGTGGAAGAACAGTGGCCCTGTGCCGGTGGCGCATATTAAAACCATGTGGGCCAATTACAATGCGTTGGTTGATCGCTTCTACGATCATCGCAATATCTACTTCGAATTGAAGGAGTTAGACAGACGCAAGAACCTTGAAACGAAAAAGGAACTGTGTGTGCGTGCAGAAAAATTGGCGGAGTTGAATGCCATTCAGGAAGCAGTGCGCGAGTTGAATGAACTACACAACGAGTTCAAACATGTAGGTCCTGTTCCTACTGAAGAACAGGAAGCGTTGTGGCAACGGTTCAAAGCAGCGTCTGATGCGGTGTATGCCAAGCGCGATGCATTTGTGGTGAATTTGCAACAGGAGTTTTCTAAAAACCTGGCATTGAAAGAAGCGATAGGAGAAGAGTTAAATACCTTCTTATCATTTACATCCGATCGTATTAAAGACTGGAACGAAAAGACCAAGCAAATATTAGAACTTCAGAAAAAGTGGGATGCAGTAGGCAGTGTGCAACGTGCGAAGCAAAAGGATATTAACAAAAAATTCTGGAGCGCCTTCAAATTATTCTTTCACAATAAGAGTGTGTTCTTCAAAAAACTGGATGAGGAACGGGCTAAGAATCTGAAACTGAAAGAAGAAATTGTAGCAAAGGCCTTAGCATTAAAAGAGAGCACCGATTGGGAGAAAACATCCAATGAACTAAAGGTGTTGCAAACTCAATGGAAAGAAGTAGGGCCTGTGCCTGAGAAGTGGAGAGATAAAATCTATGTTCAATTTAAAGAGGCATGCGATTTCTTCTTTGAACAACGCAGAGGCTTGCAAAAACAAGCTGATCAGGAGCAAGAGGTTAATCTGGTCAAGAAGGAAGAAATCATTCGTCAGTTGCAAGAACTGACTGCCAATAAGGGAGTTACGATTGCAGAGGTCCAGAATCTCCGTTCGCAGTTTAATGCATTGGGCTTCGTGCCGAAACATGCTATGGCATCGATCAAGAGCCGATTTACGGAAGTTGCCAATAAAGCGATTGCATCCATTGAGAACCTGAGCGATCAAGATAAGACGCAGGCTTCCCTTGAAATTGAGATTAGTGCTTTGCGTGACGATCCACAATCTGATCGCAAGCTTTTCCAGCGGGAGCAAACCATTCGTAAGCAGATTGCCAAGGCGGAGAACGATATTGGGGTGTTGGAGAACAACCTGACATTCTTTGAGCGGTCTAAGAATGCCTCTCAGATGAAGGAGGAATATGGAAATAAGATCAAAGAGGCCACAGCACATCTAAAAGACCTAAAAAAGCAGCTAAAGATGTTGCAACAACCTACAGAAACGCTTGCAAAAACAAATTCTTAACGTATTTTTGCGCCTCATTTAAGCCTCCTTAGCTCAGCTGGTAGAGCAACTGACTTGTAATCAGTAGGTCGCTGGTTCGATTCCGGCAGGGGGCTCTGAAAATCAGGCAGTTACATTAAGTTGTAACTGCCTTTTTTATTTGATACATACAGGATACATACAGTTTTGTCCCTATTTTCGATCTATTCAGCATGATTCTGAAATTTCATGCACTATCTATGCTTTATCTATGGCTTTGACTTGGATTTAGTACACAAGAAAACTTGCAACCTCAGCTTCTTTTAAGCCAGTGTGTTGGCAGAACTCTTGGATGGTTACAAATTCATTTTTCTTTTTGCCCAGGCTATGGCGAATATCGCTAATCAACTTCCGAGCTGTACGCTCTCTCTTGCCGGTAATGTTTTGAACATCCTTGGGGTAAACACAAATTCGATTTGGTACTAATGTTGGCATAAACGGCAACTACGGCATCAGAATTTTTCTTACCGTAAAGTACCGCATAGTTTCGAATAAAGTTTGCGTCTACAAGCTGAGTTAACGCCAATAATATGCTTATGCATTGAATTGCTTTGCTCTGCTTAATGACACGCGGACGAAACATTAACATAAATTTTTTCAACTATGGCAAGGCAAAAAGGTATTATCAAATTACAAGGACAGATGGGAGGAGTATCCTTCTATAAGTCCCAGCAAGATGGATTTCTTGCACGTGAAAAAGGAGGCGTTGATGCTGAACGCATCAAGAACGATCCCAACTTTGAACGCACACGTGAGAACGGTGCAGAGTTCGGACGCGCTGGCGCGGCCGGCAAGCTGTTGAGAACCGCATTACGCGCACTGCTCATCAACATCGCAGATAGTCGGATGACAAGCCGCTTGACTCGTGAGATGGTCAAAGTCATTCAGGCAGATGCCACTAACGTACGCGGACAGCGTAATGTGATCGATGGAGAAGCGGAGTTGCTGAATGGCTTTGAGTTCAACCTGGACGGAAAGCTTGGCAGTACATTTTTTGCTCCGTTCACTCCAACCATTGATCGTCCTTCTGGCAATATTTCGGTTGATGTTCCAGATTACATCCCTGGAAACATGATCGGAGCGCCACAAGGTGCAACTCATTTCCGGTTGATCGCAGCAGGCGTTGAAGTTGACTTTGAAGCAGGAAGCTATGTGGTAACTACTTCTGCAACTCCTGAAGTAGTAATTGGTCCACAAACTGAAGCAGCGTTGACCTTGACCAATGCGGTAACACCCGCCAGCACGAAACCGCTCTTTGCAGCCTTCGGTATTGAATTCCTGCAGTTCGTCAATGGCGCTTATTACCCATTGAAGAACGGAGTTTATAACGCTTTGGCGTTAGTGTCTGTTGACGGTGGCGTGTAATGGAACTGGAGCTATTCAGGACGTATGACCCTGAAGGAACCAATGGGGAACTCAAGCTCGTGGTGTGCAACACCATCGAGCTTCCCTGGCTCCAGAACGAGCGGAATGTTTCCTGTATTCCTGAAGGAAGGTTCGAGCTTCGGAAACGATTCATAAAAAAATTTGGGTTGCACTTGTTGGTTGTGGATGTGCCGGATAGAAGCTGGATACTTATTCATCCTGCCAATGATGCAAAGACTCAACTGAAAGGATGCATTGCCCCCGTCACTCAGTTGACCGGACCAGGCAAGGGAAATGAATCGCGCTTAGCGAATGAAAAGCTGAAGGCAATAGTGCTGGAAGCTTTGGAACGAAAGGAGAAAGTATTTATCACGATTAAATCTAAGTGATCATGAAATTGGTAGAAAGATTAAAGGCACCTACTCCGAAATTTTTTAGAGTGTTGCGAAATGTTGGACTCGCTCTCGCAGCTGCCGGTGGTGCATTACTCACGGCTCCTATTGCTTTACCGGTCGCAGTTATAACTGTGGCTGGATATATAACGGTAGCCGGTGGTGTTATTACGGCAGTGAGTCAGACAGCTGTTGACGGTGAAAAGGATTGCAAAGATGACGACTCATAGCAACCATGGCGGTACCGTGGCCGGGACGGCCGGAGGTACCCTCCTCACGATCTTCGCGAATATTCATTCTGAGGATATTGTAAAGACTGCGGTGTTGGCGTGTATCGGAGCAGTAGTCAGTTTTACAATCTCCATAGCAATGAAGTGGATCTCGAAGAAAATGAGAAGATCATCGAACTAATTTCCACCTGCGCTAAGGCTTCGGTGGATAAACAGAATCCTGATGTAGCAGTCAGGATTCTTTTTTTTACACACATCCCAAGAAAATGCTGACAAAGAAAAAGGAAAAAAAGAAAGCTAACTCACTTGAAGGGCGAGGCAAGCAAAGCAAGGAGGAACGGAATAAATGAAGGCATGTGCGCGGTATGTGTTTATGCCGTAGTTCCTTGCTTTGCTTATGGTGAGGCATGTGTGCGCCCGGCTACCTTTGCGGTTTTTTTGACTTTTCATCCTAGTCCAAAAAAAGCCCCCTAAAAAGGGAGCTCTGATATGCCAACCTCAAGCCAGAAAACCCGAAGCCAGACC
>JABFSO010000328.1 GCA_013140555.1 Cyclobacteriaceae bacterium | reverse complement strand
TTCTCAGCCTGTATGAAAGGTAAGAGAACCACAAAAGAAGAGCCTACACCGAGCTCGCTATCTACTAACACATTGCCATTCATCAACGAAGACAACTCTTTTACAATACTCAGGCCTAAACCGGTGCCTCCGTATTGGATAGAAATCTGATTGTTTGCTTGTGTGAAGCTTTCAAAAATGCTGTCTAGTTTATCTTTCGCAATACCAATGCCAGTGTCGCGCACAGTAAACTCAATCAGAAAATCATTTTCTCTTTGTTGAGCCATGCAGGCAAGCGTTACACTTCCCTTGCTGGTAAACTTGATGGCATTCGAAATTAGATTTAATAGAATCTGATTGACACGAACCGAATCGCCAATTAACCAATTGGGAAGTGCTGTATCCAAGGAAACCAAAAGTTTAATTCCCTTCTGGTTGGCGAGTGGCTTCAAGCCGTCTATCAAAGTGTTGATCAGCGATTTTAAACTGAAAGGCTTATCCACAATCTGAAGTTTGCCGGCTTCAATTTTGGCCAGATCAAGAATATCGTTAATCAGTGAGAGTAAATGTTCGCCCGATGCCCGAATACCTTTGATGTATTGATTGTTGGTTGTACTTAAATCAGATGCAGATATCAGATTGGCAAGACCCAACACACCATTGATAGGTGTGCGCAACTCATGACTCATGTGTGCCAAAAATTCCTGCTTGGCTTTCATGGAAGTCTCTGCTTCCTTCTTGGCGTTTACTAATTCTGCTTCATTTTGTTTGCGAGCAGTGATGTCATGATACACCCACATGTGCCCCTTGTATTGCTCGTCCACATAAATAGGCACATAGCCGCGATCAAATACACGCCCATCTACCAACTTCAATTCATCGCCTGATACATTTTTACGTTCGGTGAGTAAGTGATTAATGCGTGTAACAAAACCTTCCGGGTCGGCAAAATATCCTTTGCTCTGTTCAGCAGACTGACTGCAATCGGCACCTACCATCATTTCCGGTGAGGCAGGAATTCCAAACATCGAGCAAAATAGTTGATTGGTCAAAACAATCTTTCTGTTTTCATCTTCCACCAATACACCGGCATGCATGGTTTGCAATAACCTGCTCAAACGCGCAGAGGTAGATTTGATCAGCGCTTCTTCTTTTTTGCGAAGCGAGATATCGCGAATGATGGCGCTAAAAATATATTCACCATCAATTTTTGTTTCTCCAAACGAAATTTCCAAAGGCACTTCGTGTTGATCGCGATGCAAGCCGGGTAATTCTAGACCAATCCAGCTATGAAGTTTGCGAGTACCGGTAGCGACATAGTTCGCCATGGCTTTTTCGTGAAGCCCACGCAAGTAATCCGGAATTATTAGGTCAAGGTTTTTTCCTTCCAACTCGTGCTTGGTATACCCAAAAATTTTCTCTGCTACTTCATTCACAAACAAAATAGTGCCGGAACGATCTACAGTGATCACCACATCCGAAATCGTATCAACAATAATGCGTTTAAGCGCTTCTGATTTTTGTAACTCTTTGCGAATGGCTTTGGCTTCTGTAACATTTCGAACCAGTGCCAAACACTCGTCATCGTTCATGTAAACAATTCGAGCTTCAAAAAATAATTGTTGATTTTTATGCTGCGAAGTGTGTTCGAAAGTAACAAGCTCCTGTGTAGCAATTGATTTTAAAAAGTTGGAGTGATAAATTCCTACAAGCGATTCTTCCAGAATGGATTCAATCGGGCGAACTTTACCGCTTTTACTAACAACAAAGAGATGATTATCTTTTTGACGAATACGAAAGATAGAATCGGGAATAGCTTTGAGAACGGTGGTTTGAGCTTGTTCTTTCTCGCGGAGTTTTTTAATGAGGGTGGTATTATTAAGTGCCAGTGATGCATACGATGCGAGAAACTCAGCTATTTCAAATTCATCGTTTGAAAAAGTGACCGCTGAAATTCGGTTGATCACCAGTGCACCCCAACTTTTTTCTCCTTGCTTTAAGGGAAACACCATTAACTGTTCCTCACGCATTTTCACATCCGATGGATAAAGTGAGCGTTTATCCAGGTGCGCGTTTTCAATTCGCTCGGCTACGCCTTTCGCTAATACATCTCCAATTATTCCACTTTCGGTAGGGATACACCATGCACTTAAATCTGGATTGACGATACTTGGGCCCTGCACGATAATCGGGCACAAAAGCCTTTCTTCCGGCATGGTATAATATACCGCCATAGTATCATAGTGCATTAAATTGCAGAGTCCTTCTACGAGGCTTTCAGTCACCGCACTTTCTTCTTGTGCGGCAATCATTTTCCGTGAGATATTGAGAATCTCATGGCGTTTGTTAGCAAATAGGGAGTTTGCATTCATTTGACAGTCCCTTCATGCAAAGTGCGTGCAAGTATCAGCCTAAGGCTATGAAATTACTTCGTTAACCGAATGATGCCTCCAATTGGTCGAAAAACCGCAGTTTTCGATAAATCAACTTTTACATTTGAATGATTGGCAAGAAAACAATTCGTTCTTCTGTTTCAGATTGGGAAATAAAAATCAAAAATGGGAGTAGTGTAAGAGATTCAGTCCATTCAAAACAACATTCAAAGAAATGAAAATTGCGTTCTATTTACTATGTGCAATCGTGGTTCATGCCTATGGGGGCTATGCACTTTTGGGATTAATACTTAAACGATTCGCCAATTTCAAAAAACATGTGTAGCGAAAAAGTAGTATTGGTGATCGCTTGTTATAATGAGCGATCTATTTTAGAGGAAAAAGTCGCCAACAGTCTGGCGCTGAATTTTCCGAAAGAAAAATTGAACATTGTTTTCGTTACGGATGGCTCTACTGATGGCTCGGCTGACATGCTGATGCGATATGATAGGCTTGATGTTTTTCACGAACCGAAACGGGCTGGGAAAAGAGCCGCCATTGAACGAGTCATTCC
The DNA here is from genome assembly GCA_013140555.1 of Cyclobacteriaceae bacterium. Lineage (GTDB taxonomy): Bacteria > Bacteroidota > Bacteroidia > Cytophagales > Cyclobacteriaceae > ELB16-189. The sequence continues at coordinate 25,904 of JABFSO010000328.1, read as the reverse complement.
CTTGATTGACGCGCCCATCATTGTTCTGACGGATGCTAACAGTATGCTCAACAGCGAAGCTCTGAATGAAATTGTGAAACATTATCACGATCCGAAAGTGGGTGCAGTAGCCGGAGAGAAAAAAGTGTTGACCATCGGTGCTGGCGTGGGTGAAGGAATTTATTGGCGATATGAGTCTTTGTTAAAAAAGGCAGACAGCCATCTTTTTTCGGTGGTAGGTGCTGCCGGAGAATTGTTTTCTTTTCGAAAGGAATTATTTGTACAGTTGCCCGCGCAAACAATCATCGAAGACTTTGCTTTGTCGCTGTCTATTGTAGAGCGCGGATACAAAGTGGTTTATGAACCAAACGCATGGGCAGCCGAAAAGCCTTCTTCCAGTATGGCCGAAGAATGGAATCGAAAGGTGCGGATTTGTGCCGGTGGCTTTCGCGAAATAGTAAATTATGCGAGGTTGTTTAATGCTTTCAAACATCCATGGCTAAGTTATTTGCTGATCTCACATCGGGTACTGCGGTGGGCTGTTGTTCCATTTATACTTCCGCTTTTGTTGTTGGCCACGTATGCCTTGGCTTGCACAGGCAATTGGGTGTATCAGCTATTCTTTGCCCTGCAAGTAATGACCTACGCACTGGCTTTGGTTGGCGTGGGGATGCGTCACCGTAGCAAGCTTCCCTTTTTTATTGGTATTCCTTTTCAGTTTGTAATGATGAATGCAGCCGCCTATGTGGGACTTGTTCATTATTACCGCGGTGTAGATCACGGTATCTGGAAAAAAATAAAGCGTGCCGTTTAATCAGCACGCTTTAAAATAATTGAATGACTATAAATTATCCGTTCATCGAGATGAGGAACTCTTCGTTGTTGCGAGTGCCTTTCATTTTTGATTGAAGGAATTCCATTGCCTCTACTGAATTCATATCAGCCATGAACTTGCGCAAAATCCAAACGCGCTGAAGTTCTTCTTCTTTCATCAACAAATCTTCGCGTCTCGTACCGGATGCAGGTACATCAATGGCAGGATACATTCTGCGGTTCGAAAGTTTACGATCCAACTGCAACTCCATGTTACCGGTACCTTTAAATTCTTCAAAGATCACCTCATCCATTTTAGATCCTGTATCAATCAATGCAGTTGCAATGATGGTAAGCGATCCGCCATTTTCAATTTTACGGGCCGCACCAAAGAAACGCTTTGGCTTATGCAGTGCGTTGGCATCCACACCACCGGAAAGAATTTTTCCGGAAGATGGAACCACTGTATTGTAAGCACGCGCCAAACGAGTAATGGAATCTAACAAGATTACCACATCGTGACCGCACTCGGTCATGCGCTTCGCTTTCTCAAGGACTATGCTCGCCACCTTTACGTGACGCTCGGCCTGTTCATCAAAAGTAGATGCAATTACCTCGGCACGAACGCTGCGCGCCATGTCGGTAACCTCTTCAGGTCGTTCATCGATCAGCAATACGATCAGGTAAACTTCCGGGTGGTTTTCGGCAATAGCGTTGGCGATATTTTTCAACAACACTGTTTTTCCGGTTTTGGGCTGTGCCACGATCATTCCGCGTTGGCCTTTTCCAATGGGTGAGAAAAGATCGAGAATGCGCGTACTCATGTTGTCCGGTGTGGTGCTCAACTTTAGCTTTTGCTCAGGGAAAAGAGGAGTTAAATATTCAAAAGCAACTCGGTCGCGAATTTCTTCGGTTGTTTTGCCATTGATGCTATCTACCTTCAACAAAGCAAAATATTTTTCACCTTCTTTTGGCGGGCGAATTTGTCCGCGCACCGTATCGCCCACTTTTAAACCAAATAATTTGATTTGGGATGGTGACACATAAATATCATCAGGGCTAGCGAGGTAGTTGTAATCAGAAGAACGCAAGAAGCCGTAGCCATCTTGCATAATTTCAAGCACACCTTCGTTGGAAACAACTCCATCAAAATCTTTTACCAGATTTTCTTTGCGTGGTTGTTGTTGCTGGTTGGGATGTTGGTTCGGATTTTGATTTTGATTCGGGTTTTGATTGGGCTGTTGGCGCTCGGGGCGTTCTTCCCGGTTTTCATTTACAATTGCGGGCTGTGCATTTTCCGAAGGGGCTTCTTCTGCAGGTGCATCAAAGCTGGTGACAGTTGGATCTACTTCAAAGTCGAGGCTCTTCAACATCTCATCGCTCGAAACTTCTTTCTCTTCGGCTACCGGTGCCGCTGGTGCTGCTGGCGCTACATTTTCGCGTCTTCGCGGACGCATTTTGCGTTCGGGTTCACCGCCTTCGGCTGTTTTTTTTGCCGCTGGTGCGGCTTTGGGTTCGGTCGCAGGTTGAGACTGTTGCCCTAAAATTTTAGAGACGAGTTCTTCTTTGTTCAGTTTCTTGGCATTTTTAATACCGAGGCCTTCGGCCAATTCTTTGAGCTCGGAAATGAGCTTGTCATTGAGTTCGTCAATTGTGTGCATGCAGAATGAATATGGATAGGTTGGTTAAAGACAAAACTTGAAGATTTAAACCGCTGCCTGACAGCGAGGTCAAAAATTATTTATAATTCAATAACTAAGAGAAAATAAAGAACCAGATTTTTGTTGAAAGATGGCCCGATAGAGCCTTAATGATGCTGCAAGTATAAAGCAAAATTTGATCAGTATCAAACAGCCACACTAATTATTGGCTATTTTTGCGCTTTAATCTATAAAGTATGTTGCAGTTACAAGTATTACGCGAAGAACAAGGAAGAATTATTGAAGGATTGGCCAAACGCTATTTTAAAGATGCCGAAAGCATCGTGGCAGCGGTGGTCGAAAAAGACAAGGCTAAGCGTTCGTTGCAAACCCAACTGCAAGACGAGGAGACCAAATTGAATGCAGAATCCAAGCGTGTGGGTGAACTGATGAAGGCTGGTAAGCAGGAAGAGGCGACTGCCCTTCGCTCGAGCATTGCCCAGGCAAAAGAATCGGCTAAAGAGAATAGTGAGAAGCTAAAAGTGCTTGATAAGGAGCTCACCGACTTACTCTATAAAATTCCCAATGTACCGGCTGCGAAAGTTCCTGCCGGACATGGTGCGGACGATAACCTGGTGGCTTATGAACATGGTACTATTCCCACATTGCATGAAGGTGCTTTGCCACACTGGGAGTTAATTAAGAAGTACGACATCATTGATTTTGATTTAGGTATAAAAATCGCTGGTGCGGGATTTCCGGTCTACAAAGGTAAAGGGGCTAAGTTGCAGCGGGCGCTAATCAATTTCTTTTTAAGTGAAGGTGAAAAAGCCGGTTATATCGAAATACAGCCGCCCATTGTGGTGAACGAAGCTTCGGGTTACGGCACCGGTCAGCTTCCAGACAAGGAAGGGCAAATGTATTTTGTAAATGAAGACGGTTTGTATCTCATTCCTACAGCCGAAGTACCCATCACCAATTTGTATCGCGATGTGATGGTGAACGAAGAACAACTGCCGATCAAAAATATGGGCTACACTCCATGCTTTCGCAGAGAAGCAGGAAGCTGGGGCGCACACGTGCGAGGTCTGAACCGCTTGCATCAATTTGATAAAGTAGAAATCGTGCAGATCACGAAGCCTGAAAACTCGTATGATACATTGGAACAAATGAGCCTGCATGTGCAAGGCTTATTGGAAAAATTAGAGCTGCCCTACCGCAAATTATTATTGTGTGGTGGCGATATGGGTTTCAATTCGGCCATGACCTACGACATGGAAGTGTTTTCAGCCGCACAACAACGCTGGTTGGAAGTTAGCTCCGTCAGTAACTTCGAAACATTTCAGGCTAATCGATTGAAGTTGCGTTATAAAAACAAAGAAGGCAAAACACAATTGTTGCATACACTCAATGGCAGTGCTTTAGCGCTTCCGCGGATTGTGGCGGCCATCTTGGAAAATAATCAGACTCCGGAGGGAATTAAGATACCCAAAGTGCTCGTGCCTTACACCGGCTTCGAGTGGATTCAATAGATATAAAAAAAAAGGCTGCCTTATTCAAAGAGCCTTTTTTGTGATAAACCAATTAGTTGCTTTCAACCAAACTGTTTGTTTGAAGTAAGTTGCCTAATTGCATATAACCAAAAAATCCTTCTTGAACCTTTGATTGAGTATCGTTGATAGGCACAGCCGTGTTCGGCATCATTTTATCTACCGTAACGCGTAACGGACGTTCACCGGAAGGGGTATCAATTAATTTCTTGATGGCATCGGCTACATCTTGTGGCTGATTGGGCACGTCTCCACTCATCATTTGAGTGAACGCATTATAGAATCCTTGTAAATAAGGTTGGGTTTGTGTGTACTCTGCTGTTACACTTTCATTTTCTCCATGATATACTTTGGAGAATATTTCGGTAGGAAATGCACCAGGCTGCACAATCACAGAATCAATTCCTTGTGGAGCTAATTCATAGCGCAGTGTTTCAGCCACTGCTTCAATCGCCCATTTTGAAGATGTATACGCACCTGCAAATGGCATCACAATACGTCCCATAACACTCGAAACTTGTACAAACAATCCGGTGTTGCGTTTACGCATAGCAGGTAAGAACCCACGCACCACTCGCAACACGCCAAATACGTTTACTTCAAAAATGTTTTTATAGTCTTGCACGGAGAAACTTTCATCTAAGCCTCCACCATAGATGCCGGCATTATTCACCACTACATCTACACCACCTGTTTTTTGATTGATGTAAGCGGCTGCTTTCGATACCGATTCATCGCTGGTCACATCCAGTTCTACTACTTCTACTGCTACCTCTTTTTCTTTGGCCCACTGCGTTAACTCATCGGCAAACTTTTTATTTTTTCCGGTAACGCCACGCATGGTAGCAAATACCTGGTGTCCATCTTTTGCTAATGTTTGAACGGTCAACTTTCCAAAACCGGTACTTGAGCCGGTTACTACAATTGTCTTTTTCATGCTGATATGATTGGTTTAATTTTTTTTGTAATGGGAGCATAACCCTAAAAATGTACGAGCAGTTCATTTTGCTTTGTTAATTTTTTGTGAAGCTTACATAGAAAATAAAATGTGAGATGTGGGAACTTTTTAGAATGAGTGACGCAATGCTTCTCTTTTATTATGAGTTATTTTTATTTCACTTTGCGTTGATGTACTTTCACCTCTTTACAAATGGACCATGTCAATAAAGCAATCCTCAATTATTCAAGTCGATACAATGAGCTTTTTAAAGAAGCTCGCAAAAAATAATAACCGCGAGTGGTTTGAGAAACACAAAGAAGATTACCTGAAAGCACAACAAAATTTGATTTCGTTTGCCGATGCGCTGATTGCCGAGATGAATAAACACGATCAACTGGAGACTCCGAGTGGTAAGAAGAGTCTGTATCGCATTTATAACGATGTTCGCTTTTCGAAAGATAAAACGCCTTATAGTCCGCGCTTCGCGGGATATTTGAAACGACTTAAACCCGGCCTTCGCGGAGGCTATTATTATTGGATCAAACCCGGAGCCTCACGCATTGCTTGTGGTTTTGCGTACCCCAATGCAGAAGATTTGAATCGCGCGCGAAAAGATATTGAGTACAATTACGAAGGATGGAGAAAATTGCTCAGCCGAAAGACGATTCAATCTGCATTTGGTGAAATGACCGGTGAGCAAGTGAAGACAACACCTAGAGGGTTTGACAAAGATCATCCTGCTATCGATTTACTGCGCTACAAAAATTATTGGTTCGAAATTTCGTTTACCGATGCAGAGGTGACTTCTCCCAACTTCGTAAAGACAGTAAATCAGAAATTTAAAAGCATACGCCCGTTCTTTGATTACATGAGCAGCGTGCTTACCACCAATGAAAATGGCGAACCATTGTAATTACGATTGAGAAACTGCTTTCGGCTTTTGCAAAATCAGTTTGCCGAATACCAATGCCATCAACACTACACCTATTCGTGCGGTGGAAGCAATAAAGTCGTGTTCGGTTTCTATCCATCGCATGTAAATGCCGAAAAAAGCCCACATCAACACCAGCAAAAATACAGGCTCTTGAAAACGAAATGCAATAATTAATCCCAACGCGGTAGCAATCAGCAACAATACAATTGTCCAGATTTCTTCTGAAAGAAAACCTCCGTGCCAATCAAACGAGAGGAGCAGGGCAGATGTGTTGGCGATCGTAGCTACACAAATCCACGATAAGTAAAACACAAACGGCAGTTTGATAAAAAACCATTCTGTGTTCTTTTCAAATGTTTGATTTTGTAACAGTAGAAAAATCCGCGTAAGTGAAAACAATAATACTAACATCACCACCAGCGAGGCGCTCGTCAGTAAGTAATGCCATACCAGAATCCAACTGGCGTTGGCCACACACGAAACCAAGTACCAAAGCGATAATTCTTTAAAGTATGGTTTGTCTTTGATGCTAAATTGCGCGATCACAAAACCAATTTGCAATAGATAGAGCACACTCCAAATAGAAAATGTAAAACCGGCCGGTGTAAACAGGCTAGGATACATGTCAGAAATTTGACCTGTGTTCATTCCATTAATCGGCAAGATATTGGCGAGTGCATTCACAGTTAGCACTACGATCAGCGCCAGAATATTCCCAAAAAGAAGTGTTTTACGTGCGTTCATAACTGATTATTGACATTGGTAAGAAACTAAATTGCCAACTGATAACCTATCTTTATCTTTCTTTAAAAAAATACTATGTATAAACTTCAACTAGTTGTGTTGTTAGCACTTTTGCTTGGGGCTTGTTCTCCGGCAGAAAAGAAAAAATCGCTGAGTGCGTATCCGGTGAGTGAAAAAGGTACAGTGGTAGATACACTGTTTGGTACTTCGGTGGCCGATCCGTATCGGTGGATGGAAGATGACACCGCTTCTGCGACCGCCAATTGGGTGAAGGCTCAGAATGAAGTCACTTTCGGATTTTTAGATAAGATTCCTTATCGTGAAGCGCTGAAGACACGCTTGCAAGCGCTTTATAACTACGAGCGGTTGAGCGCTCCTTTTAAAGAAGGCAATTATTATTATTTCTATAAGAATGATGGATTGCAAAATCAAAGTGTGTTGTATCGCAAAACGGAAGAGAAGGGTGCAGCCGAAGAATTTTTGAATCCCAATCAATTCTCGAAAGATGGAACCACTGCTTTGGCAGGCATTTCCTTTACAAAAGATGGTTCGCTGGCAGCCTATCAAATTTCAGAGGGCGGTTCTGACTGGCGCAAAGTGATTGTTATAAAAACCATCAACAAAATGCAAGCAGAAGACACCTTGCGCGATGTAAAGTTTAGCGGACTAGCATGGAAAGGCAATGACGGTTTTTATTATAGCAGCTACGATAAGCCAAAAGGCAGTGAGCTTTCTGCTAAAACACAGTATCACAAATTATATTATCATAAGATCGGTACACCGCAATCTACCGATCAATTAATCTTTGGGGGCGAAACTACACCGCGCAGATACGTAGGCGCAGGTCTTACCGAAGACGAACGATTTTTGATTGTAAGTGCCGCCACCAGCACGACCGGAAATGAATTATATGTGCAGGATTTGAAAGACCCGAAAGGAAAACTGGTGACCGTAGTAGGTAATTTTGATAATGATCATAATGTAATTGATATCGATGGTTCTCGATTGATCATTCAAACCAACTTAAATGCACCGAACAATAAAATTGTAGAAGTAGATTTTGCATCACCCGGTGTAGCGAATTGGAAAGATTTAGTTCCAGAAACCGAAAATGCTATGCAAGGAGTTTCCACGGCAGGTAAGAAAATGTTTGTCAACTATTTGAAGGATGCAAAGACACTGATTCAACAAGTTGACTACAAAGGAAAAGTGGAACGAGAAGTAGAATTGCCGGGCATTGGTTCGGCCGGTGGATTTGGCGGAAGGATTGGCGATCAGGAAGTTTACTACACCTTTACTTCGTTCACGTATCCGAATTCTATATTTAAATACAATATCGCCTCCGGCAAATCAACGCTTTACGAAAAACCAAAAATCGATTTTAATCCGGATGATTACGAAACAAAGCAAGTTTTCTATACTAGCAAAGATGGAGTGAAGGTGCCCATGTTTATTGTGTATAAGAAAGGGATGCAGTTGAATGGAAAAAATGCAACCATGCTTTATGCGTATGGAGGCTTTAGTGTTAGCCTCACGCCTTCATTTAGCACATCCCGTATTGTGTGGTTAGAGAATGGTGGCATTTATGCACAACCGAATTTGCGAGGTGGTGGCGAATATGGTGAGAAGTGGCACCAAGCCGGCACCAAAATGAACAAGCAAAATGTGTTTGATGATTTTATTGCTGCAGGCGAATATCTCATTAAAGAAAACTACACGTCAAGCCAATACTTGGCCATCTCAGGTGGATCGAACGGTGGGTTGTTGGTGGGAGCTACTATGGCGCAGCGCCCCGACTTAATGAAAGTGGCATTGCCTGCGGTGGGAGTGATGGATATGCTGCGCTACCACAAGTTTACCGCTGGTGCGGGATGGGCTTATGATTACGGAACAGCGGATGACTCGAAAGAAATGTTTGAGTATCTGAAAAAGTATTCACCGGTGCATGCGCTGAAGCCAAATACAAATTATCCGGCTACGTTAGTCACCACAGCCGATCACGATGATCGTGTGGTGCCGGCACACTCGTTTAAGTTTGCGGCTGTGCTTCAAGAAAATCACGTGGGCAATAATCCGGTATTAATTCGTATAGAAACTAACTCGGGGCACGGCTCTTCGAACTTGACCAAAGCCATCGAAGGCACTGCCGATCAATACGCTTTTACATGGTATAATATGGGAATCATTCCGCCTATGGCGAAGAAGGATATGTAAGAAAAGACTTTGGAAACATTTTCAGTTGCCTGAACTAGATTCAGGCAACTGAATTTTTTAAGCTACAGTTTCACTCATTTTCCCATCTTCTGAGAGCATTTTCAACCGTACGATTTTTTCGTACACTTCACTCCCTTCAGACTTTAGCTTTGTTTTAAGGTCACTCCAATAGCGCTTTGGTAACTTGCTATTTGTCAAAACCTCTATTACATCAATAATCGAGAAGTACCACTTTTCTTCTGCATCGCTCCAAGTCGAACGGATTTTTTTGTTTTCAAATAGCTTGATATTGCTCATCCAAATTTTCTGTGAATTAGATTATGAATAAAGTTAATTCATTTCTAACCGTCATCGAAATAAATTTAATCGACTCACTTCTTCGACCCCACTAAACTGAACTCGTCTTTTAGGCTGATGCTAATCAGGCTAATGTTGGCGAGTTCGCGTTTGCGAAAAACTAGTTTGTTCTTTTTAGTAACAGCTGTGATGAAACGGCCTTTTACTGTTTCTTGGGTTTTGTAATAGCCGGTAGAGGGACGAGTGCTTTCATAATAAAGTGCATAGACTGTCACTTTATAATAATTGTCGATTATTTCTATTTTAAACTTGCCACTCCATTCGCCTTCCCAGTACATTTTTGGTGTGCTGATGTACGAGCGACCGTACTTTTTGCAATTAATAGTGAAGTGTTTGATCTCACCATTGTAGCCTGCTTCGTTGCGAATGACATTGAAAGTAAAAAACTTCGATTTGATCATTTGTACCACGGCCGCCCGCACGCTATCACGGTTGCCGGGTTGCGAGTAGGTGTTGGTCCACACCATATCATCTTCGATGATCTCGAACTGATCATATTTTCCAACTACCTGGGCTCCAACCAGATTTGAATACCCCAGTATCAACACAAAAATCAGCTTCCTCATCTACTCGAATTTCAGGCGATAAAATAGATTTTAAAGCAATGGCAAGCAAACGGTCATTAGGTTCAAAAATTAACTTGACTTTTATAAAATTTGGCGTTTTTAATAAAACACAGTTCAAAAAAGAGCCTATTTCAAACGAATTCGGTAATATATTTTGATAAATGCATTAAAAATCACCTATCTATTCAAATATTTATGAAGTTATTGTTACCTAATCTTAAACCAAAGCTTATGAGAAAGTCTGTTATCTACTTAGTACTGCTGATAGAGGTCAGTGTGCTGGCACTGTTTATTCCAGCCGTCCCCTTGTCCATACCTACAGAAGGAATCAACTCTGGCGATGTTGCCTGGATGTTGACTGCTTCGGCCCTGGTATTATTAATGACACCGGGTCTTGCGTATTTCTACGGTGGAATGATCGACACCAAAAGCATTATTTCCACCATGCTGCAAAGTTTTATTGCGATGGGCGTGGTGAGTGTGCTATGGATTGTGGTAGGATTTAGCCTTGCCTTTGGAGATTCCATAGGTGGATTTATTGGCAATCCTGCTTCCTTTTTTATGTTTCAAAATGTAATGGATGGCAAGCCGTGGTCACTCGCGCCAACTATTCCGCTCGTGTTGTTCGCCTTTTTCCAACTTAAGTTCGCCATTATCACTCCGGCATTGATCACCGGTACGTTTGCCGAGCGTGTTAAATTCAAATCCTATATCATCTTCTTGGTTCTCTTCTGTCTTTTCATTTATGCTCCTTTAGCGCACATGACATGGCATCCAGAGGGCTTCCTGTTTAAACTTGGCTTGTTGGATTTTGCCGGAGGAACAGTGGTACACATGTCGGCTGGTTTTGCTGCGTTAGTAGCTTCTATTTATTTAAGAGATAAGACGGTTGTGAAAAAAGCGATTGCTCCTGCGAACATTCCATTTGTGCTGTTGGGCACCGGTTTGTTGTGGTTCGGTTGGTTCGGTTTTAATGCCGGTAGTGCGTTGAGTGCCGGTGCATTGGCTGCTTCCGCTTTTGCTACTACGAATACCGCCTCTGCTGCAGCCGGTTTGTGCTGGGTATTGTTTGATGCCGTGCGCGGAAAGAAACCTTCAGCTCTCGGTTTTTGCATAGGCGCTGTAGTTGGGTTAGTAGCTATTACGCCTGCTGCCGGTTTCGTTACCATTCCTTCCAGCTTATTCATTGGAACCATTGCCAGCTTAATCAGCAATGTAGTGGTGCATTGGAAATCGAAGACTTCTTTGGAAGATACTTTGGATGTATTCCCTTGCCACGGTGTGGGTGGTGCAGTAGGTATGCTGATGACTGGTTTATTGGCAAACAAAGCTGTGAATGCAGCTAACACGACCGGAGACGGATTGTTGTTTGGCGAGTTTGAGCTGATCAAAATTCACCTGATCGGCTTGGTATTGGCAATCGGTTTTATTGTAATCGGTTCATTCATCATATTAAAAATTACCGATTTGATTTCACCGATGACGATCAGTGACGAAGAGAAGAAAATTGGTTCTGATTTAAGTCAGCATGGCGAGCGTCTGCAAAACTACGACATGGAACCCATGAGAGAGGCAGTTTAAAAATCACTAAAGCGCCCCGGGGGGAGGTGAGATTCCCCACCGGAGGCTCTAGCTTATTGTTCATTAAAACACATTCAAAATTATGAAAAAAATTCTATCTGGTTTTCTATGCCTTTCCCTTTCTAGTTTAATAGCAAATACGGCACTCGCGCAAGGTGAGTTAACCGCTTCCATCGCCAAGCCCGCTGTGGTTTCAACCGATGAAAAAATTGTAACGGCAGGCGAAGCGAAAGCCGCGGCTGATGAAGAAAAACCCGAAGACAAAGGGAAATTTACCTACTCGGGATATTTTGACACATACTACTTCGCCAACTTAAATTCGCCATCGTCCCGCAACAACTTAGGTTCTTCCGGCATTAGCCGTGGATTTGATCGATACGCGGGACAGTTTCAACTAGGTATGTTTTTAAATCGCATGAGCTATGCGTATAAAAACACCGAAGTGGTGGCCGAGATTGGCTTTGGCCCGAACGTAGAATACGGTAGCTATGGCAGTGACTTTCGATATAGATGGGGTACGGTGATTGCAAATAATACCTACTCTGCGTTGATGATCAAACAGGCTTACATCAATTACAAGCCCAGCGAAAAATTAACCCTCACGATGGGGCAGTTCGGAACGCACATCGGCTATGAAATGATCGATGCGCCTCTCAACTTTCATTACTCCATCAACAACACCTTCAATGCGGGGATCCCTTTCTATCATTTGGGTTTAAAAGCATCCTACGCCTTCAGTGATAAAGTTACACTGATGGGTGGTGTGGTGAACGGAACCGATAACGTCAACGACAACAACCGCGGAAAAAGTTTTATTGGCCAGTTGATGGTAACACCGGCTAAAGGATTGACGGTGTATCTCAATACCATTCAAGGAAACGAAGGCAATGCGCGCGCCAATGGCAAAGACACTACTTCTTATTTTGGTGTGTTGGATTTAGTAGCTACCTATCAGGCAACAGATCGTTTGTTGCTAGCCATTTGGGTTATGCAAGGATCGGCTAGTGGAGAATTTCAAGGAGGCACTTACTTTACGGAAACGAAGAATTGGTCAGGTGCCAATTTGTATGTGTCGTATAAATTCACTGACATTTTCTCGTTGGGTACTCGCATCGAATACTTTGATAACACATCCGGAGCACGTGGTTTGTTGACCAACGGTAAGGGAACCGATGTGAGAACATATACACTCACCGGCAATTTTGCGCTAGCCGATGGCAAGCTTACGCTGAAGCCGGAATTCCGTTTCGATGATTTCCAAAAGATGGCTGGCCCGCTGGGTGGAAATGAGCCGCAGCAGTTTCAAGACTCAGATGGAAATTTTACAAAAAACACACAGTCTACTTTAGGCATGGCGGTGATTTATAAATTCTAAAGAAAATAAAATCAATAATAAAACGCCTGATTGCTGAGCAGTCAGGCGTTTTATTTTTCAGTCAGCTTCCGCTGAAAGATATTGTCCCATGTAGTAAGGGAAGGTTTTGGTTGCAGGTTTATATCCACCAATCCAAGATAGGCGAAATAACGAATAGAGGGATCTACATTGGTTGGAACTTTTGATAGGTCAATGTCTGTGAATGGCAATTGAAACCAAGCAATGGATGGAGCCGCATCCAACAATTGACCTTGACGGGTTATGTATTTTTGCTGTGCTTCAACACTTCCTGAAATTAATTTTTGATTGGGTCCTTCGAATGAGGCAGAAGTCCATCCCCCTTCAGTAATCATCAGGTTCATCGCTTTCCCTTCCACTAAACGAGCGTAGTAATTGATTGGAATTTCATCTGGATTTGAAAAGTCGAAATAAGGATATGAAGAAACACCGAGTTCTTCGATAAATGGAAAATCGGAAAAATCTTGTTGAATACCGACATACGTTCCGTTGCCCAATAATTTTCCCCATGCGAGATCAGCTTGTACACTCACACTTAATTTTACAGTCGGGTCGATCGCGCGCACATCGGCTACGGCATCATTCGCAGCTTTTTTTACACCATTATATATAGAAGCAGGAGCGGCCACGCGAATCAAATTCGTTTCGAGCGCTAATCCCAAATGTTCAGGACGCAGCATACTATCCATCACTACCACAAACCTGCGGTATATTTTTTGCATTTCTGGTTGCGCGATGCTTTTTCCGACTGCAACTAGAGCATTCGCATCCGAAGTACGATTCAATCCGTTTTGCGGATCGATGTAAATCCACAACTTCATTTTTTTAGTGCGATAGTATTCAACCAAACCCACATAATTATTCTTCACATACTGCTGTGGTGTTTTACCTGCGAGCAGACTATCCCAAGGCACTTCAGTAGTAATCATGGCTGCATCGGCTCGCGTGCTCCAAAGTGCGATGGTTTGAAGAACTAAATTAAAATCATCGTAGCGAGGCGCGGAGTTTTGAAAACCCATGTAATAGGTTCGGGTGCTGGCAACTGGGGAGTCTTCTTTGCAGGAGAAGAGAAAAGACAATTGAATTAAGAATAGAATAGAGGCAAAGACTTTGGCGAATGTTTTGAAATTTGTTCGGTTAAAACAAATGATGTCGCTACCGATAGATTCTTTTAATCGCGATTGCATATAAGTAAAAATACGATTTTATAGGTCATTGTTTATCTACGAATATGCGCTATCTATCTATTGGATCGGTTAACCCAATAGAAATGTTTTGTTAATTAATCTTAGATTCACGCACCAGTGGCGAACTGGTACAATTAAATGGCGGACGAAGCAGCATTTGAATCCATCTATCAGGAATACAAAAATCTTGTGTTCAATGTGTGCCTGCACTATGTGTTGAATCGGGAAGACGCCCAAGATGTGGCGCAGGAAGTTTTTGTGAAAGTCTACCATCATTTAGATCAATACAATCCTGAAGCTGCATCATTTAAAACCTGGATTTACCGAATTGCCATCAACCAATCATTGGATTTTTTAAAGGCCAAAAGAACCAAGAAGCGATTCGGATTTATTACCTCGCTTTTTCATACCGATTCAAACGAACCACTGCACGAGATGGTCGAAGCAAAGCATCCGGGCGTAGCGATGGAAGACAGCGAAAGTTTGAACGAATTGTTATCCATCATCTACGCTTTGCCGGACAACCAAAAGACAGCCATTATTTTAACTAAAATAGAAGACCGCGCGCAAAAAGAAGTAGCGGAAATTATGCAAATGAATGTGAAGGCAATCGAATCGCTCTTGCAGCGTGCCAAACAGACCATTGAAAAAAAATTAAAAGACCGCGAAGGATTCTAAATAAAACATCGTATCACTAATCAATCAAGCAATGAACATCGATCAAAAGCTAGACTTGCTAAAAAAAATACAGAAGGTAGATGCACCTCCTTTTATGCTTACGCGCATTAAGCAGCGCCTTGAATCACAGGAGCCAAGGCTTGCACCTACTACGTGGAAAGTGGCTTTTGGTAGTGGGTTATTGCTGGTGGCTGCACTGAATGTTTCCCTTTTCTTCTTCCGTTCTACAACCCCAGATACGGCAGAGATTCAGAACATTGTGAGCACCTTGGATTTGTCGAACCAAAATGATTTTTACAATGAGTAGAGAAAAATTATTGACGATAGCAGTGATTGGCTTGCTGCTGATCAACGTGTGTACGGTAAGCTTTTTCTTTTTCACGAAACCACCACAACAGCCTGGTGGCCCGCCACCTTTTGGAAGAATGGAACCAAAAAATCAGATTGTGGAGAGCCTTCACTTCGATCAACAACAAATAGCCGACTATGAAAAACTGATTGCTCCACATCGGCAAACGATTCGTGAGTTGAATGATCGTATACATGAAACAAAGAGTTCGCTCTATCAATTACTCTCCAGCGAAAATGGTGCCGTCAAAGATTCGTTGATTAGCACACTGGGATCATTGCAAATGCAAATTGAAACAACTCATTACGATCATTTCAAAGATATCAAAGCGCTTTGCAAGCCAGATCAACTGGTGTATTTCGAAACATTATCCGCACAGCTAACCAATTTCTTCAATCCTGAAAGGCAACGACCTGGAAGGCCTCAGTAAAATTTATTGATACACCACGAAGGATTGTTTTGAAAAGATCGTATCAATAGGTGTAACAATTATTTTATGATAAAAAGAAGAAAAACATCCTTTCGTGGGTTATTGATCGCAGGAGCGCTTATTGGCATTGTAGTGGTTGCTTGTAACAGCGACAGTGTCACACCCACTACAGATACCAATTTCAACGGAATTATAATTGATGTAGATGCTACTCAATTTCTTTCTTCGGGTCTTGCAGAACCGATTAGTATGGTTACTCGCACGCTGGCGAACGGTACTTCAGCCAAGTGTTATAAAATTGTAACCAAGAGTACGCCCTCCGATCACGTTCAGGGGCCATGGTGCCCAACCAACATTTCAGATGATGCGAGCAAAGGCGGCATTTGGTTGGAAGGAGGCAATGTATACGATGTAGATGGAGCATTTATTAAAAACTTAGCTACGTTTTACAACAACACAACATGGCAAATGTATAATGCCAATACGGGAGCCATCACTAAAACCCTTACACAAGCGGATTGTCAGGCAGCGGCCAATCCGAGTGTTGGCGCTGAGTATAAAAATTATTGTGTTGAATGTTTACCATCTTACGTGTCATCTGTAACACGAACCATTTACATTCCGGTAACACCCGTCAAGTTAACAGCTGCGATTAGCTTTGGCGCAGGACCGGGAGCAAGCGGACCGAGCGTGCGTGGGATTGCATTCAATGGTGTTTTGTTTGATGCACCCGCCCCTGTCAACATTATCTTAGCCGCATATACCTTGGCGCCATTTGATGATGCGGGTGGACATATCAATATGGGTGCCGGCTACCATTATCATGCCGCCACAGGTAAGTCAACTAAAATTGCGCAAGCCGATGGACATGCCGCGATGATTGGCTACGCATTGGATGGGTTCGGAATGTATGAGCGACTAAGTGTTGCCGGACAAGAGTACACCGATTTAGATGCGAGTCGTGGGCACTATGATGATACACGCGGCTATCATTATCATGTGGACAAAGCAGGCTCCAACAATTTCATTAACAGCCTTGCCGGTGCTTACGCAAATTAATTTATCATGAGATCCGTTATTATCATTTTATTGATCAGTGTGCAGTGGGTGCAAGCACATAGCCCCGATTTATCTACATTGATGATGTACGAGCAAAATGGCAAATCGCTTTTGTTGATCAAAGCTTCGTTGATTGCTTTTGAAGGAGAGGTGGATTATCATTTTGGCAAAAACGCTTACAAAACTCCGGAAGAGTTTATGCAATTGGTGATCAAACATTTTCAAAAAACATTTTTGGTCATAGCAAATGGAGATACGATTCAGTTGATCAATCCGCAAGTTCAACTGGGTCACGAGGCTACTCTTTTTGCGGAGCTTCAAATCAAGGAAAAGAATATTCAATCTTACTTCATTCGGTGTACGTTGTTTCAGGATATGCCTAACAATCAGTGCGAACTAATTCTCACCACCCAGGATCGTCCGCAACAGCAATACATTTTATATGGTGGCAATAACCATGAAGTAACATTAAAGGCATCGCGGCAAGCATGGATTATTGAGACTCCCACAAACTTTATTTCGAACAATAGCGTGATTCCTTGGTTAGTTGCTTTAGTGATTTTATGCCTAACCGGTTTTATACTAAAGTCTGGAATAATAAAATCGAATGCTTTGAACAAAATGACATCTGGACACAGCTCACAAATCAGTAACATTTAAATTAATAATTGAGATAAAATTTAGTTTCACCAACATTCAACTTTAAACCGCATCGTTTTTATGAATTTCAAAAACATCTCGTCACGCATAAATTTTATTTTGGGATTAGTCTTGTTTGTTGCCTGCAGTAGCAGTAGCGATCCGGCACCCACGAGCACATCATCAACTGTTCCGGATGTATATAAAAAAATATATGGTGCCACTAGCGTGACATCCGATGGAACTTACATCACCATTAAGACCAATGCACTTCCCGATCATACAAGCGTTTACTACGCTACCAACAATGCATTGTATGACAACTTCAGCGGCACTACTTTTGCAGGCTATACATTCTCCAAAAATCCGAACAACATTTCATCTCAGACATTGACCTTTAAAATTCCGTTAGATCCCAAGGTAGCGTCTACACATGCCGCTACGCCAATGGGCCCGATTGGTGTTTCTGTCAATGGAATTCCTTTCTTCAATCAATATGCGGCTGGTGGTTCTCCTGTTACAAATGAAATTGCCGGGTTCGATCAGTGGTGGGGACATCCGCAAAACTCTGGGCAATATCACTATCATGTAGAGCCGAAATATCTCACCACAGTAAAAGCATCGAAGTCGGCTTTGCTTGGATTTTTATTAGACGGATTTCCGGTATATGGACCGGAAGAAAACGGAAAAACTTTAGTGACTGCTGATTTGGATACGTATCATGGCCATACCGCAGCAACTACCGAATATCCGAGTGGTATTTATCACTATCACATTACAGCTGACGCGCCTTACTTAAATGGCTCTGGATTTTACGGAACAGCTGGAACGGTTTCTCAATAACATGAAGAATTGCTTAGTTATTCTGATGTTGTCTGGTTTGTTTGCTTGTTCTTCAAAAAAAGAAGAGAAGGCAACACTCAGTGCCCGCCTCATTCCATCACAATGGGTGGATGCGACTGACAACAAATTGACTCAACATCAGGATACACTATTCTATAACAGTAAAAAATTTTCAGGACATCTTTTTCAATTATACCCAACTGCTGATACAGCTTTAGTGATTTCATTTTTTGATGGATTGCAGGAGGGCATCACACGCAAGTGGTATGACAATGGTCAGCTAGCTGAAAAGCGCTTATATGTTCAAGGAAAAAAAGAAGGAATACACCAGGCTTGGTGGGAAGACGGAAAACCGAAATTTGTTTTTGAAGTGAGTGATGATGCTTACACCGGTGAGTTGAAGGAATGGTACAACACTGGGCAGTTGGCAAAAGAATTTCATTATCAAAATGGACAGGAGGAAGGCGCGCAAAAAATGTGGTGGGCCGATGGAAGGCTGCGAGCCAATTATGTCGTGCGAAGTGGAAAAAAGTATGGTTCGATAGGTGTTAAACTTTGCATCAATCCGAATGATTCGATTAATAAAAAATAGCATCATCATTGTGTCGCTTCTTGCGGCATGTCGATCCAATAGAGAAGAAACGCTGCCATTTTATAATGATCCGGAGTTTACACCCCGCTGGATCGAGTCTTCATCAGCCTCGTACGACTCCATTCACACCATTCCATCCTTTTCGTTCACCGATCAGGATGGAGCAATAGTGACAGAGAAAATGGTAGAAGGGAAAATTTATGTAGCCAACTTTATGTTTACCAGTTGCGTCAGCATATGCCCGGTAATGACAGACAATATGAAAATCCTGCAAAAGGAATTTGAACATAATGAAGACGTAGTTTTGCTTTCGCACTCGGTGTTGCCCACAGTGGACAGTGTCTCGGTTTTAAAAAAATACGCTGAACGAAAAGGAATCCAGTCTTCTAAGTGGTATTTACTCACCGGCAACCGCGATTCGATTTATAGTTTGGCCAAGCGACAATACTATGCCGGAGACTCCATTGGCTTCTACGGCAATCAACGCGATTTTTTACACACTGAAAATTTTATTCTTGTCGACAAGCACCGGAGAATTCGAGGTGTCTACAACGGCACCATCAAGTTTGAAATGGATCGCATCATTGAGGATATCCGCACTCTGATGAAGGAGAATTATTAGTCGTTTCCACATCTTTTATTTTATAGTACCTTGCGGCCACTAATTTTTTTATCGTGTCGATTGGTATTTTAATTGTTTGTATCGCTGCTTTTGCGGCTGGATTTATTGATGCTATTGTTGGTGGCGGAGGGTTAGTGCAAACACCTGTTTTGTTCATGACATTTCCGAATTATTCGGTAGCCACTTTGTTGGGCACCACAAAGCTGCCTTCGTTTCTGGGTACTTCGGTTTCATTGTATCAATATGCCAAGCGTGTTACTATTCAATGGAAGCTAGTTGGATTTATTGCGGCTGCCGCGTTTTGTGCGGCCATGTTTGGTTCGTATTTGGTGAGTACGATCAGCAATCAAACATTCAAACCCATCATTTTAGTGGCGCTGATCATTGTTGCTATTTACACGTATACCAAAAAGAATTTCGGACAACACGAAGAAAAAGAGTTGCCATTTGGTTGGGCATTAACACGAGGATTAATCAGTGGCTTGGTGATTGGTTTTTATGATGGCTTTATTGGTCCCGGCACCGGTAGTTTTTTGGTGCTGATGTTTATCAGTTTATTAGGCCATGATTTTATGCATGCCAGTGCACATGCCAAAACAGTTAATCTGGCTACGAACATGGCTTCCATTATTTACTTTGCCAGCACCGGAAATATTTTATTTGAATTGGCCATACCCATGGCTGGGTGCAATATGGCCGGAGGATTTGTAGGCACTCGCTTTGCGTTGCTCCGTGGGAATCAATTCATTCGCATTTTCTTTTTGTGCGTTGTGTGCGCTACTATTTTACGCTTCGGTTACGATGTGTTTTTTAAGTAAAGATCAACTTGTATTGTCTTATAATTATTTACTTTTGATCTGATATGAATCGGATCGATCGACTTACCGCTATTTTAGTTCAGTTGCAATCCAAGAAGATTGTAAAAGCCGAAGAAATTGCGGACCGTTTTCAAATCAGCGTGCGTACAGTTTATCGCGATGTGAAAGCATTGATGGAAGCTGGTGTGCCCATCGGATCGGAAGCGGGCACAGGCTACTTTATTGTTGATGGCTACCACTTGCCTCCGGTCATGTTTACCGAAAATGAAGCGAGCGCCATGATGATGGCGGGAAAGTTAGTGGAGCGCATGACGGATCAATCGATACAAACTTCTTTTGAAGGAGCGCTATTCAAAATTAAAGCCGTGTTGAACGAAGCGCAAAAAGATCATTTGGAAAGTTTGCAAGATCATATTGAAGTGATGAAGCCGCGTGTCACACTTCCGGCACAGGCAGGAAATTTTTTGACGGATTTACAAAAAGCCGTGGTAGGGAAGCAAGTCATCTTTCTTCTCTATTTCAGCAATCATCAGAATGAGTTAACCGAACGCGAAGTGGAGCCGATAGGTTTGTTTTATTACAGTGCGGCCTGGCATCTCATTGCGTGGTGTCGCTTGCGTAAAGGCTTCCGCGATTTTCGTTGTGATCGCATCAAAGAATTAAAATCAACCGGAGAAGTTTTTCAGCCGCGCAGTATTTCGACCATGCAAGAATATTTCAACAGTTTGCAACAGGCGAATGTAGAAATGAAATCCGCCACCGTTCTATTTGATCGCAAAGAAGCGCACTATATTCAAAACTCCCGACATTATTTTGGATTTGTTTCCGAAGAAGATGCCGATGGACAAGTGCGTATGCATTTTCTCACGGCCGATCTGAACATGATGGCACGCTGGCTGCTTTCGTATGGCCGTGGTGTCGAAATAGAAAAACCAGAAGAACTGAAGGAAACCATTCAACAACTGGTGGAGGAACTGCAAGAGCATTATTTGAAGCTCGAGACCCGATAGATAGTTACCTAGCGTAAATGCAGTATTACAAAAACTACTACCGTGAGAAGGATTGAACTCGGTATTCCGAAAATATTTGCGATTTCCCAAATCCGATACCTCATTAATGCATTTCTCATTTTCTTATTGATTTTTGGGTCATCTAGGTAATAATCGGTAACCTCGATTGCTGTAACCCATGTTTTTTTATTTAGCGGATTAGCCGATAAATTATTTCCTTCTAGGAAAAAGTGGAAAAGAAATTTGCTGGATAAATTACTAAGAACCCAGCAAACCATAGAAATAGTAAGAAATGTGTCCATAAGCCGAAGGTAAGATTTATTTTAAATGGAATGCTAGTGCCTGACACCACCCTCCTGACATAGGGTTGTCACTTACACTCTAAAAATAATTCAACTATTTTTTTTCTGCTGACATAGGGCTGACAGGCTGCATAGGTTGATTTGAGAAAAAATTAATCTATGGAAATCAAAATCATTATTTTCTGGCTTCTGCTCCTCGCCATGGCAGCGCCTTCACTCATCTTTGGCTTTGCCAAAATCATCCGGAAGAAAGATAAAGTTGAACTCTTTCAGCGATTAGGTTACCCGATGTGGTTTATGATTGCGGTTGGGTTAGGCGAAGTAGTCACTGCTATCGGCTTACTTTTTGAACCGACCCGGCTGATAGCCACTTTACTTTCAGCTATTATCTTAGTTGGCGCGATTTTTTCGCATGTGCGTGCGCGCGAACCCAAAGAGGCCATGGCCCCTGCAATTGTTTTGGTTCATCTCGCGATCATCTTCGCCTTTACATTTTTTATTTAATCATAACTGAAGCTTCGAGTCACTCGCCTAAAATAAAATCATACACATTAAAAAATAATTATGAATCAACCAGTCATCAAACAAGTAAAGCCAATCAACTTTTTATTTCATCGTGCCGAAGTGAAGATCAGCGATCTGATCAACCAGGTGCCGGTGGCGAAAGATCTTTTCAAAGAATCGGTGCGTTTGGATCTTCATCCATCTGGCCCCATTCACTGGCACTACTTCGGTTTTATGGGTGATGAAACCAAGCCTTTCACACTCGAGGTTTGTTTACCCACAGCTTCCATTCCGTCAGACTACGATGGCGCATTTCATTTTAAGCGCAGCGAAGATTTTAAATGTGTTTCGCTTTTGCATGAAGGCGCCTGGCATGAAATTCCAAAGAGCTACGGCATTTTAATGGAATTTATGCAACAACATCAACTGCAACCGAGTGGCATTACACGTGAGTTGTATATCAATGCGGATTTTGCAAATCCGGAAGCCAATGTTACTGAAATTCAAATGGGAATTAATTGAAACGAGCCATGCGCAAGTGGATTCTTTTTATAGGGATTGTTACCGCATTTCTTTGCGCAATGATTTGTTCCGTTCATGCTCAAAACGAGTTGAAGTCAATGAAAATGAATGCGGGATTTATTACAGCTAAGTTGAAAGAGACTAAATTGTTTTATACCCAAGTTTTGAAGATGGAAGTTGTTTTTGAGAATGACTTCTATCTTTTGCTGAAAGTAAATGATGGCACCGATCAAATTAGTTTTCTATTACCCAATCACGAAAGTCAACTGCCTTTATTTCAACCTGCGTTTGCTGGAAAAGGAGCCTATTTAACTATGGAGGTGAATCATGTCGATGAGGTTTTTCGAGAAATGAAAGAAATGAAGATTCCGATTGTCATCACTTTGCGTGATGAGCCGTGGGGGGACCGACATTTTGCCATTGTGGATCCGAATGGTATTGGTATCGACATTGTAACCTATAAACCGCAAAACTAAATATGGAAGTATTGGTATTCGCTACTTCAGTGCAATCTACCGAGCAAGTAAAAACACTGGCGCCTCAGATTAATTCACTCGCTGGAAGGGGCCGATGGAATTTTGCATTGGACGATTGTGACAAAATACTCCGCATTGCCTCCGATCGTGTACAGCCACAACAGGCAGTAGCACTTTTAGAAAAATATGGATTTAAATGTAGTGAGCTCGATTGATCGGGGCGTCTGATGCCTATATTCTAAAATAAACTCGATTAACTAAAATAATATTTACAAATGGAAACACTTACACTCAATCTTTCTTTCATAATCAATGCATCTACACAAAAAGTATGGCATGCTTTAACGGAGCCTGAAATAGTGAAGCAATATTTCTTTGGTACGAAGCTTGAAACTTCCTGGAATGTGGGCGATCCCATTACGTTCAGTGGCGAGTGGGATGGTAAAGCGTATGTCGATACGGGAACGATACTTCAAATAGAAGTGGGTAAATCAGTAACCTATAATTATTGGAGTTCCTTTTCCGGAAAGGAAGATAAGCCGGAGAATTATGCCAACATCGTTTATCGATTAGATGAAGAAGGCAATCAAACGAAGCTGACCGTTCAACAAGATCGAATTGCTGATAAAGAAGCCTTAGAGCATTCCGAACAAAATTGGAAAATGGTTGTAAATTCGATGAAGGAACTAATCGAAAAGTAAGTTGTATGGCTGCTCCAAAAAAAACGTCCAAGCCGACCATGAAACCCGGCAAAGAAAAAACTTGGACAGACAAAGTCAATGATCCAACCAAAGAGTTTATCATAAAAAAATTGGAAAAAGATTTTGCTGATATGCCGGCCGGAGCAAAGATGCTGATTGCCACACCCATGATCATTGATGAATACATCCGGCACATACCGAAAGGTAAGAGCGGCAGCCTGGCAACGATGCGAAGAGACTTAGCGAATGAGTATGGAGCCGAATATACCTGCCCGGTTACTTCCGGAATTTTTTTACGGATTGTTTCAGAAGCAGCACACGAGCAAATAGAAAAAAGAGTGGCCTTGAATAAAGTCGCTCCTTTTTGGAGAGTGATTGACAGCCAGTCGAAGCTGATTAAAAAATTATCATTTGGAGAAGCCTTCGTTCAGCAGCAACGCAAGAAAGAAGGCCTTGATCTTTGATTATTCACTACGCAATGTTTGAGTAGGATTGGTACGAATGGTTTTGATGCCTTGTATCCAAATGATAGATACAATCAGTGCCACCACACTGACTAACGTAGCGCCAAAGATCCACCACGGCATGGTGGTGCGATATGCAAACCCTTGTAGCCAACGGTCGGCAACATACCAAGCTAGTGGAATAGCAATAAGCATTGAGGCAACTAACACCAGAATGAATTCTTGCACCAAAACAGAAAGCGCTTGTAGTGCCGATGCGCCAAAAACTCTGCGGATGCTTATCTCTTTTGTTTTGCGTAACGTATTGAAGGTGGCAAGTCCAATAATACCGATAATAGATATGCTTAACGCGATTACAGTGAATAGCAATGCGAGGCGAGAGGCAATTATTTCTGTTTTGTATATTTCATCAAACGTTTCATCCTGAAACCAATATTTCATGGTGTAATCGGGCTCAAATGTTTTGTAGACATTGGTGAATGCCTGCATGGACTGCTTGGTAGTACCGGGTTGAAACGCAACATATAGTGCCGAGACTGATTCAATGTGTTGACGATAAAGTATAACAGGTAACAGTGCCTCATGCAAGGAAGAGGTGTGAAAGTCGTTGATGACTCCAACGATGACGCACGGAATCTGTCCAAATTTTATTTCTTCACCAATGGGATTTTTAAGTCCCATTATTCTGATTGCTTCTTTTGTGACTAATACCTCTGTTCGAAGTGTGTCAGTCTTTTCGATTTGAAAATCATTTCCCTCAATGACTTTTAATCCCATAGTTTGAGGAAAGTCGTAGCTGCACCCAATTGTTCTGATGGAAACACGGAGATCATCCGGTTTCCTGGGCCACGTCACTCCTGTATTAGCACCGGCAGAATTTAATGGATTGTCGTTGGCGGCACCAACACTGACGATACTTTGATTTTTTAGCAATTCACTTTTAAAGCTGTCGAACTTTTTTAGCAGTCTAAAAGTAGGCTCTACCCGAATCATATTGCTGCGGTTAAAGCCAAGATTTTTATTCGTGATAAACGCTAACTGCTTATACAATACACCGCTGAAGACAATG
This sequence comes from Cyclobacteriaceae bacterium, assembly GCA_013140555.1. Classification (GTDB taxonomy): domain Bacteria; phylum Bacteroidota; class Bacteroidia; order Cytophagales; family Cyclobacteriaceae; genus ELB16-189. The sequence goes on along the minus strand of JABFSO010000328.1, from coordinate 928 downwards.
ATGATGATGGAAGCGCTTAGCTGCACCATCAGAAGTGTCTTTCTAAAAATTTGAGACCCGGAAGATGTACTAGCGAATTGATTCTTAAGAATTCGGATAGGCTGAAAGGAAGACATCACAAACGAAGGATATATTCCGGCAAGCAGAGATATTATAACCAAAAAACTAACAAGGTAAATTGGAATGTTGCCGCTGAGAATGTTTAAACTAATTGGCTGTTCTATTAAATCGCTGAAATAAGGCAACACCAACTGTGTTATTAGTATCGAAAGGATGAATGAAAATGAGACAAGCAGGAACGACTCAGCCATAAACTGGACAGCAATCGATGAGCGTAGCGCTCCTGTTACTTTACGAATACCAATTTCCTTAGCCCGCAATGAGGCTCTGGCGGTAGCCATATTTACCAAATTGATAACTGCCATCAGTACAACAAGCCCCCCAATAACACTAAACAAAATGATGTACTCGATTTTTCCTCCGGTATTTTTTCCTCCCTCAAACTTACTTTTCAAATGCCAGTCCGTAAGTGGATACGCTTGATAACTTACCTTTTGTGCTTTATGCGCTTCTGTTAATACGCGAATGTCATTCAATTTTTCAGTAAGCTGTTGAGCTGAAATAGAAGAATTGGACCGAATGTACATGTTGAAGAAATTTCGAGCCATCATTTGGTCATCGATGCCCCATTGTTTCTGTAGGATTGCGTAAGGCAATGCAAAATCAAATTGTAAAGATGAATGAATGGGAATATCCTTAAATACAGAAGCAACCGTAACGTCATATACATCAATCTTTATATTCTTGCCAATTGGGTTTGCATCATTAAAGAGTAAACGAGCCATTTTTTCGGATATAGCAATATTGCTTGCACCTTTCAATGGATTGCGCTCGCCCTGAAGTATGGGGAAATTAAAAACAGAAAACA
>JABFSO010000122.1 GCA_013140555.1 Cyclobacteriaceae bacterium | reverse complement strand
AATAGAGTAGGAGGCAAGCAATGAGTCCGGCTAACGCTCCATGCCACATTGCCTGAAACAAGAAGGGGCGCTGAATAAACCATCTTTTGGCACCGACCAGTTGCATGCTACGGATAATGAATCGCTGGGAGAAAAGAGCCAAGCGTACCGTGTTATTGATAAGGAGTACTACGGTTAACAACATCAGTGCCACCAATCCTATCAATATCAATCCAATTTTGGTCACGTTGTCATTGATTGATTCGATTACGTTTTCCACGTAATAAACTTGGAATACACCGTCTAACTTTTCGGTGTCCTTCTTAATTTTTGCCAGACTTACCTTGTCGTGATAGGCGGGGTCTATTCGGACCAGATACGCATCCCGTAAAGGGTTTTCGCCCAGAAATTTTTTAAAATCTTCTCCGGTTTCCCGGATGAATTCTTTGGCTGCTGATTCTTTGGATACAAATTGAATGGCACCGTCTGTAGCCGTTTTCGAAATATAGTACGATGACTTTAATCGGGTTTGAATCTTGTTGGTTTGATCTTTGGTGAGCTGGTTTTTAAGGTACACCTGAATCTTGACGTTTTCGCGGACTGTTCTTTCCAGCTCTTTCGAATAGATTACCAATGTGCCAAACACGCCAATGGCGAAGAGAGCCAGCGTAATGCTAAAAACGACACTCACGTATGGATAGCTCCCAAGCTTCTTCTTTCTGAATTTTGACTTTCCTGCTTCCATAAGCTGCAAATATAATAAAAAGAAACCCTCTCGATGGGAGAGGGTTTCTAACCTTTTAAACCTGAAAATCCAAATTATCTACTCTTGTATTCTTTCAACTTGCTGATCAACGCTTGATTGCGGATCGGTTCGAGTGCGGTGATGGCACTGACTTTTTCATCCAATGAATAATAGTTGTCTTTGTAAAAAAGGAACACGGAATGTGCATCACCATTGATCTCTAAAATTTCATACAGTCCCTTATCGAACGATCCATAAAGAAATAACTTACCTTGATTGAATTGGTAGTGGAAAGGGTACTTTTTGTTGTTATCCTCTACCTCCACGGCAATGTGCGATGCTGTGATTGCTGCGTGTGATGTTTCGTTCTTGGGAAGTGCGGCATTTCCACCATCTGTCATGTCTTTGGTAGGATCAACCACATCAATCTTGGGTTGCTGAACTGGTGATGTTCTGGGTGTTTCTTTTTTAATTTCCTTTTCTGTTGTAGACGCAGGTGCTGCAACCTTTTCTTCTGTAGTAGGAGTTGGTTGAGCGGTTGGCTCTTCCAAAGGTTCAAAATCGGCCGGATCTACCTTTTGTAAGGATTCTTCCAATGAAGAAGACATATTCGGTTGTTGGGTACTATTGTTAAAATAATAGCTGAAAGCTAAAATAATGATTCCGGCACCTACGATGCTGGCCGCCATTCGCATAATAGGAAGGGTTATTGAAACGGGAGCCGTTACAGGCACCTGATTCAACATGGCCTTTAGCTCGATTGCGCGGGCTTTTCGTACGCTTTCAATTATTTGCCCTTGCAATGCTACATCTGCTTGCAATGCAGGGTCATTAGCGAGTTGGCTTTCAAACGCAGCTTTGTCCGCATCGCTTAGGCGATTGGTCAAATAGTCGTCAATTAATTCTGTGTTACTCATGATTGTGTTAGTCTAAAAAATCCTGCTCCGAATATTGAGCCTTCACTAGTTCATCCAATTTTTGCTTGCACTTATATTTTTTGGTCTTGGCAGTGTCCGTATTGGCAAAACCCAATTTTTCGGCTATTTCCTGCATCGACATCTCATCGAAATAGTAATACATCAATACCTTTCTACATGTTTCACCAAGTTGATCTAGGCATTTAGCCATGATTTTCTCTCGTTCCGGGCTATCCATATCCATGGTAGTAGGTGTATCTTTTTCTTCATTCGAAAGTCGTTTCTTTCGATCGAGTTCTTTTCTCCACAGATTTTGACAAATGCTGTAGATGAAGGTGCTCATTTTTGAAGTTAAGACCAGCTTACCTGATCTCGCTTTCTGCCAGAACACAACCAGTGCGTCCTGATATACGTCTCGTGCTTCTTCTTCGGTGCCGCTATTGGTGATCACCAGTTTGGTCATCATGCGGTAGTACTTTTTGTAGATTATCTCCAGGGCTTTTTCATCCCCTTTGGTAATCCGCTCAAAGATTTCCTTTTCGTCAAGCTGAGAACTGGATTTGAATACTCGTAATGCCACAATTGGTAACCTTTAGGTAATAGGATGGGGTGTTTATGACGCTAAAGTTCACATTTTTTTAGATAAAACAACTTTTAAGTTAAACACGCAGCCACGATTGGGTACGATAAAACGGCCCCAAGTAACCCCGCACTTTCAACTCATTTCCCTCTACCCAGATTTTGCATCTATAGATTTTGCCCACTTCCGGATCTAGAATGTTTCCACCGGAATACTCATCGCCATCCTTCTTCATATCTAACATAATCTCCATTCCAAAGATCTTTTTGTTGTAGCGGCTGTCGTTAGTAGGGCATTTATCACAGACGGGATCTGTGCGTTTTGGATCGGTGGGGAAAATCTTAATGATTTTTCCATACACTTTCCCATCTCGTTCTGTGATTTCAATAATCGATTTGGCTTGTCCGGTTTTATCATCGATGGACTTCCATTTTCCTAGAACCGAGTTTTGAGCAATACCGCTGGCGCTCCATAACATTGTGGTTAGAATAAGGACGAATGACTTCATACGTTAAATTGATTGAATCTTTTAATTGTGATAAAAATAAAGAGTTTGGTTTTATAAAAACAAAAAGCACCGGAAAATGGCCGGTGCTTTTTGGTAATAAATTAAAAGACTTGTTAAGGTACTTTTACCTCTGATGCAGTTGTAACTGATTCTATAACTGGTTTTACTTCCGCTTTGGTGGTAGCAGGAACTCCCTTCACCAACAAAGGAGCGATCACCAATGCCACGATCGACATCAATTTAATTAAGATATTCAAAGAAGGACCAGAAGTATCTTTGAAAGGATCACCTACAGTATCGCCAGTTACGGCAGCTTTGTGAGGCTCTGATTTCTTGTAATACATTTGTCCATTGATTTCCACACCTTCTTCAAAGCTCTTTTTGGCATTATCCCAAGCGCCACCGGCATTTGATTGGAAGATCGCCATCAATACACCAGATACAGTAACACCAGCCAACATACCACCTAAGGCTTCTACACCGAATCCAGGTAAGAAAGCAATAACAACAGGTACAATAACAGCCATTAAGCCGGGAAGCACCATCTCTCTAAGAGCCGCTTTGGTAGAGATTTCAACACATTTGCCATATTCTGCAGAACCATCAGCGTCATGGAAGGTCTTTTGGTCTTCGGCAGACCAATCTTTCATTTCCTTTTCGCCATTTTTCTTCATCACGGCTAAAGCTGCCTTTAGAAGAGGAATATCATTGAACTGCCTGCGCACTTCTTCGATCATCGCCATAGCGGCACGACCTACTGCACCCATTGCTAGGGCAGAGAATACAAATGGAAGCATACCACCTATGAATAATCCGGCCATTACATTGGCTTTGGAAACATCGATCGAGTTGATTTGAGCAGTTGTCATAAAGGCACCGAACAACGCAAGGGCTGTTAAGGCAGCTGAAGCAATCGCAAAGCCTTTTCCGATGGCAGCGGTTGTGTTACCTACAGCATCCAACTTATCGGTTCTGGAGCGAACTTCTTTTGGAAGTTCAGACATTTCAGCAATACCACCGGCATTATCCGAAATAGGTCCGTAAGCATCAACAGCTAACTGAATTCCAAGATTTGAAAGCATACCCACGGCTGCAATGGCAATACCATACAATCCGCCAAAATAGAAAGCCCCAATGATTGAAAAAGCGATAACAAGTGTTGGTAGCATGGTAGACATCATACCTACACCAAGACCCGCGATGATGTTAGTAGCCGCACCGGTCGAAGATTGACGAACGATCGACAATACCGGCTTTTTGCCCATGGCTGTGTAGTATTCAGTAATCAAACCTACCAATACTCCACCTACTAAACCGATGATTGTTGCCCAGAATACGCCTAAAGAGGTCATAATACGAACAGTAGGGTTACCTGCAGCATCTCTATAAAGTAAGTCATTGTACGTCCATTCAGCAGGAAGCATCCATGTGATGATAAAATACGAAGCGATGATCATGACAATGGAAGAAGAGAATTCGCCCATGTTCAAGGCTCTTTGTGGGTCGCCACCTTCTTTCACTTTTACGAAGAAAGTACCTACGAATGACATGATGATACCAACTCCAGCTAAAACAAGTGGCAACAATACGGCAGAAAGACCATTAAATTGATCATTAAAGCCAGGTACCATAAATGCGGCACCCAGTACCATCGTTCCGACAATTGAACCTACATACGATTCGAATAAGTCAGCACCCATACCGGCCACGTCACCTACGTTATCGCCCACGTTGTCAGCAATGGTTGCAGGGTTCAAAGGATGATCTTCAGGGATACCGGCTTCTACTTTACCCACTAAGTCAGCACCTACGTCAGCAGCTTTAGTATAAATACCGCCACCTACACGAGCAAACAAGGCTATTGAAGAAGCACCAAATGAGAAACCAGTAATAATAGTGATGACTCGGGTCACATTTTCTTGTGAGTCCATGCCGAACATATTTCCATAAACGATCAAAAGAACGCTCAAGCCTAAAACCCCGATACCAACTACACCCATACCCATTACCGAACCGCCTACGAAAGCGATTTCAAGGGCTTTGCCCAAGCTGGTTCTGGCGGCATTGGTTGTTCTTACGTTTGCTTTAGTAGCTACACGCATCCCAATGAATCCGGCTAATGCAGAGCTAAAAGCACCTAATGCAAAAGATAAGCCTACTAATGGTGAAGAGGTTGTTGAATTGGCAGTTACCGCTAAAAGAACTGCTACACATGCCACGAAAATGACCAATACTTTGTATTCGGCCTTCAAGAAAGCCATTGCGCCTTCGGCAATGTGGCTTGCTATCTTTTTCATTTTGTCGGTGCCGGCATCTTGACTGGCTACCCAGGCACTTTTCCAAACAACATACAATAGGCCCAACACACCAAAGAAGGGCAATACATACAACAATTGGTTTTGCATACAGGTTTAGTTTATTAATTATCACCCGTCCTTTTGACAGGCTTTTAAAAAGTGTGGCAAAGATAGAAGAAGGGCTAATATTTTAAAATACTGTTTTTAAAGGCTTTTTGACCTCAACTATAGCCCAAACATAGCCTTCAGCGCCAGCCATAGTTTCTTCTTGGCGGCATCATCGGGAAGGAGTGAGGTAAGGCTTTCAGCTAAGACTACCTTTTTGTCGGAAACGGTTAATGCCTCGTAGGGATTGACGCCTGAAAGGGATAAGCCAAAAACAATGACGTGGTTGGGGGTGTCCACCAACTTATTCAAATCTAAAGATGACTGATGGATGATTCGCACCCGATCGATGCCAAGTTTTAAGGCATTTAGGATTTTGGAAAGCTGCGTACGTTCTTCTGGAGTGATGGCAGTCCATGGCTTTTCTATTACGACCGTTACCGGACTCGGTAGGTCGTAAAGGGTATCAGAGAATATTACTTCGGCTTCGGTCATTCTTTAATATCAAATATCGATTTCAATTCGTGTGCATCGCTGGGCTTCATTCTTCCACCAAGGATTAGGCGAAGTTGGCGTCTGCGTAAAGCACCGTGATACAATTCTTTTTCTTCTTCTGTCTCTGGTTCGATCTCAGGAATCGGTACCGGATTTCCGTTGGCATCTACGGCCACAAATGTAAAGTAAGCTGAGTTGCTGGCAATCTTTTTTCCTTCCGGAATATTTTCGGCATCCACATCGATTCGGATTTCAACCGAAGAGTTGAAGGCACGAGTCGCTTTCGCGCGAAGCGTCACCACGTCACCTAATCGAATGGGCTCACGAAAAGAGATGTTGTCCACTGAAGCGGTTACTACAATGCTGTTGCAATGTTTTTGTCCGGCTATGGCCGAAACGATATCCATCCAATGCATGAGACGACCACCCATTAAATTATTCAGTGTGTTCGTGTCGTTGGGTAGGACTAATTCAGTCATACTTACGAATGAGTCTTTTGGGTTTTTCTTTTTGCGTGACATTATTTATTTATCAAACAGTTGTTTTAAGATTTCTTCCTTTGAAGTATTAAAATGGATTGCCATTTCACCAATATATAGCGGAAAGAGTCCCTATCTTCAGCGGGTCGTGATTCGGGATGGTAATATGGTGCTCACCTTTTTGTTGAGTGGTTAAGCGAATATGACTTCCGGATTGTCTTGTTATGGAATAACCTAGTTTCTCAGCGCTTTTTATAAGATACTTTCCGCTCAAGTCTCTCGGTAATTTCATGCGGCAAATACCAATTCTTTGACCATATGCAACCGCACCAATCTTGGCTTTTCAATATCGAAATGGCAATGAATTGCATCTCTAATGTTCGTTTGTAATTCTTCAATAGTATCTCCTTCTGTTAAAATAGAAACGCCTAATCCTTTTGCAGAATAT
>JABFSO010000266.1 GCA_013140555.1 Cyclobacteriaceae bacterium | reverse complement strand
CCAATCGGATTGCCTTTGTCTACGCGCACCGGCTCGGTAAACGATTCTCCATCGTTATCTGAAAAGACAACTTTTACCTGTGGTTTATCATCAGGCATCGAGAACCAAGCTACGGCTACGTCATGATCATGCGCAATAATTTTAGGCCCGTTGACAGGGCAACCTTTAATAACCCAATCATCATGGAAAATTTCTTTGGGCTTCGTCCACACTCCATCAATCAGCCGCACGATGGATATGTCGCGCACTTCTTTGTCCGTACGATCGCGATACACAACGACAGGTCCCTTACTCGTAATGGCCGCACACGTTCCACAACAATCGCATGTTCGATTGTCCAGTTCCCACTCATTTGTCTTTTGACCTTGACTATTCAAAACTGCTCCACGCAAACTCATGGCGGGTTGGCCATCATGATGATGATTTTCTGAATGGGTCGGAACTGTATTGCGCCCATCTAACCAAGAAACAAAAACATCTTGCTGATAAGGAATGAAGGATGTAAAACCATGTTCAGCCTCTTTGCCATCGTCATTCAACGCAAACGACTTGTTCCACGAGCGGCCGGAATCAATTGAAGTAGTAATCTTAATGTCATACGAATATTTACCTGGGCCACTCATTTGTAAATAAGAGGCTATGAAATTATTTTGGTTGCTTATGATCATTGGGTAATCGGCCCAATTAACAAACCAATTACGGCCCGAATCAATTAATGTAGGTGCAGTCCATTGATCGTTCTCCCATTTAGAGAGGTACATCTCACTTTTATCGTCTACATCTTTTACCCACGAAAGATACACCGAACCATCCGTGGCGGTAAACAAAAATGGTTCTGCACTGGGTGAGGCTGCAGGTGAATTTAGTTGAGTAACGATGGGGTTCTCTTTCTTTCCGGTCGTGCAGCTTACGGAATACATCATTACGCTTGCCGCGATCAGGAGGAATTTTAAGAATTGCACCACACTACCTTTCGTAAACCATGGGTAATTTAATTGTCGCTTCTCATTCGTTTTCATAGTAAACTAAAGGGGTTGTGGATGATGCACATTCTTTAAATCTGTTTCATTGATCAGCGCCTGGCCGATGAGCTTGTTCTATTCTATCCAAACTATCTACTAATGGATTTATGCCTGCATCATACATCGACTTCATCATCCACCGTACAAGCCAATTTGTTTTTTCAGGACTCCCACCTTCGATCGGTGGAGCCGGATCATACTCCATGTCCAGCATGATACCTTGAGCGAACTTATCTCCCCAATTGTCTCTGACAATAGCAATAGACATGTCCATGCCTGCGGTTACACCTGCTGATGTCCAATATTTACCATCGTTTGTAAAGCGTTCGTGAGCAGGAACCGCTCCATACTTGCTGAGAAATTCATCCTCACGATACCAGTTCGTTGAAGCCCTTTTACCATCTAATAAACCGGAGGCTCCTAAAATCCAAGCACCTGTACATACAGATGATGTGTAGGTAGTACCCGCATCTATTTTGCGAATCCAATCGAGGACCTTTTTATTATATGAGGTAATCACTGTGCCCTTCGCGCCACCGGGAATAACTAATATATCCAGTTGTTGAACAGAATCGATTACGGTGTTGGGGATGACTTCTACACCCATAGCCGTTTTGATATTCCCTTGCATAACAGAAATGAGCTGAACCTGGGAACCTGTTTGGCCAAATACATAGCGTGGGCCGGTGAAGTCCAAATCATTCACACCATCATAAACCAAAATTCCAATTTTCTTTATGCTGACTTTTGGTTTACCCAAAATCAAGTCCATAATGGTAGAATGGTTTTCAGGCTCTATCTTTTCAGGTAGGCGTGCAGCCAAAGCTGAATCTGCCGGAGACATTTCTTTTACCTGTATCGGTTGATGCTCGTGAGGCTTTTGATTACAGGAAACAGTGATGATCAGAAAAGCAATAAGTATCTTTTTCATAATTCATTGGGTAATGATGGGTTGAAGAAATAATGATGGTTAATAGTCAATAGTTAATAGTTGGTGGTTAATGTTGGTTAGGACTTGGCGTCAGCTAAAACATAAAAGTAAAATGCAGCAAAGTTTTAGCGTGTGATTGTACTCTGCCGGCACCCAGGTTTTGTGTAACAGGTAGCTGCCAATTGGTGCCTATTGAAAACTTTTTATAGTAAAGTTCCAGGCCTACACTCGCAAAGCTTGCTGTGCCTCCAGTTTCTAAAATGTAACTTCCTTTTGTAAAATTTTGCTCCGAAGCTTCGTAGTACATTCCGGCATTGGGCATTACCCCAACTTTTTTCCATTGGTATACATAAAACACAGAAGTGGTGCCACTGATCCGATTGCCGAATTGATAATCATTCTGGTTGGCTGTATTGATCTTCAGAGTTATATCCGTGGTCCATCCAAAATTATTATGGCGCAGGGTGTACATGGCATTCATCATCCAATCGACCGAGCCCGTTCCCAATTGAAAATTAGGATTGGCTACTTCGTTCGGATTATCGGTGTACGTGTATTTTCCGGTGGGCAACTTGATGCCCCCTCCTATCCACAAATTGTGATGGGTGGTTCGCAGAGGTTCTTCAACCGTATTGATTAAATTATAACTGATCAACAGCGGTACATCTCCCAGCCCTTGCAGATAGTGAGTCACTCCTCCTTCCGTTTGTTCATTGATGTGATACGGAATAAACGACACCACTTGTAAACGCTTGAGTGGATAAAATCGTGACCATATCTCTGTCGTTTGAAATTGTTCGCTGGATAGCAATGCCGGTGCAAGACCCACGTGCGAATTGAAACTTTGAAACCGATACCGAAGTCCCACAAACTGTTTATGAAACTGAGGCATTATGCCAAAGTAATAGTTGCCTGCTCCGCACCCACAGATGTCGCAAGCCGATACAGCAATAGGTAGGGCGATCAGGAAACAAAAAAGAAGTAGTTTCTTCATTTTGTAAATGAGTTTGCTGGAAAAGAAAATCGCTTGTCGAGAATAAATTCACGATCCGTTAATGTTTTTAAAAACAGAATGATGTTAGCCTTCTCTTCTATTGTGAGAGGAATACCAAATCCTTCATCTCTTTTTAAAATCAGATCGAGTGTTTCTGAATTGACCACACCGGTTGCATAGTGGTCGAGTACTTGCTCTAATGTTTTGAAGCGACCATCGTGCATGTATGGATCGGTTAACTCTACATTGCGCAAGCTGGGTACTTTGAATTTACCCTTATCTTCTGCTAGCTCCGTGATTCTTTCGCGACCGTTGTCTTTTTCAAATGTCGCATCCAATCCATTGTTGCGAAATGAACCATCCGTGAAAAGATCGGTCGCATGACAACTGCTGCACTTAGAGGTAAACAGTTGTAGTCCATTCAACTCTGCGGTGGTCAACGACTCACCCTCCTTTCGCACATAATGATCATAACGACTGTTGGCAGAAACCATCAAATTCATAAACTGCGAAAGCGCATACAACATTTTCTGGCTGCTCGGTGGCTCTTGATAAGCTTCGTTAAATTTAGTTACATACGATGGGTTACGTTGCAACTTCTCTACCACGTGTGCAATCTTCTCTGCCATTTCCACATCGCTGGTGATGGCATTGATGGGCACAAAGTCTAAATGTTTGACACCACCATCCCAAAAGAACAAACGCTGGAATGCCATGTTTTGAATGGCAGGTGCATTGCGTGTTCCGCTTCTGTCCATTACACCACGACTTAATGTGTGTACGGGATCTGCAAAGGCTGCAGCTTGCTGATGGCAGTTGGCGCAGGCAATGGTACTATCCGCAGATAAAATAGGATCGTAGAACAACGCGCGCCCCAACTCAAATCCTTTTTGTGTAACCGGATTGTTTTCAAACGTATAGGCAGCCTCCGGAAAATTAGCTGGCTTTCGAAAGGTGTATGGACTACCATTCGAATCAACTGCTTCTTCCGCGCAAGCGATGCACAGCACACCTACTATTACAAATAGCAAAAAAAACGCTCTCATAAAAGTATAGCCAGTGCGCATGTTCTGCACACCGGCTATTAAATTTTAATTAGCGTGAATATGATCGAATGTAAATGCAGCCGGGATATTGCCAGCCACGTCTTTGCAGGAAGCCGGAGAATGGCGAGCGGCATTGGTAGCAAAGCTTACATTCGCTACTCCGTCACCATTGAAGAATTTCTTTACATCAAGCAACAAATGCACTTCGGGCTCGTGTGCCGAGTTCACTACTGCTTTGCTTCCATCAAAAGATAATGTAATTGTTTTTATATTGTTAGCAGCGGTAGCGCTTCCGGAAACTTCTTTATAACCACCAACATGGAATTGAAATGTGTTATTGGCTTCTGTTGATACAGGTGACACACCTTCGATGGCAAAGAAAATATATCCGGAGTTCCAACTCCAGAAAAGTCCTTTGGCAGGATCCAATGCACCAACTTGCGCGCCTTGATCTACCTGACTAGCATCTCCACCTACCGTGAATGTTACTTCGGTGTAATCACCGGCTGGAAGGTCTTTTAAAATAACATCCTGCGATTCGGCATCCGACTCATCTATTAAATAGTAACCTTTTGAGCCATCTGATTTCACGGGATCACTAAATACTTTTCCATCGGCCGATTTCACTTTGATGTTGCTGATATAATAGGTCAACCAAGTTACCTTAAAATCTTCACCCTTCGCGTTGGTATATGGTGTGTTGGTGGTATTGAGTTGAAGATTGGCATCGCCTACAATGTTATCAAAATGCAGTGTGAGAGTGCCGGGTGCTGCCGAAACTACTTCATCCTTTTTGCAGGAGACAACCGAAATAATTAAAAACGAAAACAAAAGAATAGATCTTGTCAATTTCATAAGATTGGTTTGAATTAAAATAAATAATCATGTTGAAGAATGCAGTGTGCATTCTTAAGCCTGTCCTAGACGGATCGTATGATTATTAACAAGAAGGCGGATGGAAGATATCCGAGAAATATAAGTTGTATTCTTTGAAGGAATAAACACTGAGAGGTTGATTGATCAAAAAATCGCTAGGCTGTAATTGCGGCACATTCCTAAGCACTAAAAACAATTGAATCTCCTGTGCCTTTAGGAGTTCAGAATGGGCAGTATCATCGGCCACTTGCCTGAAAGCAAAGGAATTGCCTTGATAAGAACTAAAGCCGCAGGAAGTAATCACTTGCTCTACAGAAATACCAAGAGAATAAGCGATGGAATGCCGTTTTGCATATAAATAATCTAACCATTCCAATCTGCTGGCGCAGTGTAGAGTCATGCTGGCTAGAATTAATATGCTGATTACTCTTCGGATCATCTTGCAAGAGCAAAACTAATTCATTCCGGTTAAAAGATCAATAGTTGCGCAAAGGATTTGCGTTTAGGCAATTCACAACTGAAGGCCTGGAAACTTCAACGACCTCATTTTTTGAATCGACAATTTCCAGAAGTAAGCTCACTCCTTTACTAGTGCAATCTCTCCGCAAGGAATCTGTACCTGCTCCGCTCCTACTTTGATATGGTAAAAAAGCTTCTGCTCTTTCAAGACCAACTCTGTTCGGGCGCTTCCGGTAGCATAATAAAAAAGCATAGCAATATAAAAAAGGCGTTCTTCCTTGGGCTTGATGGTTTTCACCAATTGAGTAGGCTGAAAGAAATTTTTATCGAGCGAATATTTTAAGTTGGTAATGCCGTAATCAAACATCGATTCTTTTTCCGGTTTCATGGTATCTAAAGGCATCGAAATTTTTATGTAATGATCAGGCGAAGGAAAAAAAGCCAGCGAATCAGCTGGGAATTGGATTTTCCATTCCACTGGTGTGTTCGATTTATTCACCACTCGATACCAAAAAATGACATACGAAAAAGTTCTACCGGTACGGTCGGTGTAACGTCCTCCGCCCTTCGGTAGACTGTTTTGGATGTGAACTTCATTTCCAGCAACTGAATACGTTGCCTCTGTGTAAAGAGAAGTACCCTTCTTTGTCGGGGTCTGGCCGATGGAATACGTGGCAATAATGCAAAGCGCGACAGTTAAAGAGAGTTTCATCAATTCAATTTAGAGATTTCCAATCACTACACCTATTGCTTCGTCACTTTCAAGTCAGAAAAAAAACCTTCGGTTCCTACATCTACCCACAATCCTATTCCTCCGGAGGCATCGGCACCCAGCTTTAAATCATTTACCAATAAAACTGGTTGTTTACTATGATTGACATACAGTTTGGCTTGCTTGCCATTCACTTCGATGCGAAGATGAATCCATTCATTCAAAGCCATGTCGGCATAAGACTCATATTCTCCGGGCGCCTCTTTTCGCAAGCGGTCAAACTTAAAGTCAGGAAAAGAAAAATATTGTGTAGAGCGATTTCTTCGCAGTTGAATTTCAGCCCTGCCATTCGTAGGGCGGATATACATATTCTCAAAGGCCGAGTTTTGTACGTTAATCCGAAAAGCAATTCCAATAAAACCACGTGCCGATTCTGTCGCATTCTTTAAAAGTCGGCTCAATACATTTACTTCAATGATTCCATTTTTGAAATCAATGTCTGCAAGTTTTACAAACGTGGGCTCGTCAACTTCCTTGATGGTTGAATCTTTCAC
>JABFSO010000367.1 GCA_013140555.1 Cyclobacteriaceae bacterium | reverse complement strand
ATGCGAACTCAACTCTAACCTTATGACTACCTTGAACTCCGGTTAATTTGACCCCTCCGTTTTCCAAATATGCTTTTGCTCCATCATAGAGTGTCACCGTTCCAAGGGTTGGTCCATTTACATACCTTGACAATAACTTATTATCCACATATACTTTCGACAGGTAATTTAAATTCTCACAGGAATTGGCAACGTTTATGGTAGCAATACCACCGGGCAACACATTCACATTTTGTGTAATGCTTCCGCTGCCAGATGCCACCGAAGTTTGAATCGGAATCATAAATGCAGGTGATTCGCTCTTCAATGCATAATGATACACCACCTCACTTATCTTGGAAATGCTTGGTGTTTGATCGGTGGGTTGCAAGCGCTCACGGTATGTCCGTTTTAGACGCCCCATCTCATCGTACTCATACATCGTATAGAGGTTATTGTTATCAAGGATGTGGGTCAACTCACCCCAATTGTTATACACGTAACTGGTCATGGCTGCTTTAAATGGATAAACCCTAAAATCGTCAAAAAGTGTGGAGGCTCCATTGGCTTCACACCATATCTCAAGGTTATTCACATAACTACCATCGGCAGGAATGGAAGCGTTAATTTGATACCAAATACCTGACTTTTTGATGGATAATGGTGATGCCGAAAATTCGGTCGTGCCTCCATTGTATTTGTACTTTATCTGTGCATTGGGGCTAGATGACCAAACACTTACCATATATGGTTCTGGCCCACTCGGCTTAAACGAATACATAAATGCTTTTTCGCTTTGATTTGCTTGCATTGAGTAGGAACCGGTATGTGCTATAGTAGATGGGATTGCGCTACTATGAATATACACACCGCCACCTAAGGCTTTATACCCGGCAGAATAGTACAATTGATCTATCTGCGGGCTTTCTTCTGCTCCTGAATACGCCAATTGTTCATACCTGGCATTTGCTGCCGTAGCTAAGACCTGACTATGATCATAGTTGAATTTGGTGGCAGCATACTTATCATTCATGTCGGTTGCTTCAATAGCATGCGAATTATAATCGTATTTAGTGATGGTCGCATTCTTTTGCCAGCCCGATTGAGCCGCTTCACTCGTCCAATTAGTAAATGGCTGAAAAGAACTAGCTGCTACTAATCCATCTCCGGTAGTTGCCAATGGTGCATATTGATCTCCGGTATAACTAAAGGTAGACTTCTTACGCCAAATGCCGGTTTGCAATCCGGTTTGATTATTTCCGGCAACGCCCATAACGGGTACAGCATCAGACCAAGTTTGCGCACTTGCTGAAACTAAGGCAATTTTATTCAATTCTACGGGGGCATCTTTATAATTCGCATTTACCATATAGGCGTAATTGGCAACAGTTTGTGTTAACATGTTTTTGTTATTAGGGTTTTTTACTTTCAACCCCATACCAACTACACCATTTGTGATCTGGTCACTTGTCATTCCTGAATAAGCTGGAACGGTATATGCAGGAATTGTTTCTGCTACATAAGAATTTCCATAACCATCTGTAGACAATACCTTCGTTGGATTACCCGTATAAAAATCAAAAGCTAAATTTTGTGTGGTGCTTACAAATCCTGTCTTATGATCCTTACTGGTTTGCCCTATTGAAACTAAGGGGTATTCATCCCTTCTGCTAAATACCGGCATTCGATTATTATCAACTATCCTGTTTTCATTGAATATTTGTGAAATAACGCCTTGATTCTTAAACTTTGATTTCAAATCAGCAGCAAATTGATCAGTCGTTTTACCATCGTGTAGGTAATTAGTGGCGACTTCACTCAAAACTTCATTATTGGCACCGTAGGTAGTCACTTTTTTCAATGCACCCACCCATGCAGAATAGTCCTTTAACGTTAGAGGTGTATAAATCTGAGTTGCTGAAACTCCACAAGCTATAGGATTTCCAAACTGATCAATGCAATGATCCGGAGTTTGAGTTTGCCCTTCATTATTAGAACAACCTGAACCCAATGGTTCCCCATCAGCGGTAAAGCATTCCGCAGTATAAGGTGCTGCTGAACTGGTAATGCCAATTCGTTTTACAAATGCCTCATCAAATGTTTGAAACTCGAATACCTTTTTGCCGGGTATTTTTGTGGGAACTATATCACCAGCGTTTAAGAGTTCTTCTACAACAGTAACTGTTCTGTAAATTACTCCTGGCGATGGTATTTCACGCGCTATCCTTAAGGTCGGGAAAAATCTGTCGTTAATAAAATTCTCAAACTTATTCTTTTCGTCTTCAGGTATGGCTGTTGTTAAGTACTTGGCTACATTCATTCCTTCAGGTTCATAGGAAGTAAAACCGGAAGTCAGTGCACCGTTATTCTCTGAATAAGAGTAATTGGTTACTAGGTAAGAATCAGTTTGATTTAATTTCAGTTGTTTAACTCGTAATCCTCCTCCAAGATTTTCATAATTAAAGTTATCTCCGCTCTTTGCTATGTTACCAGCCAAAAATGTATGTTTTTCTTCATAGTTGTTTTGCACAAACCTACAGGCAAATCCATATGTGGGTTCTTTATAGCAAGTACTTTTCTTGCCGTTTATTTCACAATCATAAGGACACCTTCCACCATTGCTAGGTTTGGTTTCATTATCGCAGAGATTAATCACATCCACACCATTGAAACTATTCAGTAGTTTTGAATAACCCTGTTTATTAGATGAATACAATTCACTATTAGCTATAACGAGAAATAAATTTCCATTTGAACTCTGACCTGTCGACAGAATAGTAGTAAGAAATCCTTTGGTAATAAACTTCTCTCCAAAATCGTAATCACTGCGAAGTTGGCAAAGATCAAGTCTCTCCTGAACAAATTTAGCGATTTGATGATAGCTAAAGAATGCTTTAAGATCAATTGTTTCACCAGTATTAAAGTATTGGCTATTATTTCCAAAATCTCCAGCTATTTCCAGTTTTATAGCATCGGTTGAATTTGGGACTAGCTCAAAATTTGCCACCGAAAAGTTTTGCATTCTATGTAAAATCGGAGTTTGATACGAATCGGATTCATACTTAATCTCAATGCTTGTACCAGTCGTTGTTTTTACACTGCTAAGGCTCCATGCATCAATATCTTCTGCCGATTTTGCTGTAACAAACCTAGAAACTTCGATGGGAGCTGATGAAATGAAATCACTTTTATAATGTCCCCAAATATCGTATGCATCTTTTTTAAAGGGTGGATTTTTATAATATTGAAAACTCATCGGTGGTATTAAATCAGCGCCAGCCTTTCCTTTAAATTTTAAAGAGGTGAGTGTAAGTTTCCCTAATTTAGTGTTGATAGCTGCATCGGTAAAGCTATTTAAGGTTCCTGAAGCCAAAGAATTGTCAGTATCAAGACTAATGACTCTAATGGATTTAGATAAATAGTTGCCAGTTGAAGTTTCATAGTCTGATCTAGATAAGAGAAAAATATTGTTGAGCTTTAAAGTTTTCTCGGCATTTTTGATAGACGTGGTACAGATCATGGGAGGTACATTGGCTGAACTATTGAGGTCTCTTTTACACTGTGTCAATGGCTGAGGTGAAAAACCACCTTCAATGCCCCTTGTCACACCTCTTCCATCTATTCTCTCAGATTTATCGAAAACAGCCACATGGCTGGCTGTTTCAATTTTATCTAAATAAAACAATTCTTTTTTTCCATAGGAATAGTTTTCTATTTCACGATCAAGATCTCTATGAGTTCCTTCAACCGGATTGCGCCAAGTATAAAATGATGATTGAAGTAAATAGCTAAATTTCACCCAATACCCCATGTCATTCTTGCTATTTGTTCCGTCATTAGCTGAATTCCTATTAACATAATCTGGGCCGGTAACAGCGGTCAAATACCAAGTATAAGCATACGGGTGAGGCTCTTTGCTTTCTTGATATATATCATTTTCCTTACCAGTTTTAAATGACTTGCTGTATTGATCATAAGCATAAACTGGTAGTGCATAGTGATAAGTTACTCCGCTCTCGTTGGTGATCATAAATCCTCCCACTTGGTTGGATACATCATATCCGTATTTAGAAGTTTCTCGTTCAGCATTTGGATTGTCATCTATAAATCCTTTAGACTTTGCTACACCATCTTTTATTTGCTCATTGGTAAAGTATTCTATATGTTTTGATCCCGCTAGTTGGGAAGTGGTATAATTAACCCCTGCTTCCGGTGTTAGCGTATTCGAAGTATTAAATGTCAAACTCCCATTGCTCAATGCTCTCATTGTAGCAGATTCATAACTATACGAGTTTGAAAAATCGTTTTTGAATCGAAAACCAACTGGCCGATAGAATCCATAGGCATATGGATATGACGTATCTCCATATGTTCCATTGAACTTGATGATATATCCAGGCTCGTTTTGCTTTCTAAGATTCTGTCTAAACAGGGTACCATTATCAAAAATATAAGGCTGAATCGTTCCCCCCAAGCCTTGAGCCATTACGTTGTAGAAATCATATGAAGGGAAACTGCCTCCCCTTGATTTTTCTGGGTCACTATTTTTGGCAATCCCATTGGCATCTATATCTAACAGCGAGTATGAATCAAAAGACCAAGTATCTGGATTCTTTCCATTGGTATCTTTTGCGTTAATCGTCCCAATCAATTTTACATCACTCGTTTCATCGGAGTAATAACGTAAATAGTCATATCCAAGTGAAAATCCCCACGGAGTGGGGATTGAGAAGCCCCAACCTTCCGTGGTCATTCTACCTGCAAAGCTGCTTGTTTGTGGGAGATTAAATCCTGCAACACTAATACCAAACTTTGAGCCATTCGAATGTATTGAAACCCCTAGAAGTGAAGTATTATTTTTAGGATTACCAATACCAACACCTCCTGACATTGAAACCGAGTTAAAATTAGTAGATAATCCCACGCTAAAAGTTAATCCTTTGGCGTCTTTGCCTGATTTGCCAACCACGAGATCAACCCCTGCACCTGACCAATGTTCCCCATAAGAGTTTACTCCACCAGAGAGTCCAGCGTTTAGACCTATGCCACTATCTTTTTTGCCAAACCCATAAAACAGGCCAGCACTAATTGACATACCAAATCCTACTCCCAAATAACTATCATTCGAAACCGAAAGATTGTAAGATGCCCCTGGGACTCCAATCCCCAAGGAAAAAGTATTCCTCGTCCCTCCATTGTCAAAGTCTGTCCTTGTCCTTACTGCCCCTAGTTGATCATCCGGATAACCGTTCACCGTTCTACTAATCGCTCCGGGGTTAAGCGACCAGCCCAAGCCCACCCAGCTCGCGTCCTCATTTGGTTGAATACCAGCGTGATACGAAAGTGACAAAGGGTATCCTCCTGCAGGCCCGGGAACCTCTAAAAGCGGAATATTATACGTAAAATCACCCGTAGCTAAATTCACCATATCCGTAGTATCCACCGGTTCAAAACTGGTAGCCTCAGGTGCAGTAGGGCCGGAAGTGAGGGCGTAGGAAACAGTGGGCGCCACCACGTTGCCTACGGTGACCAACAAAAGGAAGATGGCAATGGATTTTCGAAGGATTCTCTTTCTCATCGGGCTGATTTGTTAATTCGGTGATTCGTTAATTTGAAAATTTGATAATTCGATAATTTGTTAATTCGCTCTATTAAAATCAATTTCTGGTGCTTCGTCTAATCTTTCACGGTCGAAGCGGAAGTTTTGGGTGCCGAGGCCAAGGCCTAATTCTTTTAGGTTGATTTGTACCCAGTCGGTCTGTGCCGCTTTTTTCTTATCAAATACCATTAGTATATCAGAGCCGGTGGCCATGCCGAACGTGCGGTTATAAATAAAATCGGCCAAGGGGATAGTGTCTTGTTTGGCTGTAGTCATGTTTATGTATTCTCCTAGGCGGAAGGAAACAGTTTGCAATAAATCACTGAACTCATCATAGGGCATCTGCGTGGGCGTAATGGCTTCTTTGCCGTTTTTACTGATGCTGAGGATAAAGTAATAATGACCTCCGTATTTTTTATGCCATTTATTTAAAGAGGCTGTGTCGGCTTTGGATGATCCTAACTCGCGGAGCACAAACAAATCAGTAGGTTGGTAGGTTGCTTCCACTGCAAACTCACCAGCCTTAATGGATTGCCGTAAGCCATTATCTACATCGCGGATGTATTTCTTCAACTCTTCTTCCGAAACTTTTTGTTTCGCGCAAGAGCCGAAGGTTACCAGCAGACCGATATAAATCCAGATTTGCTTCATCTATTATTGCCCGCTGTATTTTTTATTTAAGCCTTCCAACACTTCTTCAGTAATATCCAATCCCTCATCCGCGTAAGCGATATTGCCATAATCGGTAGCGGCTAAGATGATCTTGCAGTTATGATTTTTGCCATACTCTTTGATATAGGCATTGATTTCGTCCAACACTTTCTTGGTCATCTGGTTGTCCTCCTGCCCTGCTTTCTGATTGATGGCTTTTTGGTAATCGGCAAATTGTTGTTGCTTGGTTTGAATGAGTTGTTTGGAAAGATCGCGTTCTTTGGCTGTCATCTTTTGGCTTTCCTTTTCAAACTTTACAATCTCTTGTTGCACTTCGTTCATTAATGTGTCAATGTTTGCCTTCCAGGCAGCAGTTTTCTTTTGATAATCTTTGCGGGCCACTTCCATGC
>JABFSO010000402.1 GCA_013140555.1 Cyclobacteriaceae bacterium | reverse complement strand
TATCGTCCAAATGAAACAGGGCAGAGGTACCTCCCAACGAAGTCCAGGCTGCTTGTAACGCATAGCTGTTGGACTTGCGCACCTGATGGGGCATCGGCTGTTGATCGATGTCCACCAACTCATTGCCGGTAGAAATGATAGCTGCTTTCGGAAGTTCGTAAACCAATACTTCTGTTTTTCCAACCGATGCTAACAACGCTACTTCAGCAGGAGATATCAACGTGCCTGGGGTTAAAAGCTTTTCGCCTTGCCGAGCGTCATTCCCTTGGCGGTGAATGTTTTGACCACGGTCCACGGAAGTGACTTCGATATCAGCGATGCGGTTGGTAATGCGTAGTTGCTCGTAAGGGATGATGCAGTCAGTTCCAATCGGGACAGGTGCTCCGGTCATGATTTCGATGCAGTGCGAGCTGTTATTCAAGTTACCGACAGATTCGCCCGCAGCTTGCACTGACTCTATTGGAAAAGTTCGGATGCCGGATTGAAATGCATCATACGAAAGAGCAATCCCATCCATGGTCGCGCGATCAAAAGGAGGGAAGTCGCGGTCGGCTTCAATGACTTCAGCCAGTGTTTGTCCCAACGCTTCTTCAAGGGGCACGCTTCTCTTCTTAAGCACGGCTGCGTTGGCAAGAATAATGGCGGTAGCTTCTTCAACACTGATCATGATTCCTTATTTTAGCTGAATGGAAAATCAATTTACGCACATTAGTTCATCCGGCAACCCGCAGATGGTGGATGTTTCTGCCAAAGCAGTGACTGCGCGTGTCGCGAAAGCAGAAGCCACTGTTTTTTTGGGAAAAGAAATCATGAGCCAGATGACAGGCGATGAGTTGATTACTAAAAAAGGCCCCGTGTTTCAAACGGCCATCATTGCCGGAGTCATGGCAGCCAAGCGCACCCATGAACTCATTCCGTTTTGTCATCCGCTCGGTTTGGAAGATGTTCAGGTAGCTATTGAAGCGAAAGGCGAACGCGCTATCATTCGAGCTTTGGCGAAAGTAACCGGCAAAACGGGAGTAGAGATGGAAGCACTCACGGCAGCTTCAGTGGCAGCATTGACCATCTACGATATGTGCAAAGCGCTTTCGCACGATATGGTGATTGAGCACATTCAACTTACGGAGAAGACAGGAGGGAAGAGCGATTTTCACCGCTCGTAGTACTCGTTGTTGATGTCTAGTTGCACTTGTTGTAGGTATCAAAAATACTATTCAGATAGTTTCTGTTTTTCCTGATTGCTCTTCTCATTTCTCTACCGCTTTTAGTGGCCATTTTTACAGCCTCGGGGCAGCCGGCTACCAATTCTCTGATTTTCTTTTGTGAACCAAACGCTATCATCGGGCCATCTTCCCCTTTTTGCGCATAATGATATGCTTGTTTAGATCTTGTGGTAAACTTAGTTCCTGGTGTTTGAGAAACAACCTCAACAATCCTTACATACACGTTGATTTTAGGACCGTGAACGATGCGTTGAATATATTCATCTTTAAGTCTACCGTAATACACACCATTCTCTAAGTAGCCTCTTACATCCTTTATAGCAAATTTATGATTGTCAACTTTTATTTGATCTTTTACAAAGAGTCCAGTTTTCCAATCGATCCTATCTCCATAAACTTGCTCACCATCATTTAATACAATATGATTTTTTGCATCCTTTTCTTCCACGCTATTGTAATAGTTGAATGCTCCTGTGTGAATCTTGTTCACCGTAGAGCTGCTGGCAATAAAAAAGAAAGTGACAATTACAGCTATTGATAAAAGGTGTTTTTGTAAATTTTTATTCATGCGTTTAGATATTTAAAAGTTCGTTTAAAAAAAGGATTGAAAAATAGGGCAATAAGAAAAAATAAGATGTAAACGAAGATATCGGTAAGGTCGCCAGTGCCGGAAAGTATGCCCCTAAACTGCATCCATTCAAAAGCAAGTCCGCATATCAACACAAGTAACAACCAAAACAGGTTCAGGTCACGTTGCCAAATGATCAACATGGCGGAGGCAAAAGCATATGCCCATAATCCGTCAGGGATATAGTTCCGTATCCACCAAGTTACACCGGAAGAAATATCTGTAAACAGGTAGATAAGTGCACCAGCTACCAGTGGCAAAAAGATATTCAACGTAAGATCGGACTTTACATGTGACGTCATCGGTAACGGGGGATTCAATAGAGCCCAATATTCAGTTAACTCATCACAAATAAAATAAAAAACATGTTTCAAATGAAACGGTGACCAATAAAACCGGAGGCAAGAACGACTTTCATCGCTCGTAGTAAAGCAAGATTTCTACCCGTCTGTTTTTGCTGCGCCCTTCTTCTGTTTCATTGGTGGTAATCGGATTGCTCAGCCCTTTGCCTTCCGCTGATATACGATCGGACGCAATACCTTTCTTCACTAATTCGCTCAGAACTGCTTCGGCTCGTTTCTGCGAAAGTCGTTGATTGAATTTTTCAGAGCCTATGTTGTCAGTGTGTCCAGTGATCTTCACTTTCAATTCAGGATCTTCCGTCAATGTTTCGCTTAATTGACTGAGAAACTCTTCAGTCTTATCATCCAGATCTACACTGTTAAATTCAAATTGAAAATGGAGCGTGATTTTTTCTACAATCATGGGCTCATGCGAAACGCGACCCGCTTCTGCATTTAGTTTAACGTTGGAGGTGTCCATCTTTACCAACTCAATGGGTGTTGCTGTAGTATCCTGAATGGTGACTGACTTTACGGGTGTAATGGACGCCAATGAATCTAAATTGGCTTTCGGAATTTGCTTTTTAGGTACGGATGTTCGCTTATACGCAACCGGACGTGCAGGCTTTTTAGATTTCTTGCGTTTGGTTTTTTTTGTTTTTCGTTTGGCCGTGCTTGTCTTGGTTAACTTCCGGATTTCAATACCGACTTCCAGCGCACCAAGATTGGAAGGATTGTTTACAAAAAGCGGAAAGTCGTAACTGAGCCCAACCGAAAAATTACCTTGATGCAGTTGTGCGCCCACAATTCCCGAACGGCCAATCACATATGTGATAAGCAAGTCGATGTGCGCCTGTTCGCGTGGTTTTCTCTTCAAATTATATTGCCACTTGGCGCCCACATTCATCAGTTGTCCGGCACCGTTCATGCTGTAGAGCACTTCCGGAAAAACGGAAAGCTCGGCTTGCTGATAGGCGCGGAAGCCACCCGCAAAAACCAACGTGGATGCCAATTGATTTTGCTTGGTGAGAAACGCATCGTTGGGTTTGTTGATGTCGAATAAAGATAAACCCCAATAGGCTTCCACTTGATCTTGCCGATCGACTTGTTGCCAATACAAACCGGTGCTAAAGGTGGAAAAGCTATTCGTTAATTCATTCATCGATTCACCTGATGGGAGAGAACCGTCAAATCCACGATCCGGAACATATTGCGAACCAGTGAAATAGCCATCCAAACTGATTCTTCGAGATTGGTAAAGACCTTTGAAGCCGAGCGATAAAATGCGATAGCGACTCAGTCGGATATTGACAGCATAACTTACCGTAATCTCTTCGGTTCGAAACACACCTCCGGAGCGATCATCTAAAAAAGTAAGTCCAATGCCTGACCATGCTCTGCCTGTGCTTCGATTCAAAAGTGGTCGCTGCAAAGAAAGTTGATTGCTATTGATCGAAAAATCTCCACCCGTACTTTGGCTTCGCGAAATCAATAAAGCCGACATGAATTTGTTCGTTCCAATCCAAGCTGGATTGACCCGCTGATTGGTAAAATTATACTGCGAGAATTGAAAGTACTGTGCGTGAATCGGAATTGCCGTAGTCAAGATAATTCCAATCAAAAAAATACGTCTGTGATGCGACCCAAAGATCATTACGATGTAGATTATCTTACTAATAGAATAGAACCTTTTGTTTTGCCATTGAGGCGCAAGGGCTGGCCATTTGGAAGAGTGCCTTCGATCTTCCAGTAATACACACCGGCAGATTGCTGCGTTCCATTGGTCGTCCCATTCCATCCTTGTGCGGTCGCCTGTGATAAGCTAGTGCTTTCATAAACCAATACGCCATCTCGATTGTAAATCAGAAACCGTAATTCGCGCGCTGCTGTTAGTCCGTAAATTTTAACTTCATCATTTTTGCCATCGCCATTGGGAGTGAATAGGGTAGCCACAAAAGCAGTTTCTTCTACTTCCACCGTCACATTGGCTCGTGCTTCGCATTGAATGCTATCTTTTGCTACAACCTGATAGGTAGTAGTTTGTAAGGGCGAGGCAAGGGTTGCTGATGAAAGTGCGTTACTCAATCCAGTTGCAGGAGTCCAGTGATAGGTTTGGGCACCGCTGGCTTCTAGTGCTACGCTTTCGCCTTCTTTGATTTTAAAGTAGTCGCCATTCAATTTTAGATTCGGAGTGCTTATGCGAATGGTGAATTCCTTTTTGTAAGTACAGATGTTTTTGGTTGCCCCTACGGTTACCACCGTATTTTTCTGTGTCGACAACAACACCGTATCTCCCGTGCTTGTTGAGCTATCCCATTTCCAGATGGGGGATTGCCAACCTGGTTCAATACCCAGCTTGATGGGTTGATCAGCACAAACGTACTTTGTAGCTGATTCTGTTTTGGTTAGCTGATTGATTTTATAAACTTTGGCTTGAAGTCCACAAGCGCTAGTCGGATCGATAGATACTAATGTATCAGCGGAAGTTGGATCTACAGTAACTTTATCAGATTCTCCTAAGAATCCATCTTTGAATGAAAACCAATACACCGGTTTATCAAGCTTTATTTCCACCGGATCACTTATGCAAAGCTGTTCGTATTCAATTTTGAAATCAGCGCAAGGATTTCCGCTACATGTGCCACTGATGCATTTACTTCCATTAAAACTATTATCGACAGCTTGCACCTGATATTGAAAGTTGCCAGGAAGTAGCGGTAACATCATGACATTGTTGGTGGTTTGATTACCGTGTGAGGAACGCAATCTTCTTTTTCCCTTTCCGTCAAAGTCCGGAGTAATGAAATACTTGCTCTTTTCCGGATCATACATTCCGATGTCGTAGGTTAATGATTTTTGTGGTGTGTGGTCGTCAATCGATTTATCCCAGTAGAGTATAGTCCGGTTGAAAATATTGACAGAAAAGGTTCGGCCAGGAGTAGTAGGTCTCAAATTGGTTTTTGTTTCCTTGTTCTCCCAAACCTGATATACAAAATAGGAAGCTGAATCAAGTACTCGTAAAACATCCAGATCACCATCCCGATCATAATCGCCCCACTGTTGTGAATGAACTCTGGCCGTATCCAAGTTCATGATGAAGCCGATCGAGTCAATGATCTGGTTGGCACGTTTTCCATCTGTCATTCTTCCGGCAAATGAAAGTTCTGATAGTCCATCTGAATTTAAATCAGCCAGCAGCAGTTGCCCTGATTTGTAATTTGGAATAGAGTCTGTTGCCTGAAATGCTTTACCTGTATTTTTAAAATACTGCAGTTGCGATTGTTGATTCGCATTCCTTCCATTGACGACCAAATCAAACTTTCCATCGTGTTTAAAATCACCGTTTTCAATTATGCCCGTGGTAGGTGAAGGAAGGTTTGTTTTTTTGAATTTCAGGTTGCTCAAATTTTTCATAAAGAATAATATAGGTTGGCTGCCTTTGGTACCGGAAACGATCAGATCATATCGGCCATCACGATCATAATCACAAGAGGCTAAAGATTTTACCGATATTCCTAGTGAATCGAACTTAAGTTGGTAGCTATTGCCTGTGTTTTTAAAGACTTTCAGAAAGTCTGCACCGCCCACTGCCAGATCAAGTTTTCCATCAAAATCAAAGTCTTGGGTAATCAGAGAAGTAACCACTAAATCAGGCAACACCAACATTGAATCACGCATCGAAAGATTGGCTTTATTGATGACGGCCCTAATCCCCGCTTTACCATTAATGATGCCGGTTAAAAGCAAGTCCATTCGATTGTCTTGGTTGAAATCAGTTAGATAAGCTCCAGTCGGAATCATATCTTCCGTTTGGGTTCGGGTTAATGCGAATGACTTAGCTTCATTGTTTTTATACCACGAGATTCGAGAAGTAGTATTGCTACTTTTGCCAATGACTACTACATCCATTAAACTATCATTATCAAAATCCACCCAATAGGATTTGCTATTCACATTAACGTTTTCTTTCCATACTTTTTTTAGTTGAAAACTCTGGGCGTGTGCGATTATACTGGTGAGAACCAGCATGCCGAGGAATAAATTTTTCATTCGTAGCTAATTAATTTTTCAAGGATTCGATTCGAAACGTAAGAGGGATTGATATTTTGCTTGACACCGGCTTGTGGTTAAGTTGAGCAGGTTTCCAGATGGGCATCTCCTTCATAACGCGCGTTACTTCGGCATCAAATAATGGCCCTAATGAGTTGGTGATAGTAATCCGATCGATTTCACCGGATGGCATCACAACAAAAGTGACGGATACAACGCCTTGAATGGAATCTTTCGCTGCTTCTTTAGGATATTTCAACTTCTCATTAAAATATTGATAGAGGTGAGGGTAGCCTTCGACTGGCTCAGCAGGTTGGTAGACATCCACTATTGACGCTTCCGATTTTGCTTCCTGTGGTTGTGGTTTCTCGGGTTTTGGTTCCTGAGCAGGAGCTTGTTTCTTCACGGGTAATTGTACAATTGCTTTTGTACCTATTGTATCATTCTTCTTAGCTAATTCTGGTATAGCTTTGGCAGGATTGGGATTTGGATTTGGAGCTGAAGGAACAATCGACTGACTATTTTGGCTAACATAGTAAATGAGCAGTACAGCGACTGTAGCAACCCCGACACCATATGCCCAAAATTTAAATGTCCGAGATGCTACGGCTTCATGGTGAGCTCGAAGCACTTGGTGGAAATCCATCATTCCTTTGATTTCCTCATCCGTTATTTCTGGTCTCTTCATTATATTTTATCGTTGAGAAATCGGTTCTTCATTTTATCTAAAGCGCGGTATGTTTTTACTTTCGCGTAGGTTTCGGTTAAGTCTAACAAGAGTCCTATTTCACGAAAAGAACGCTGCTCGAAGAATCGGAATTCAATCAATTGCAGCTCAACAGGCGAAAGGGTTTTAAGAATTGCTGGCAGCTTGGCATTCAGTTCATCCAAGCGGTTGTCTGCCATCATTTCTTCAAAGAGTGATTCAGTGACTTGTTCATCTATGGTGATCAAACGCGCTTTCTTCGTTTTGCGGAAGTAATCATTACATTCATTAACAGCAATTCTGAACAACCAAGCCGAAAAAGGTAATCCACGCAACTGAAACTTACGTATGCTGTTGAGTGCCTTGAGAAAAACCTGCTGAGTGATGTCGCGGGCAATTTCTTTTTCATTCACACGTCTGAGGGTGAACAGAAATATCTTCTTAAAGTACTTTTCGTAGAGCGGTTTAAAAGCCTCAGGATCAGTTTGTGATCGCCTGATATCAATTGCTTCCTGTTCTTGGTTCAGATCGCTGTTTTGATATTCAGTTTCGCTCATGCCTTTTTCCATTCAGTATCCAGAATGCCGATTTCCTGAAAAGATACACTCTGAAATAGTTATTTTTTACAAAAAAAATTACGTGGCGCCATAATCAACCAAATAGAAGAAAATGTTGTTATTCGATGTAGTTACTTTAATAAAAAAATAGTTGGCGCTATGAAAAACCTTAAAGACATCATTCACTTTCCCCATGTGAATGCCATGCAACTGGAGTTGCTGGTCATCATTGTTGGGGGTATGCTAGTAGCAGTTGCTTTGGGCACCATGATGGTGATGGTGGTGAGCCGGTTTTAAGGATGGGCTGAAATCCATTCTTCACCGCCTTCAAAAATCTCCTTCTTCCAGATCGGTACGGTTTGCTTCAGGCTGTCGATTATAAATTGACACGCCTCAAAAGATTCTTTTCGATGTGGAGTTGACACCGCTACTACGACAGCTACTTCTCCAACTGTTAAAATTCCAACGCGGTGACTCACCACAATCTTCTGAATAGGCCATTTTAGTTTAGCCGCCTCACAAATCTTTTGGATCTCGCTCACCGCCATTGGCTCATAGGCTTCGTATTCCAATCGTACCACCTTCTTCTTCTGCGTGTTGCCGCGCACCGTTCCTACAAATACATTCACTGCACCTGCTTCCGGGCTATGTGCCAATTGAGTAATTTGATTGATATCGAGTGGTTGATCGGTAATAGTTATCACAGAAACAGGTTTAGTATTATCCACCACTTACCGGAGGGATTAATGCTACCTCATCCGTAGCTTTTAGTGTCGTTTGATCATCCGCATATTCGCGGTTCACCGCTATCAACAACGATGGCAGTTGACTCATTTGCGGGTAGCGTTGAATTAAAGCCGATCGTAATCGCTGCACCGTGGCTCCCTCAAAGTCCAGTGTAATCTCTCTGCCGCCTAGCCAATCTTTACAAATTCCGAAAGCCTTTATGTTGATTACCATACAGCAAATATAACTCAATGTCATCAAGTTAAGCTCCGCTAAAGTCCTCTCTTGTGGAGAGGATTCAGGTGAGGTGTAATGGACGGCTTAACTTGACATTCAAATATAATCAGAGATTTATCGGATCATTCCTATCTTCGCCCTCCATGCCATCTTCAGTTTTATTTGATAACCACGGACGCCCCATTAACTACCTGCGGTTGGCGGTAACAGATCGGTGCAATTTGCGCTGCTTCTACTGCATGCCGGAAGAAGGCATTCATTATCTGCCTAAGAAAGAGCTACTTACTTTTGATGAGATCGAACGATTGGTAAGATTATTGGCATCCCTGGGCATCTCGAAAGTGCGACTAACCGGGGGCGAACCTTTCCTGCGCACCGACTTAATGAAATTGATCGAGCGGATTGCGGCCATTGACGGAATCAAAGATATGCACCTTACCACCAATGGCTTGCTGACCACCCCGCATATCCCCGAACTCAAACGACTTGGCATTTCTTCGGTTAACCTCAGTCTGGATACGCTTGATAGGGAGCGATTTAAGCTGATTACCAGACGTGATGAGTTTGAAAAGACTTGGCGGGCATTTCAATTGTTGATGGAAAATGATATTCCCGTTAAGATCAATGCGGTGGTGATGGAGAATAAAAATATCGATGACATCATTCCACTGGTTGCGTTAACAAAACAATATCCGGTATCCGTTCGGTTTATTGAAGAGATGCCTTTCAACGGAGAGGGTAGTCATTATACTCAACTCAAATGGACACACAGCGAAATCGTGCGCTTCATTCAGCAGGGCTATCCTGATCTGCAACGAGAAACCGATCCTGCACACTCTACGGCATACCATTATCGTATTCCTAGCGCCAGGGGTACCATCGGAGTGATTGCAGCATTTACAAGAACTTTTTGTGGCACGTGCAATCGCATTCGGGTAACCGCACAAGGAGAATTGAAAACATGCTTGTATGATGACGGTGTGCTAAATATCAAAACGCTGATGCGCGATGGCAGGAGCGATGAAGAAATTAAAGAGAAGCTAATGCGTGCATTTTCTTCGCGACCAAAGGATGGCTTTGAAGCGGAACGAAATCGCACCAAAGGAATACCCGTAAATGAATCGATGTCAACCATAGGAGGATGATACCCATGAAACAACTATTACTTTTTCTTTTGATGAGTTACAGTGCGTTGGCACAAAAACCGGTAACAACTACTCAGTCTTTTACTGTTTCCGGAGATGTTAAAATTGAAAAGACAATCTCTATTTCAGAGTTTATTCAATGGAAGGAGCACACTATCGGAGATGTGACAATCACGAATCACTTGGGTGAAGTAAAGGGAGTGGCGCGTGCCATGAAAGGCGTTTTGCTCAAAGATGTATTGCAATCCGTAGAACTGAAAGCGGAGTCTCCCAAAGTGTTTAGCGAATGGTACATCGTGTGCAGGGCAACCGATGGTTATAAAGTGGTTTATTCGTGGAATGAAATCTTTAACTCTAAGATTGGAGAAAGCATCTATCTAGTCACAGAAAAGGAAGGTAAGCGTGGAATGAACATGACTGAATCTATCCTGATGATTTCGACAGAAGATTATAAAACAGGCAGGCGCTTTGTGAAGTCGCTGGCATTCATCGAATTTCGAAGAGCAAATTGATGGAGTTTTACATTTTACTGATAGCTTTTTTTGGAATAGCCTTGGTCTACGCATCGGTAGGCTTTGGCGGTGGATCTAGTTACCTGGCAATATTAGCTCAGCCATTCTTTCTTTTAGTTCCGGATGTAATTCGCCCGACCGCCTTACTCTGCAACATTGTGGTGGTAACAGGCGGCACGATTGTTTTCTACCGAGAGGGTAAAATTGACTGGAAAGAAGTGTGGCCTTTTTTGGTATCGAGTGTTCCTTTTGCTCTGTTGGGTGGAATGTGGAAGCTGGAACAAAATTTGTTCTTCATCATTCTGGCTGTTTCGCTATTGATAGCGGCTGTTCTGTTATGGATAAATCCTGAAAGAAAGGTGAAGAAAGCTAACTCGCTGTCGACTGTTCCGGCTAAAATGGTTTTATCCGGTGGTATTGGTTTTCTATCCGGATTGGTGAGTATTGGTGGAGGCATTTTCTTATCGCCCATCTTGCATTTGCTGAATTGGAATGAGGCGAAGCGCATCTCGGCATTGGCGAGTTTGTTTATTTTGGTGAACTCCATCAGCGGCTTGGCGGGTCAATGGCTGCGAGGGGGCTTGCACTTGCAGTGGTCATTTCTGCTTCCGTTGCTTCTGGCTGTTTTGATCGGGGGTCAGATTGGTTCACGCTTGGGTGCCATTAAATTTAATCCGATTTATATCAAGCGCATCACAGCACTTCTTATCTTCGTAGCGGCCATTCACATTTTGAAAGATCATTGGTAAATTCAATAACTGATAAATTGTTAAATCATGAACAAACTCCTTGCATTATCCTTTTGCTTGCTCGTAACAACTTCATTTGCACAGAAAAGAATTTTTCCTGCCGTTAATAATTACGGTGGCATTTTTGAAATTCCATATGCGGCCGAGAAACCCGATCCAAGCTTGGACTATAAAATAGTGATTGAGGTGGAGCGCGAAAGTGAAAACCCGGATTCGCTGAGTTGGGCGATTAACAATGTGGCTCGACTTGTTAACCTGCATGTGATGGGCGGTGTACCGAAGGAGAAATTGGATGTGGTGATGGTGATTCACGGTGGGGCAACGTACAATGTGATGGAGAATGCGGCCTATTTTAAAAAATACAAAACGAATAATCCGAATCTGAATTTGTTTAAAGAATTGTCGAATGCAGGAGTGCGCATTTTTGTATGCGGACAATCGTTGATCAATCGTAAAGTGGATCGCACCAAAATGGTTCCTGAAGTGAGGGTAGCAACATCCATGCTCACCACGCTCACCACCTACCAATTGAAAGGCTACGCATTGCTGAAGTTTTAAAGATCAGAACTAAGAAATTAAGGAACGAAGAGAAGCAGCGTAATAATCAGCATGATTTCCTGAGTGTCTTCATGCCTAAGTGCTGAAAGAAAAATCACTCACTTACAAACTCTTCCATCGATTTCACTTTGCGACCATAAAACCGCTTGAGAAAGGGCTTTGTGATGATCATGGCAATAAACATATAAATCGTGATCAGGACTTTCATCATGAGCGATTGCTGATTAAATGAATCATCTGTATAAAATACAGTCAAACACCCGATAATCATCAGGTAGCTTCCCCATTGATAAATCGCCATGGTAATTTTGTAGTGTGTTAAAAAAGCGGAGAGATGAGTCTTCATGTCTTTTCCATAATCGGTGGTTTCTAGCAAACGAATTGACTGGTAGATGCGATAGTAAATGGGAATAGCAAAACCGGTGATCACACCAACCAATTTGTAGAGAAACAATTCCACACCGTCTTTCACCCAAAGCGCCAACGCGCCAAATAGAACGTACATAATGATGCCAACACTCATTTCAATGGAGAACATCTTCCGGATGCCACTTCTGGATTTTGTAATAATGGTATGAATTTCGTCCACTTCCTTGCCACTACTCATGGCTTTGTTCCAGTCGGGCTTGGCCCACTGCGCTTTCAAATCATCTAGCTCCATATGCAGAAAGTATGTTTTTCATTTTAAGTTTGATCCGATTCAACTTAACGCCCACGTTCGTTTCCGTGAGTCCGGTAATCTCCGATATTTCCTTGTAAGGCAGTTCGTCCAAGTACAACAGCACGATTGATTTTTCTACTGCATCCAGTTGATCAATTGCCCTGTACAAAAGCTTCAAGTCGTCTTCATTCGATAACTCCTCCGGTTGATTTTCAGCCGAATCCAAATCTGATAGCTTACCAAAGAATTTGTCTTTGCGCGTTTGATACAAAGCGGTGTTGATTGCCACTCGATACAGCCAGGTGGAAAACTTCGAGCGACCTTCAAAACGTGCATACGATTGCCAAGCGTTGAGAACAATCTCCTGATACAAATCATTGCGGTCATCCGCATCTCTTCGATACACCCGACAAATCTTATGGATGATGCCGCGGTGCGCGAGTATTTCAGATGTGAATTTTTCCTTCAACAAAGTGCTCATTCAAAACCGGCTCCAATAAGAACCCGAACAATAGGTGATTGGAAAGGTGAGTTCCTTACAAAAAATAAGATTCAATGAGTTTATTTTATGAAGTATGATCATAAACTACCACCCACTCGCCATTCACTCGCTTTAACCAGATCGTGAATATGCCGGTGGGCTGGTCATTAGCGCGTAGTAGCGTGTATCTTCCTGTCACCAGATAGTTATCAGTTGACACAAAGTCCATCCGCATAATATCAAACTTGAGTTGTCCCATCGCAGCCTTGTCGGGATAACTCTTTTTGTACCGAACCAATGTGCTATCCCAACCATAAGTAATTTTCGATCCGATGAAAAGGAGAGAATCTGATTTCCAATAACCTTCCATAAATCCATCAATATTGCCTTCGTTCCAGGCGTTCACTTGTTTTTCTAAAACCAATCGAATGGCAGCCACATCCTTAGCTGACGATTGATCCACTGTGCGTTGTGGTTGGCAACTGATTATCAAAACGATACAGGCTAAAAGAGTAATTCGAAAAATCATAGCTTTTGAAGGTTGAGGGTATACTTTAAACCAAATCAAATTTGCACATTTGCAGACTATAAAAGTCATTTCCATGCAAAAAATTAAGTGGTCTGCCATTCAGCCTCATGCTATCGCCATTTTGGTATTTCTACTCGTTACGATCTTCTTCTTTAGCCCGGTCTTTTTTGATAACAAGTCTATCAGCCAACATGATATTCAAGAGTATCAGGGTGCGAGTAAATCATTGAGCGACTACCGCGAGGCAACCGGTGAAGAAGGTTTGTGGGCATCGAATATGTTTAGCGGAATGCCAGCTTATCTGGTGAGTTTGCGCTGGAGCGATGGCCCCGTGGTGTGGACGAAGAAAATCATGAGTTTGTTTCTTCCACATCCCATCAATAATATTTTTGCTGCTTTTCTCTGTTATTACATTTTATTATTAGCGTTTGGCGTTCGACCGTATCTCGCCATTGCGGGTGCGCTTGCTTTTGGTTTGTCATCATACGTGATCATTGGTTTATCAGCCGGACATAATTCGAGGATTGGTGCGATTGCATTTATGCCGTTAGTGATTGCCGGAATTCATTTAGCATTTTCGGGCAAGCGTCTTCTTGGTTTTGGAATTACATCGATGGCACTCGCGCTTCACTTGCGTGAGAATCACTTACAGATCACTTACTATACGGTGTTGATTGTAAGTGTGTATGGATTAGTTCAACTGATTCACCATTATCAAACCAAACAACTGAGTAGTTTCATCAAAACGATCGTAACGTTGATACCGGCTGCCGTTTTAGCGGCATGTACTTTCTTCGGACAGTTCTGGGCGATTACCGAATATACCAATTACTCCATTCGCGGAAAATCGGAATTAGTAAAACCAGCTACGCAAGGTGAAGCAGGAGACGCAAACGGGTTGTCGAAGGAATATGCATTTGCTTATAAGTATGGTGTGTGGGAATCCATGGCGTTGATGATCCCCGATTTTTATGGAGGCACGAGCATGAAAGCATTTGTTCAAGATCAGAACAGCGCTTCGTACAAGGCCCTGAGCAACTCAGGAGATAATGAAACTGCCAATCAATTGGCAAACTACACTGCAGCTTATTGGGGGCCACAAGGGTCTACTGTGGGATCGTATTATGCCGGAGCCATTGTTATTTTTCTTTTTGTAATTGGAATTTTATTTGCTGAGCGAAAATATGTTTGGTGGTTGGTACCTATTGGAGCATTTGGTTTAATGCTAGCCTGGGGCGATAGCTTTGCCACGTTTAACTATTTCATGTTCGATTACTTTCCGGGTTACAATAAATTCCGCTCGGTGAGTTTTGCGTTGGTCATGATTTTATTTGCGATGCCCTTGTTGGGGATGATGGGAGTGGAGCGACTGCTCACCATTGGTATCACCAAAGAGACCAAAAAGAAAATTCTGATTGCCTTTGGAGCTACGGGTGGATTGTGTTTGGTGTTAATTGCTTTTGCAGGAATAGGAAGTTTTGTGAAAGATGGCGAAGGTCAATTACCTGTCTGGTTTATCAAAGCTTTGAGCGAAGACCGCAGAAGTTTACTGCGTGCCGATGCGTGGCGTGCCTTTGCATTTATTCTTCCCGTGTTTTTGTTGTTGTATTTTAATGTAGAAAAAAAAGTTTCTGCGTTGGGCTTTTACGCGATTATCATCTTCCTCGTGGCGATCGACTTATCGGTGGTAGACAGACGTTATTTCACAAAAGATAATTATCAGCGTAAGCGCGATAATTCATTTGTTGCTAACAACGCAGCTGATGAACGAATTCTAAAAGACAAGTCCTATTACAGGGTCTACAACATACAAGGCACCATGTCCGAAGCCCGCACTTCCTATGCACATCATTCGCTGGGAGGGTATCACGGTGCAAAGCTGAGACGCTATCAGGATTTGTACGACTCCTGCTTGCTCAAAGAAACACAGCAATTATACAAAGATGCGCAGCAAGGCAGTTTAGATTTTACAAAGTATGGTGTGATGAACATGCTGAACACCAAGTATGTGGTCTATGGACCAGAAGCCGCCAATGTTATTCCGAATCCAAATGCCAATGGAGCAGCTTGGTTTGTAAAAGAAGTCGCGCCAGTTAATTCGCCTACTGAGGAGTTGAAGAAAACAGAAACGATCGATACCAAGCAAACTGCTGTGATTGATCAATCGAAGTTTGCGACTACTTTATATGACGGTATTTCCTACGATAGTTTGAGCAGCATTCGCCTGGCAGAGTTTAAGCCGGCTTACTTAAAATATGAAACAGAAAGTTCAACAGACGGGCTAGCGGTGTTTTCAGAAATCTATTACCCGAAAGGTTGGAATGCCTTCATCGATGGAAAAGAAACTACGCTACTTCGCGCCAACTACGTATTGCGTGCATTAAAAATCCCGCAAGGAAAACACGTGGTTGAGTTAAAGTTTGAACCCAAGCCTTATCTCATTGGTAATAAGGTGACGCTGGCTTCCAGTTGGGTGGTAGTGTTGGTAGTGTTAGGTTCTATAGGACTTTCGATTCGAAAGCCACAGGAGGCTTAGAATAACTCACTAAGTTCAATCTCTGAGAAACTTGTTGGTGTTTTGTAGAAGGTGCAGGACTCATAATTATTTCTCCATTTATCAACTGACAGGGAGTTTTGATTTCACCCAGCAGACGATAATCTTCGACTGTCCATTTCTTTGTAGGATCAATGGCTAGTGTAGTCATTTTTACGAGTTGTATAGTAAAGATACAACAAATCTATTATTGCTTATTCAGCAACAACTTCATCTAATGGAGCTCCAGAAACTTTTGGGTAGCGCATTGTTAAACTACGCCCATGAGTGCGCTTTAGAATACCTTTATTACTGACAATCCAACACCTGTGCTAGGAGGAACATACCTACAGATTCCGCCCGTGCATACAAGTCCACCGCGCTGTCTACCTACGTTCAAAGTAGCTCTGAATGTTCCCTTTTTATAAGTTCCTCCAAAACTATAAAAATGGATGTCAAATGGATCCGTTATATGATCAATCAAATCTCCGTCAGGATCATATCCATAATTGTACATGTCGGATGCGTAAGCTGAGAAATGGCCATTGAAGTTGTATTCGATCATTCCTTCCACCCAGTTCTTTCGGTCAGATGATGCCCACATGTGTTCAAATGAAATTTTGGTGGATGATTTGGTGCCCGTCTTTATCCACCAGCGAGTTGAGATTATGCTTGTTTCAATCTTGACACGTGCGGCTCCTGTAATCAATCGATTATTAAAAGACTGTTTTACAAATTCCAGATTGCCGTTCAATGATGAGTTAAATTTCTTAGTAATTTCAAGACTGTAATCAGAGAAATACTCCTGTCCGGTTGTGATCCAACTGGTAGAATAGTCCGGGGGATAAAGTGTGTAGGAGCCGGCCAAGTTGTAATAGCTGCTCATCGCCAATTCAATCTTAGTTCCATGTTTACCACCTACTTTGGTTCCTTTCTTGATGTCATAAAAGAAATCAATCATGCCACCTATTTCACCAGCCTTTCCGATATTGGCGAAAGGATCAATGCTAACAAGTTTTTGAGCTTGAAAAACATAAATGTTTGAAAGTGAATAGGTGTGTTGCTTATTTATGGCAGGCACATAGTTTAGTATTTTGTCATTGTAGTTTAGACCACTTTGTTCAAAGCCATAAATAGTTGGTTCGCGCTCAGACATAAAGTTCATATTCTCAAGCCTTCTCCACACAAGATTTAAACCTTTTCCATTTTTGCTATACCCCATATTTGCCAAGAAAGCTGAGCCTGGCTTGATAAAATCATTGTTGATTGAAACTAAGTTGTTGATGACGGCATCATTCGATTTTTGCACGAGCTCTACTGAAGCGAAAAAATTATTTTTTGTATAATTGATTCGTTCTGAGAAACTGTTGGTAAGTAATTTAAAATTGGGATCGGCAATATAGGTAGATTCATATCTTCCAAAGTAACTAAAACCAATTGTGAGTGATCCATTTGATTTATGAATTAAGGGAAACACTTCTAACTCGGCATTGAGCCCGGCTAACATACCCTTTGATAGGGTAAAGCCTGAGCGCTGCCTACCACCCAATGTGGTAAGATGCAGAAATGGAGTTGGATTGTACCGTATGCGTGCTCCTAAGATCGCATTATTAATTCCCAAACTTCGATCTTCCCACGCTCGGAAAATTAAACCGCTACCAAATTGATCATAAAAGTAGCCGAGTGTGTAGTCTGCTTTCTTAGCTTTGTAATTGATGTATGCTGTACCTAATCCCACTCCTTTGTATTGCGGGTTCATGTTCAATATCGCATTCGGTAAGTAGCTTTCCAGTTGAAGCCCTGCAGTCCACGATCTGAGATTGTATTGAATGGATAAGTATGTGTTCGATCGAAATGGTTGATCAGGAGGTACGACCATTCGACTTTTATCCTCAAAATAGTATTGTGAATTGGATTCTAGGCTTCCTACCCAAGTTCCTTTTTTCTCGTTACCCTGTGCATAAGAGATTGATACTAAAATTAGTTGAGAAAGTATCAGTAGGTTTAGCTTGGGTAAAAATGAATAAATCATTCAATCAGGTTTCAGTAAAGCAGTTTGATTTTTGGTTCGTTTGCGAGAAAGAGGTGTCTATGATTTGTACTTTTTGAGTGTTTCCAATAACTCTATCTCATCGCCTGCAGTGTAGCCCGTGTGAGCGTAGATGATTTTTTTGTTTTTTACTATCAATACATGGGGAACATCATTAATGCCCAATCTTCTCTTTAACTCTTGATTGGTGTCTTTCAATATAATAAAAGGCCAACCTTTACCTTTCACAAAGGAGTTTACTCTCATTTCCGTACGAGCGTCATCTACCGAAACTGCGATGAGTGTAAAATCTACTTGCTTGATCCATTCTTCATACACATCATTTAGCTCTTCTAATTCCACAATACAAGGCGCACACCATGTGGCCCAAAATGAAATGACGTACAAACGATCTGGAACGGAGAAATCGCCCATCACTTCATACGTTTCGCCATCCAAACCAAGTAATTTACAGGAGGGCATGTCTTGTTGCCCGTAGGCAAAACAGCTACAAAGCAGAATAA
Organism: Cyclobacteriaceae bacterium; assembly: GCA_013140555.1. Taxonomy (GTDB): domain Bacteria; phylum Bacteroidota; class Bacteroidia; order Cytophagales; family Cyclobacteriaceae; genus ELB16-189. The sequence goes on along the minus strand of JABFSO010000402.1, from coordinate 11,321 downwards.
TCGAGAGTATTTTTAGAGGTTTCATTTGCGTCCAGTTAATTTTTAAATAACCCTAATTAGTATTCATACGATTGTGTTTCAGACAATTTGGCTGATCGCACATTGATTACTTCTTGAGCGCTGTTTAATATAAATGCCACAAAGTGCAGCTTATCTTTTTGATACGTAGACGGAATCGTATATGTGAATTTTTTAGTAAGCTGAAACCCATTGGGAATTACTTCTGTTATAGGATCTCCCATAATGGATTTAGTTAATAAGCCTCTTAATACATCATTGTTAACAAATTTTTTAATAATGGGTGTACCTCCATAATATTCGGTATAGTTCGTTTGATCGTAAATCAGATTGTCTTCTAAAACCAAGACTACTAAACTCAATCCAGCGTATGGAGAATTAAACTTAGCGTTCACGGTTAGATTTACATTCGTACCGGATAAAGTAGAACTCATGGCAATACCCACATCAGATTTTGGAGAGGTTAAAGAAAGAGCAGACTCATCAAATTTCGAATAAGCACCGATTTCAACTATTTTTCGATCTAATATGACAGTGGGCTCACCATTAATCTTATGTTTTGTAATTAATGGTTGAGCTAGCGTTTCAGTACGGTATGGATCACCACCAACATGGATTGCTACAGGGACAACTAAATTTGTTTTCTTCGAGAGTTCGTTCAAACGGAAAGGAATGGATGGACACCAGCCGCACCATGTTCCTGTAAAATCTTCCAGTAAAACTCTTTTTACAAATTTAACAGTACTCGTTGGTGCACTAACGATGATAGTAATCGGATTGCTCGTCATGCCCATATAACTTGCCTTTACGGTATAACCTCCTGGTGTAGTTGCTAAATATGAAGTACCAACGATGGGAGTATTGTCAATGGAAAACGATGATTTGGATGTGACTACGGTTCCTAAGTTGGTTTTAACCGTAAAAGAAATCGTTTCGCCAGTCACTGCATTCAATGAAGTGGCAGTCAAATTTATAGAACTTGCAGTCGGGCTATTTTCTGTTTCTTTACAATTTTGTAATTGTAATAAAAGTATTAGCCCCAGAAGATAAGTAACAATTTTTTTCATTGAGATTTATTTAAGTTGTGGTATAGCACGGATTAAACCCGATATGACTTAGTATTCGTATTGCTGTGTTTCGCCTAGATTTCCCGAACGCACATTGATTACTTCTTTAGCGCTGTTTACGATAAATGCCACAAAGTGCAGTTTGTCTTTTTGATAAGTAGACGGAATCGTATATGTGAATTTTTTGGTTAACTCAAAACCAGCGGGAGTTGCCTCAGTAATTGGATCTCCTAAAATGGATTTGGTTAATAGTGCTCTCAGTACATTGTCATTCACAAAATTCTTAATTTTACTAGCGCCTCCATATAGATCGGTGTAGTTGGTTTGGTCATAAATTAAATTGTCCTCTAATACCACAACGACTAGTTTTAAATTCGATAACGTAGAAGCGAATTTGGCCTTTACAGTTATACTGGCAATGCTTCCAGCCAGCGAGGAACTCATCGCAATTCCAATGTCTGCCTTAGGAGCGAGCAGAGAAAATACAGGCTTCTCGTATTGATCAAGGAATATTGATCCTCCCTCAAAAATAATTTTTCTGTCTAGTACAACTGTTGGCACGCCAAATAAATCAGGATTAATTTGCTTCATGTATTCGGTAGCCAGAAATGCTGCATCGAAAGGCTCTTTAAAAGAACTGTAGCTGCTGCTCTTGTGTATCTCAATAGGCACGATCAAATTCGTTTTTTTGTTCAGTTGCTCTAACTCAAAAGTTGAGAGGGGGCACCAACCACACCAAGTGCCAGTAAACAGATCGAATAGTACTCTCTTAACAAACTTTTGATTGGGAGAGGGTGTGATCGTAATTGTTAATGCTTTGCTTGATAGGCCTGAATAAGTGGCGGTAATGGTATGAGTGCCGTGAACAGAGGAAGAAAATGTTGAACCGATTATCGTTTTCATGTCTGCTACGATAATTGATTTAGCAGTCACATCTGTTCCTAGATTAGTTTTGATAGTTAACTTTATGACATCATCTGCTTGGGCAGTAGTTTTATCAGCATAAATCGAAATTGAAGTTGGTATTGGGGTGTTGGCACTTTCATTGCATTGGTTAAACGTCAACATAACAATCAATGCCGCAAAAAGCGATATCGTACTCAAGGTTTTTTGAGTTCTTTTCATAAATAAGATGTTAGGTTATTACTAAATGATACTAATACCGAACTGACTAGTATATGAGGAGAATGTATACGATTATCAACTCTTGTTGTAAATGTAATGGGTTTTCCATTTAAAATTATATACTACCGTGTATAAAATATTAAACTATTTATTTTCTATTATTTTAATTCGGCAAGGAGGATAGATTGAATGATTTTTGTTTGAATAAAACGAATTAATTGTTTGTATATAAATAAAATATGAAGGCTATTACTCATGCGTTTTATTAAAACAAATTATATGTGAAATAAAACAAAATATCCTGTCGTTCAGGAAAACTACGGCTTCAAAGAAGTTAGTGATGCTCAGGACGCGAAATAGATTTAGAAGACGCTAAAATCGAATGGGTCAAACAACGTGAGATGACCTGATTTATTAAATGATACTTGATGAGTAAAGTTTATCCGTTGTTATTTCTTTTTGTTTTTTCTGCACGGTTAGGCTCTAGGTATTCTCTGAAACCACGCTAAAACAAACAAAAAATAGAATTGGATTAAGATTTAAATAGTAGCCTTGCGCATCTACTCATCCTTCAACACATCCACCGGATTGAGCAATGCAGCTTTTACTGAATGATAGCTGGTGATGGCCAGCGCTGTTAATAGAGTTCCAACACCTGCACCTATATAAATGTATATCGATGGCGTGATGTGGTACTCAAAACTCTGCAACCATTTCGTCATCAGCCAATAGGAGAGTGGCGCTCCTATAATAAATGCAATTACAATCAATAACGAATACCCTTTCGAGATCAGCAAAAGAATATCCGTTACCGAGGCTCCGGAAACTTTACGGATGCCTATTTCTTTCGTTTTCTGTTCCAATGCATAAACAATCATACCCAACAATCCCAACGAAGCAATCAGGATACATAAGCTAGCCATGGCGGTGAGTGTCTTGGCAAAGTTGGATTCGCCTTTGAATGTATTGGCGAATGCCTGATCCACAAACGTATATTCAAACGGAAAATCGCCTGCTTTCTTTTTATACAAGCTTTCTAACTGCGTTATTGTATTCTCCCAACCCTTCGCGGTTTTGCCTTCTACTCGTGCTACTAAATATTGCTTCGTGCCACCGCCAAACAGTTGATCGTTCTTTAAATGAAAGATGGCCATCGGCTCAATCGGATTACCCAGCGTCCAGTAGTTGTAGTCTTTCACCACGCCAATCACTTCAAAGAAAACATCTGAGCCGGGCAGTTGTATCTTTTTGCCAATCACACTTTCATCCAATGCCCAGCCGATTTGCGATACAGCTGTCTCATTCAGAATCACACGGCTTGCATCGCCCGGAGTTTCCTTACTGAAATTGCGACCGAAGGCTAACTTCACTTTTAAAGTAGGAATGTAATTCTCGTCAGCGGAAGTAAAGTTCAAGGGAAACGTGCGATCGCTCATACCTTCAGCCGTAAACTTATCTCCACCCCACACATTCGGAGGCACGGAAGTACTCATAGAGGCACTCAGTATGCCTGGAATATTCTCTGTTGCTGCTACCATATCTTGCGCATCGGCAATGCGTTCGCCATGACTCAACACAATCAGGTTTTCACGATCGAAGCCTAAATCTTTTTCGGCAACGAACGACAATTGCTGAAACACGACTGCCGTGCAACTGATGAGTGCAATGGAGATCGTAAATTGAAATACGACCAACGCATTTCGGAATGTTTTTCCTTCCGAGCCGGTGTTCAGCTTTCCTTTCATTGCCTGAATCGGATTGAAAGCACTTAGGAAAATGGCAGGATAACTTCCGGAAATCAAACTCATCGCGAAAAGCAAAACCCCCAATGCAATGAGTAGATTCGGATTGTTCAACAAACTAAAATGTAATTCGCGGCCCACCAATAAATTGAAGGCCGGCATCAATACCTGTATCAAGGCAAGTGAAACGGCAAAGGCAATCAAGCAAAAGATGAATGCCTCCATAAAGTACCCTACGCTCAACGAGGCGCGACTCAAACCCAGAATTTTCCGCACGCTCACTTCTTTCATCCGCTTGGTGAATTGAGCAGTAGAAAGATTCATAAAATTGACACACGACAATAGAATAATAAAAATAGCTGCACCTACGAGCGAGTACATAATCACCATGTTCCCATCATTGGCAAGTCGGTTGTAAACTACTTTCGATGGCAAATGAATTCCCGTAAGGGGCTGCAAGAACAATTCCCATTTTTTACCCGACTTCACATAATCCGCATACGACATATTCATTACGCGTTGCAAGGTAGCTTCGGCATGCTTGGCTGGAATCGCTTTCAATTTCTCACGCACTTGCGCTACTGATGCGGACGGATCGAGCAATACATACGTTTCTAACTGCGTCCACACCCAACTCCAATATAATCGCTTGATAACAGGATAACTCGTCATCGACACCAGCATTTCAAATTGCAGATAGGTGTTGCTGGGTAAGTCTTTCACCACTCCGGTTACTTCAAACGTCTGTTGTTGTTCTCCGGTGCCCATACGCACCTGCTTGCCGATTGGGTCTTCATCACCAAAATATTTTTGAGCTGTTTTTTCAGTCATCACAATTGTATTCGCCTGACGCAAAGCCGAAGCGGGATCTCCTTTTACCAAGGGAAAATTGAATAACTGAAAGAAGTTCGAATCGGCCGCGAGAATGTTCGTTTGATCGAATGTAACAACCTCCTTTTTGGAATTGGTATACGATATCAGTTGATCGCCCGGGGTGTGAATGCTGGACATCAACTTCACTTCCGGTAACTCTTCCTTCACTGCATAAGCTACCCCCGGCCCGGTAGAGGCAAACTCGTTATCATTGTTCTCGCCCCAGATGAATGTTTGATTAACACGATAGATGTTTTCGGCATCGTGATGAAAGGTGTCGTAGCTAAACTCATGCTGCGCATATTGAAAGATGAGCAAGGCACTGGTGATTCCGGCTGTAAGCCCCAATAAGTTGATGAATGAAAATAGTTTTTGGCGCTGGACGCTACGGAAGAAATGAACAATGTAATGCTTGAGCATGAGTGTAGGGTTTTGCACTAAATGGCAAACCGCATACCAGATGACAAACCGCGTTTTTGCATGGTTGGCGGTAGATATTTATAAAGGTGCTGTTCACATTTTACCTGCAGGTGTCCGAATTCGGAGCCTCAAACCATCATCGCAGTTCGGTTTCGAACCTGAATCTGTTCAATAACCTAATGACTGTTTGGCCATATTCAATCTTGAAAGTGTATGGCAACGGCAGGGCAACAATTTACACGGCACCTTTTGCATTGATGGCTTGGTGTATTATACTTGTAAGATGTCTGATGTTGTAAGTAAGGTACTTAATACCTTTCGTCAAAAGTTTCCGAGTACTCCAGTTCTAATAAAGGCTCCAGGCCGCATCAATTTAATTGGCGAGCATACGGATTATAATGAAGGCTTTGTGCTTCCGGCTGCCATTGATCGAGCTATTTATTTTGCGATGTCGCCCAGCCAAACAGAGCGATGCAATATCTATTCGCTAGATATGGAAGAAGGTGTATCGTTTTCCATTCACGATCTGAACCCCGGAGAAACATGGGTGAATTACCTGATGGGTGTGATCGATGGATTTGAACGAGCGGGCATTCCCATTCATGGTGTTGATTGTGTTTTTGGTGGCGATATTCCTGCCGGTGCCGGATTATCTTCTTCTGCTGACCTCTGCAATGGCTTTGGCATGGGGTTGAACGAATTGTTTCAAGGGGCACTGAGTCGCCTTCAATTAGCAAAAATATCACAGCATGCCGAGCACGAATTTGTAGGCTTGCAATGTGGCATCATGGATCAGTATTCGAGCCTGATGGGCGAGCAACACGCAGCTTTGCTGTTAGATTGCAGGGCCATGAAACACGAGATCATTCCGGTTCATCTGGGTGAATATTCGTTGCTGTTAATTGACACAAAAGTAAAACACACATTGGCGTCTACCGCTTACAATGATCGCAGAAAAGCGTGTGAGCACGGAGTGGCCATCATTCATCAGCAGCATCCGGAAGTACAATCACTGCGTGATGTCAATCGGGCGATGCTCTATGAGTTTCAAGATCAACTGGGCGAAGATGTCTTTATTAAATGTCTTTACATTATCGAAGAGATTAGCCGCACACAGCGCGCAGCGACTCACTTAAAGAAAGGTGAGTTGGTTGAGTTTGGAAAGCTGATGTATGAAACTCACTGGGGACTGAGCCAGGCGTATGAAGTCAGTTGCGATGAATCGGACTTTCTGGTGTCGCTCGCAGAAGAAGGAAAAGAGACAGTGCTCGGTGCTCGTATGTTGGGCGGTGGCTTTGGCGGATGTACGCTCAATCTCATCCAAACAGAAAAGATCAAAAGCTTCCGCGAAAAAGTATTACACCAATATGTTGCTACTTTCGAAAAAGAACCTGATTTTTATTTAGTTAACCTAACGCAGGGTGTGTCAATCATACCCGCAACCTAAACTACCATGCAAAAATTACAGATAGCTGATTACATCGTCTTCCTCATTTACTTCTTAATCGTTTCACTGTATGGCTATTGGATCTACACCCGCAAGAAGCGCAGTGAGATCGACTCCAAAGATTTCTTCTTAGCCGAAGGCTCGCTGACGTGGTGGGCCATTGGTGCATCACTCATTGCTTCCAACATCTCAGCCGAGCAATTCATCGGCATGTCGGGCTCCGGCTTTGCGATGGGACTTGCGATTGCCTCGTATGAATGGATGGCCGCAGTTACTTTGATTGTAGTGGCCGCTTTCTTCCTGCCGATCTATCTCAAAAATAAGATTTACACCATGCCGCAGTTTTTGGCGCAGCGATACAGTCCGCTCGTGGCGACTATCATGGCGGTGTTTTGGTTGTTGGTGTACATCTTCGTGAACCTTACTTCGATACTTTATTTAGGTGCATTGGCGGTAGAAACCGTAACCGGTTTGAGCTTTACCGTCTGCGTGATTGGTCTCTCTATATTCGCGGTGTTCATTACCCTTGGCGGGATGAAAGTGATAGGATATACTGATGTGATTCAAGTAGTTGTATTGGTTCTGGGTGGATTAGCTACCACCTATTTGGCGCTTGAATTAGTGGCGGATAAGATCAGTGGCGGTGGCGTGTGGGATGCGTTGGTCTTTGTAAAAAACAATGCGTCTGATCACTTCCACATGATTCTCAATCAAGGAGATATGATGATCCCCGATGGAAAAGGCGGCACCGAAGATGCCTATCAGAAGCTACCGGGATTAGCAGTGATTATTGGAGCGATGTGGATTGCCAATCTCGGCTATTGGGGTTGTAACCAATACATTACGCAACGTGCATTGGGTGCCGATTTACCAACAGCCCGAAAAGGTTTACTCTTTGCTGCCTTCTTAAAGTTGTTGATGCCGGTGATCGTAGTGTTGCCCGGTATAGCAGCGTTTGTGTTGTATAAGAATGGTTTCTTCCAGACTGAAATGTTAGACCCCACTACGCAAGTAATTAAATCAGATAGAGCCTATCCTGTCTTATTAAATCTCTTGCCTGCCGGCTTAAAAGGATTATCATTTGCTGCATTAACGGCTGCCATCGTAGCGTCATTGGCAGGTAAAGCCAACAGTATCTCTACGATCTTCACGCTTGACATTTATCAGAAGTTTTTCAAGAAAGAAGCTTCCGAGCGCAATCTCGTAAACGTGGGTAAGTTTGCCATTGTCATTGCCATGATCATCGCGATCATCATGGCTCCACAATTAAGTCGCTTCGATCAGGCGTTTCAATTCATCCAAGAGTTTAGTGGATTGATTTCTCCCGGAGTGGTTGCCATCTTCTTACTCGGTATGTTCTGGAAAAGAGCGAATGGCATGGCCGCACTGGTAGCCGCTATCGCGACATTACCATTGGGCATAGGTATCAATGAATACTTCCCTGAAATTCCTTTCTTGAACCGCATGGGAATTGTCTTCTTAATTTTAGTTGCCCTGATGGTGGTGGTAAGTTTAATCTCTCCTTACAAGGAAAAGAAAGACGGTATCATTGTTACGCGCGATATGTTTAAGATCGAGCGACCGTTTGCCGTTGGTGCTATTTTGCTGATGGGAATTATTACTGCTTTGTACCTCGCATTCTGGTAAGAGCGCATGGGTGCTACGGTCGTTACGAAAGAAGAGAAACGTAAACTCTGGACGGTCATTGCGGCTTCGTCTGTTGGTACGCTGATCGAGTGGTATGACTTCTTCATTTTCGGAAGTTTAGCTACCATTTTATCGGAGCAATTCTTTCCAAAGTCCAATCCGACTGCTGCTTTTCTTTCCACACTCGCCACATTTGCTGCGGGGTTTATCGTGCGACCGTTTGGTGCACTGGTGTTTGGTAGGTTAGGTGATAAGGTAGGGCGGAAGTACACCTTCTTAGTCACGCTCGTGCTCATGGGTGGTTCTACGTTTGCCATCGGCTTGGTGCCGGGCTACGAAACCATCGGCTTGTTTGCTCCACTACTCGTTTTGATTTTACGCTTGCTGCAAGGGTTGGCCCTTGGCGGGGAATATGGAGGCGCTGCTACCTATGTGGCGGAGCATGCACCTGCCGATCGCAGAGGATTTTATACGAGCTTCATTCAGATTACGGCTACGCTGGGATTGTTTGTTTCACTGGGAGTTATCCTGGCTGTGCGTCAGTCGGTAGGAGTAGATGCCTTTGCATCGTGGGGATGGCGCGTGCCGTTCTTGTTATCTGCCTTGCTGGTAGGTATCTCCATCTATATTCGTATGCGAATGAGCGAGTCACCGCTTTTCGCGAAGATCAAAGCCGAAGGAAAAACATCCGTCAATCCCATCAAAGAGAGTTTCGGCAAGAAAGAAAACCTGAAGCTGGTATTGATCGCCTTGTTTGGTGCTACGGCAGGGCAGGGAGTGGTGTGGTATACGGGACAGTTTTATGCGCTTTCCTTTTTGCAGAAGACATGTCAACTCGAATATGTACAGTCCAACTACATCATGGCGATTGCTTTGGTACTCGGCACGCCACTCTTTATTGTTTTTGGTGCATGGTCAGATAAGGTGGGCAGAAAATTCATTATGCTGACGGGCATGTTGCTGGCGGTGGTGTTGTATCGCCCTATTTATCAAAAGATGTATGCACTCACAAATGTGGCTGCGAAAACAGAAATCAAATCGCAAGAGCAAATTGAACGTAGCATGTCGATGGAAGGTAGTGATACGTTGCGCACGGTTAAGAATACACACTTCTTTGACGATGCTACCCAACGCATTGAAATAACAAAAACAAAAAACAGTAAAGAGATTTCGGTAAAGGCAGAAGTGGTGTTGAGTGGCAGTAATTATGGTTGGATGATTGGGCTGGTGTTTATTCAAATTGTGTTAGTGACTATGGTCTACGGACCGATCGCTGCCTTTCTCGTAGAGTTATTTCCGACACGTATCCGGTACACATCCATGTCGCTGCCGTATCACATCGGCAATGGAATTTTCGGGGGACTGACACCTTTCATCGCTACGTGGTTGTATTCGAGAAGTATTTCATCTGAAAGCCCCTTGGGCGATCCGTTTGTAGGTTTGTGGTATCCAATTGTGGTGGCCGCAATCTGCTTTGTAATCGGAATGATCTTTCTCAGTAATAAGAAGAAAGCGGAAGTGGAGTAGACTTATCGCTAACACAGAGTTACACCGAGGAGCACCAAGTTACACAAAGGTTTTCCTTGGGGCCTATCTGAGGTTTCCTTCAAGGGCGGGATATGTAAGAGTCGCTTAACTATGAAACTAATATTTACAATAGAACGAAGTAAAGAAGTTCCACATTTTGGTTACGTGAGAGATATTGAAAGAAAATTAAATGAAGAATTAAGACTTAAAGACTTTGGTGCTGGATTAACAGGTGGTTTTTTATTTGTGTTGCGGTCTTTTAAACCGGGAAGTCTTTCTAACGATTTCTTCAAACCTATTGAAGTTTATAGACCAAGGAAAAAAGAAGTTTGTATTTCTTATGTAATTCCCTACTATATTACAGTGAGAGAAAATAAACTTGAGGTATCTAGATATGTAGTGAATGGATTGTTAGAATCAATTTTAAAGTTGAAGGAGTTAGGCGTTAAAAATTATGATGTGGATGCGTTTTATAGTGAAGTGCAGAAAATATGCGAGGACTACTTGCACGGAAGTAGTTCTCTATGAAACTTTGTTAGCTTATACTACTTGCTGACGAGTCCGGTAGAGTAAAGCAGTTTTAACAAATCCGCTAGGTTACTGCAATTCGTTTTTTCCATCAACGACTTTCTGTAACTCTCTACCGTAGTCGATGTAAGACCGAGGCAAACAGCAATTTCTTTGTTACTCAATCCGTTTCTCAATAACTCAGCCAGTTGATATTCCCGGGGCGTGATATTCAGATTAGCGAGTGTTTTGGTTCCTTTCTTCAATGCATAATCCAGTGTATCAGAAACCAGCTTATTGAAATAATGCCCCTCATGCAATACCTGACGGATGGTAAGCACCAACTCTTCCGGATCACATTCTTTTAACAGGAATCCGTCTGCGCCTAACCTGATTAAGTGAACAATGAGAGAAGGGTCATCAAATTGAGTCAGAATAATGGCACGAGTTGCGGGGTAGTTTTCTTTCGCAAGCTTGAGCAAATCGATACCGTTCATCTTGGGCATCTGAATGTCGATCAAGGCGAGATGAATGTGATTAAGTTTGAGCACCTCCAATGCTTCCACTCCGTTGGCGGCTTCATAAAAATGGAGATTTAGTTCAAAAGTAGATAGTAACCTGATCAGAGATTTGCGAAAGATCGTGTGATCATCAACGATCAAGGTGTGGGTAACATTCATGTACTAGCTCTATATTTCCTAGGTGTAGTAGTACCCCATAAATGGGGTATTGCTATTGTACGGAAAAACTACTAAACAACTGATAATATTTTATTCTAAGTAGGATTTATTTTACCTTCAATAGGTTGAATAAGCTAGCACCCGGCATTTCATTGATCCAGATGATATTTTGGATTTAGGTTGAATTTTGTAGACCACCAAGTGTGGAAATTACATGCCACCTTAATTTAAATCCACTTACTGCTGTATACACAATCAGGTTTTATAC
>JABFSO010000183.1 GCA_013140555.1 Cyclobacteriaceae bacterium | reverse complement strand
GCTTTACTTTCAATGTGTCATTGGGGGGTGTGTTTGCTTAGCATCGATTCCACACTATCTATTTTGCTTATTTGAGCGAATGCAACGTTCACAAAGAAAGTGAGAAGTGCGGCCAGGAATATTTTGTTCATACTGTAGGGATAATTTTAAGCGGAATTTAGTGCTGCCCATTGCTAATGATGGCGCCTAAAATTGGCTTAGTAATCAATTATAAATTAAAGAATGTATATCGATTTTCATAATCACATGAATTCGCTTAAACGCTTGGTTGGTAGCGCTAATGAGTTGTTATGTTAAATTCATTGGGAGATTTACCAAACTTAGCTTTAAAGTCTTTTGCAAAATGGAGCGTATTGTTGTACCCAACCCGATAAGATATTTCACTCCACGTATTTTCTTTTCGAATAATCATCTCGGCCGCTTTGTTTAAGCGAATATCAGAAAGCAGGTCGACTGGTGATAAGCCGCAGATGGCCTTCAATTTTTGAATTAGCTCTATCGTAGATAGATTCATTTTTATAGCTATTGTTTCTGCGCCAAACTGTGAGTCTGAAATATGAGCCTCCATAAGTTCTTTCACCTGAAGTAGAAAAATGTTGTCGGTAGAGACATTGCGAGTTGCCTCTGCGTTGTTTGTTGGCAAAACATTCAAAGTCGGTTCATCCGAATTAGCACGCTGATTGAGTAGGTGTGAGGTGCGTAGCAATAATTCTTCGACAGCAAATGGCTTCACGAGATAAGCGTCCACTTCAGATTTTAAATCATTCAAGCTCGACTGCAAATCGACTTTAGCGGTTAGCACAATGATGGGAATATGACTGGTACGTTGGTCTTTTTTTAACCTTTCAAATAGCTTATGCCCGTTCACTGTTGAAATCGACATATCAAATATGATTAAATCAGGCATCAGTTCGCACGCTAAATCAAAACCTTCCGCTTCATCATTAGCCATGGCTATTACATAATGATTATGAAGAATAGACTTAATATATTTTTGTAAATCAGGATTGTCTTCTACAATTAGGACAGTTTGTTTTTTAGCATTTGCCTCTTCGAAATTTCTGTCAGAAATGGTTTCGGCTTCATGGTTCGTATTCTTGGTTGGCTGGGTTTTATTTACGAATGCCGGAGAAGAAATAGAAGCAAGTGGAAGTTGCGATTCGGGAAAGAAGAGAGGAAGAACAACAGTAATTTTGGTGCCATAGTTAACGGTGCTGGTTAATTCAATGCTTCCGTTATGAAGCTTAACTAATTCTTTAACTAAAGAAAGACCGAGGCCTGTACCTAAATCGCCATTGCTAGCTTCATCCACTTGATGAAATGGAGAAAAGACATGAGGTTTGTCTTCGTCTGGTATGCCAATGCCGGTGTCTTCAACGAAGATGGTAATTTTATTCTCATTCAACTTTTCAATAGCAGTTAATATCACGGTGCCACCGGCAGGAGTAAACTTGAATGAATTCATTAATAGATTACTGACTATCTTCTCAATTTTGTCGGCATCAAACTTGATTTCCGAATGTAAAAATTGTAAATCCTGTTTGAATGTAATCTTTTTTTGGTGAGCCAGGGTTTCAAAGGAAGCAGCAATTATTTTTAAGAATGCCTCCATGTTTCCAAAGCTGAGATGCAATTCCATTTTCTTAGCCTCAAGTTTAGCTAAGTCCATCAATTGATTTACCAATTCGAGAAGTCGATTAGCGTTTCGTTTTACAATTTGAAGATCGTTTTTATTGGCTTTTGAAATAGCACTTGAATGAATGATGTCTTCAATAGGTGCCAGTATTAAGGTGAGCGGAGTTCTGAATTCATGAGAAATGTTAGAGAAGAATCTCGATTTAAGCAAATCGGTTTCTTTCAGTTTGGCGTTGTATTCTTTTTGAATGGCGAGAAGTTCTTTGGCTTTTCGGGTTCGCGATCGTTGCAAGAGGTAGATTATTCCAATTGCAATGGCGGTGCCGGCAAGTATGTATTGCCAAATAAGTTGAATTTGCTTTTCACCTTCAAGAAGCCGTATTGTTTGTTCTTTTTTTTCTGTTTCGTATTTAGTCTCGATCTCCAACGCTTGTTTATTTTTTTCGGCAGTAAACAAACTATCCTTAAGCGTAGTGGTGCGAATGTACCAGGTAAGCGCTTCCTTGTAATTGCCTTGGCTCTCGTGTAAATTGTAAAGCCGATTATAGACCATAATCTTAGGTTCGGTAGTATGTAACTTATCTAAGAGTTTCAAATTTTTGAGAGCAATTACTTCTGCCTCTTTAAAACGTTTTAGTTGAATCAGAATATCAGTTTTACCATCTTGAACATTCAAAAGCCCTAGTTTATCATCTAATTTTAGTTTGATGGACTCCGAAAGTTCAAGATAACGCAATGCAGTGGGGTAGTCCTTTAACCGTTTGTAGGTAATACCTAAATTTAAATAGCTGGCACTGATTCCATTTTCATCAGCAATTTCACGTTTATAGGCCAGCGATATTTCATAATACTTAATGGCAGAAATAAAATCCTGCTTTTCATTATAGATCAACCCAATATTATTGGCTGATCTTCCGGCTTGAACGGCATGCTTCGTGTTTTTGACTAGCTCAAAACTTTTAAAGTAATATTCTAATGCCTTATCTAATTGTGTGAGATCGTGATAAACTAGCCCGATGTTGTTATACACATTAGCAACACGAAGATATTGAGATGACGGATCAAGAGCTTTCAGAGCAGAAAAGAAGGAGGTAAGCGCTTCGTTATATTTACTTTGGTGATAGTAGGCCAAGCCAATGCCATTCAATAAACTGGCATACACTTCTCGTTCGGAATCAATAGCCTGATGATGCTGAAGAAACTCAACACCGGCTGTGGCGCTTTCAATGGCCTTTACATAATCTCCGCGAATATCGTACGAAATACTAAGTACATGATACGCTTTTGCCGCGCCTTTAAAGTAATCAACGGTTTTGCTGAGCGCTACTCCCTCCAGCGCAAGCTTTTCACTTTTTTGCGGATTTGTATAAACATACTCCATAGCCAATTCGGTCAATACCTTAATGCGCAATGTGTCAGTGGCATTATTCAGCACGGATTGCAGACTGTCTAGTTTATGCTGACCATGACATGCCAGTGAAAAAAAAATGAAAAGGGATAGAATGAATGAGGCAATGGAATTCATGAACGTACTATTTCATATTTAGGTCTCGTCAAATGAATGAGCTTTAAATTGGAGAAAGTTATTCGGGTTAAGTCATTGGTTGTATTGCGGAAATGCGAGAATAATCATTTTGAAGACAAAAACAGGTTTTAGGCAACGAAATTACCCTTGAACGCAACATTTGTTTCATTCAGCCCATGATAATTGAATATTCGTAATGGGTTGAGCTTCGGTGCGGGGTATGCATTGGCTCAAGGGGTGATACTGCAATTGGTTGTTTTTTTATTAGCATTTACCTTCGGACTGCTGTTGTTGCTAATTGCGATGAGCCTGGATCGCAACGTATGTTATTCTAAGATTAAACGATTCCTTAGTGGGAAAGCAGTAAGAACAATGAGACTTTAAATGTCTATAGATAACGTTTCGTTTATTCAAGTTTAGACTTCCTAGTAAGTTGAATCATCTAGGTTGATGACTTTTTCGGATTGGGATTCAACATCTATACTGAATATTGCAACAATAATGCGCGATAGAACTGAGCAATTTGATCGTAGTTTGCCAAAACAAAATTGGAATCATTTGCCATGGGTTCACTCTTACAAAACGTTCATCCAATTAATTTGAAATGAAGAAAATTGGATTGGTTGGGGGTATAAGTTGGGTTTCTACAGTTGATTATTATCGATTGATCAATCAAGGTGTTAACGCCCGGATAGGCGGGCTGAATTTTGCCGAATGCATTATTTACTCACTCAACTTTGGCGATATTCAATTAGTTAATTGGAATAATTCTTTTGAGTTACTCTATGGGGCTTGCTTAAGTTTAAAAAATAGCGGTGCAGAGTGTATTGTGCTATGCGCTAACACGGCTCACCAATTCATTGAACAATTGGAAGCGAAAATAGAATTGCCTTTCATTAACATCGTATCAGAAACAGCTCGGATTATCGAAGGAAAGCGATTAACTAAAGTTGGCTTACTGGGCACTAAGTACACCATGGAGATGGATTTTTTTAAAGATGGCTTGATGCAAAAAGGTATCGAATGTATTGTACCGAAAAGTGAGAGCACACGAGAATTTATTCAACTAACACTGCGAGACGAATTGGGCAAGGGCATATGTAAATCAAAAACGAAAGAAGCTTATCTATCTATTATTAACGAGCTAATGAAGGATGGAGCTCAGGGAATAATACTGGGCTGCACAGAATTACCGTTGATTATTAGCCAACAAGATGTTTCAATTCCTTTGATTGACACCCTTACATTACATTGTGAAGCTATTATCAAATTTGCTTTAATCCATCGGCCAGCACAAATCCTATGATTAACTAATCAATGTTTAATTTAATATGATCACAATGAATTTATTAACAGAAACTAACTGGGGCGCCATTGCTATTGCAACAATTGTTTATTGTGCTTTTAGTGGTATGTGGCACCGACAATTCATGTTTGGCAAAATGTGGGAACGAGCCATGGGCTTTCAGCGAACGGAGATTTGGAAAGAAACGACCATCTATTTTGTTGTTCCATTTATTTCTTGCCTCATAACTACTATTTCTGTTTCCGTTTTGATTCAGTTGATTAAGCCAGCTTCAATCAGTGCAGCCTTATCTCTAGGTTTATTGCTGGGAGTTGGTTTTGCCACTGCGGTAACATGTACGAATGCCGTCATACCCACAATGAAAAAACCGCTGGTTTTTGGCGCCATTACCGGATCAGCTCATGCAATCGGCATTACGCTGGTTGCGTTGATTATTTATTCCATGAGTTAGTAAGCCGCCCTAAATTAGCTGATAAGGTAGTTTCTCGATTAGTTGGTGGAATGGTTGTTGCAAGAGCTCAATAGGCACTTGGTCATACTATTTATTCCATAATTGATAAACCTGGTGCTTGGTTGCAACAAGAGTATCATTCAATGCAACGCTATTTTTAATGCGTTTTTAGCGTTATCCGTATGTTTGAAGTGCGACTAAATAACACAATATGAAAAACACTACTACCTTAATGATCCTTGCTTTGCTAGTTTGTACAGTTACTGCAAAAGCACAAACAATAACCCTTACAGCACCACCAAATGGCAACAACCAAAAGTCCAGTGTTACACAATGGATAGGTCTAGCTTCAGTAACGATTACCTATCGCGGACCGGATGTGCATGGTCCACGTGGAGAAGATCGGAAAGGACATATTTGGGGTGAACTCGTGCACTATGGACTGAAGGATCCGGACGGATTTGGAACCTCTCTTGCTTCTCCATGGCGAGCTGGAGCCAATGAGATTACCAGCATTACTTTTTCGCATGATGTGAAAATCAATGGTAAAGATTTAAAGGCGGGTACTTATGGACTCATGATGCAATTAGAAAAAGATAAACCTTGGACTTGGATTTTCAACAAGAATTCTACTAGCTGGGGGGTATATTATTATTCAGCGGATGAAGATGTGTTGAGAGTAGAGACTACACCTGAGGACGCACCATACACGGAATGGCTTACCTATGGCTTTGACGATCGTCAGGCGGAGTCGGCAGTTGCTTACCTGCGGTGGGAAAACAAAAGAATATCTTTTAAAATTGAAGTATTGAACGCAAAGAAACTTTACGTGGATCAAATTCGCTCGGAGCTAGTGGGGTACGCAGGCTTTAATTCTAATAATTGGTTAAGTGGGGCCCGCTATTGTCTAAACAATAAGATCAACTTGGAGGAAGCTGTTAAATGGGTAGACAACACGATGAGTGAGCGATTTAATAATCAAAAGAATTTTGCCAGCATGCAGCTCAAGTCACAAATATTAATTGCCTTGAATCGGACGAGTGAAGCAGATGCTATTATGAAAGAAGCGATTGACAACCTGAATCCTACGATGCAGGAAATCCATCAATATGGAAGATACTTGTTGAATGCAGGCAAGAATCAGGAGGCACTCGAAATATACAAATTGAATCGTCAGAGGTATAAGGAAGATACATTTACAACTTATGTCGGGCTGGCACGCGGTTATGCAGCAGTAGGAAACAAGAAAGAGGCAATTAAGAATTGGGAGATTGCATTGAAGAATATACCTGAAAATCAACTGGCGAATAAATCAGCTTATCAAGATGAGCTTGAAAAGTTGAAGAAATAGGGATTAGAAAAATGAAGAGTAAAATAAGCTGGTTATTACTAATTGCAATCCTGATGATAGATTCGTGTGGATCAGTGCCCGACACTGATCCTTCGAATATATACCATTCATTTCCAACGAAGAATGCATTCTGGACGCTAACCCATTGCGAGATTAGCTTTTTTTCGAAAACTGCCTTTGTGAAAGTAGGCATCTTTGGCGATACCCTCATTCATGGTAAGACCTATCATAAATTGTATGCGCAAACAAAGTGGAAATATGGAACAAGCTGTAATGATTGTAATTTTAATTTCAATCGATCACAGGCATCCTATTTTGTATCCTTCCGTGAAGAGAACAAGCGAATTTATATGGTGCCACATAGCCCTGTAGGCGCTGATCCTCCG
>JABFSO010000174.1 GCA_013140555.1 Cyclobacteriaceae bacterium | reverse complement strand
TTTTAGCTGCTAAAATTTCGTTCATGAATGAAATCGCCGATTTGTGCGAGTTGGTAGGTGCCGATGTAGACTCGGTGCGCAAAGGAATTGGCACGGATAGCCGCATCGGCAAGCGGTCTTTGTTTCCGGGTATTGGTTATGGAGGAAGTTGTTTTCCGAAAGATGTGCAGGCGCTCGAAAAATCATCAGCTGATGTGAACTACGACTTCAAAATTTTGAAGGCTGTGATGGACGTAAACACGAAACAGAAAACCAAACTCATTCCATCCGTTCTCAATTATTTCAAAGGCGACTTGAAAGGAAAAGTAATTGCCCTGTGGGGATTATCTTTTAAACCACATACCGATGATATTCGCGAAGCACCCGCTTTGTATAACATCGAAGCTTTATTGGAAGCAGGAGCACAGATTAAAGCGCACGATCCGGAATCCATGGGCAATGTAAAAGGGATTTTAGGCGACCGTATTACCTATTGTGATGATCCGTATGCTGCCGCTGAAAATGCGGATGCTATTTTTATTGCAACGGAGTGGCCCGAATTCCGAACTCCTGATTTTGATCGGCTGTCTACCATCGTGAAAAACAAAGTAATTTTTGATGGTCGCAATTTGTATGATTTATCTTTGATGAAAGAGTTAGGTTATACTTACTTTAGTATTGGACGGGAAGTAATTTATGGTTCATAGTCTTATCCTATCATTTTAAATATGAAGAAACGAGTTTTAATTACAGGTGGCGCAGGGTTCCTTGGCTCGCACCTTTCCGATCGGTTTATCAAAGAAGGTTATCATGTGATTGCCATGGACAACCTCATCACTGGTGACTTGCGCAATATTGAGCATTTGTTCAAACATCCTGATTTTGAGTTTTATCACCACGATGTATCTAAGTTTGTACACGTGCCGGGCGAGTTGCACTACATTTTACACTTCGCTTCCCCTGCCAGCCCCATCGACTATTTGAAAATTCCGATTCAAACATTAAAAGTGGGATCGCTGGGAACTCACAATCTGTTGGGATTGGCTCGTGCTAAAAAAGCAAGAATTATAATCGCCTCCACTTCCGAGGTGTATGTCGATCCAACTGTGCATCCGCAAACAGAAGAATACTATGGCAATGTAAATACAGTAGGACCGCGTGGTGTGTACGATGAAGCGAAGCGCTTTCAGGAAGCCATCACCATGGCGTATCATACTTTCCATGGATTGGAAACACGCATTGTACGAATCTTCAATACCTACGGGCCTCGCATGCGCCTAAATGACGGACGCGTGTTGCCTGCATTCATTGGCCAGGCGTTGCGCGGAGAAGATCTTACCGTTTTTGGCGATGGATCGCAAACTCGTTCGTTTTGCTATGTAGATGATTTGGTTGAAGGCATTTACCGTTTGTTACTTTCCGATTATGCACAGCCGGTGAACATTGGCAATCCGCATGAAATTACCATTGGGGATTTTGCCGAAGAGATCATTAAACTAACGGGCACCAATCAAAAAGTAATTTATAATCCACTACCAAAAGATGATCCGAAGCAACGCCAGCCGGACATCACCAAGGCGAAACAGATTTTAGGCTGGGAGCCGAAAGTTTCGCGAGCAGAAGGATTGAAAATTACGTACGAATACTTCAAGTCACTACCGAAAGAAGTTTTGTATCAGCGAGATCACAAAAGCTTCGACAGCTACAATCGATAGAAACAAATCTTCGATAGAAATAAAAAAGGCTCGGAATATTTTCCGAGCCTTTTTCTTTGGCGCTATTTATACACCTATAACGATCCGTTCAATTAGTATTATTACGTTCGTTTAATTTTCTCCACAATCCGAGTAGTAGAGTAACCCGGCACAAAGTCGATTGTCTCAACATGTCCTCCGTTCTTTTTAACAACTTCTGCGCCCACGATGTTTTCTGCCAAATAATCACTTCCCTTCACTAAAACATTAGGAATTAGCTCAGAAATCAGGTTTAATGGCGTGTCTTCATTAAAATAAACTACCAAATCCACAAATTGTAGAGCTGCTAAAACTCTCGCTCTTGAATTTTGATCTTGCAACGGGCGCTCCGGCCCTTTAAACCGACTGACTGAATCATCTGTGTTAAGGCCAATCACCAGCCGATTACCAAGAGCTCGCGCTTTTTCGAGATAATCCACATGTCCCAGGTGCAACAAATCAAAACAGCCGTTGGTAAAAACCACTTTTTCGTGATTAGCCTTCCAGCCTTTGATTACCTCTTTAGCCTCGGCTACTGTTTTTATTTTGTACTCGGTTTTTTCCATTTTAAAATCCAATAACTAGCTACTAAAGATAATAAACCCATCACAATCATCAGCAGCGTTTGCCAGCCATGAAAGATAAACACAAAGGCCACGGCATCGGGCTGAGGTAAATTATACAACATCACTAAGCCCAGTGGCACGAGTGTGTGATACGATCCGGCACCGCCTGGAAGTGGTGCAGCCATGGCAATAGAGCCCAGCGCAAACAAAGTCAACACAGCACTAAAGCCAAGGTTTTCCGTTTCCGGAAAGGCTTTGATCACGCAATAGCTCATCAAAAAATACATCATCCAAATTGCAATGGAGTAGATCAGGAACAAGCTTTTGTTTTTTAACTTAAAAACCGCCAACAATCCCTCTTTAAAACCGCGAACAATCTTCAGCAACTTTTCATTTTTTCTAAACAAATAAAGGGTAACTAAAAATCCAATGCCGGCACTTGCTCCTAGAATGACCCAAAGTGGAATGGAGAAACCTTCGCCCGATGAAAAGTTGAGTGTATCGATAAAGCTTTTTAGTTTTTTCCACTCGGCTACAAATGAAAATCCTATTAAAATCAACAGACAAATCACATCTACCATTCGCTCCACGACCACCGTTCCAAATGAAACTTCCACCGGAGTTTTTTCCAACTTGTAGAGGTTGTAACATCTCGACACTTCTCCTCCGCGAGGCACGCCTAAGTTTACCAAGTAGCCAATCATCAACGACAAAAAGCTATTGGTGAGTCCCACTTTATTTCCGGTAGGCGCCAGCAGCATGCGCCAACGCTCCGCACGCAATAAGTGGCTGAGCGCAGCTATCACCGCCATCAATCCCAGATACACTTTATTGGATTTCTCCCAGGCTTTCCACAAAAAGTCGGTTTTGTTTTCACCTTCGCCTACCTGCAATCCGCGCAGCGAAAGCCACAACAAAAGCACGGTGAGCAAAATCATGCCCACATATTGTAAAATGGATTTCAGTTGCTTATTCAAGCCAGTTTGTTTTCAGGATTTGGAAATACAAGAGAAGGTTTGAATGCTTTTGCTTCTTCCAGCTCCATCGAGGCGTAGGAGATAACTATAACGATATCGCCCACTTGAGCTTTGCGGGCCGCAGGGCCATTCAGGCAAATGGTGCCGCTGTTGCGCGCTCCGGTAATCACATACGTCTCCAAGCGCTCGCCATTATTGATGTTCACCACTTGCACTTTTTCGCCTTCAATCAACTGTGCCGCTTCCATCAAAGCTTCGTCAATGGTAATGCTTCCTACATAATGCAATTCGGCCTGCGTAATTTTTACGCGATGAATCTTCGACTTTAAAACTTCTATTCTCATTCCAATATTAAGTTATCGATCAATCTCACCTCACCAACGTAGCCGGCAATCAGTAAAATCGTTTGGCTAGAAACGTTTTCGGCAGGTTTTAAGTTTACGGTGTTCACCCATTCAAAATATTCCAACCGAACTGCGGGAAATGATTCGCACAGTTGTTTTACTTTTTCCCTTACGGGGATAATGGATTCGCCTTTACTCAAAAGATCTTTTGCCAGAAGCAGTGATCGGTAAAAAACAGTTGCATGTTCTCTTTCTTCCCGATTAAGGCGCTGGTTGCGCGATGACATGGCGAGTCCGCTCGTTTCGCGCACAATGGGCACTGATTTTAATTCAATATCAAACATCAGTTCCTCGACCAAATGGGTGATGACTTTGTATTGCTGAAAGTCTTTCTGCCCGAAGTAGGCGCGTGTGGGTACTACGATATTAAAAAGCTTAGAAACCACTAAGGCCACACCACTAAAATGGCCTGGACGAAACTCGCCTTCCAAAATTTTATCCAAATGCCCCATGTCAAAATGTAGCTGCGAAGGCGAAGCATACATTTCGGTATTAGCCGGAGCAAAAATTGTATCGCAACCTGCCTCTTTTAAGAGAGCCGTATCTGTGGCTAAGGTGCGAGGGTATTTTTCCAGATCACTGGCGTTGTTAAACTGAGTCGGGTTGACATAAATACTGCACACGGTCAGGTCATTTTCCTTGCGGGAAGATTGGATCAATTCCAAGTGTCCGGCATGTAAAGCCCCCATAGTTGGTACTAAACCTATGGATCGCCCGAGCTTTTTTTGCGCAGTCAGAAAAGCCCTTATTGGCTTAATTTCGTTGAAAATCTCCATTTTCAGGCTTTTTTAAGGGGTGGCAAAGATAGGTCTTATAAGTTAAGAATAGTTGAATAAGGGGTGAATTTTGCGTACTTTTGCGCCTCGGTATTCTATCTTTTCTAAAAATCCATAAATATGTCCAAGATCCGCATCCTCTATGTAGCCAGTGAGATCAACCCTTTTTTACAAACAACCGAGGTATCGGATTTTGTAAGAAAGTTGCCGCAAGCCATGCAGGAAAAGGGTATGGAGATTCGGATTTTAGTGCCACGTTTTGGTTTGATCAACGAGCGCAAAAACAGATTGCATGAAGTAGTTCGTTTGTCAGGTATTAACATTGCCGTAGGCGATGAGGAAAAACCATTGATCATTAAAGTGGCTTCTATTCCAAATGCAAAGCTTCAGGTTTACTTTATTGACAACGAAGATTACTTCCACCGCAAGTCGGTATTTCACGATAAGGAAAATAAATTCTTTGAAGACAATGACGAGCGCGCCATCTTCTTTTGTAAAGGCGTGATTGAAACTGTGCGCAAATTAGGCTGGTCGCCTGATATCGTTCATTGCAATGACTGGATTACCAGCTTCATTCCTTTGTATTTGAAAACCACCTACAAGAAAGATCCGCTCTTCAAGAATACCAAAACGGTATTTACTATTTACAACAATGCCTTCACACACAAATTCAAAGGTGATTTGATGGGCAAAGTGAGAATGATTGACATTGAAGATAACATGTTGGGCCATTTGAAAACAGCCGATTACGAAGGCTTTATCAAATTAGGGGCTGAGTTTGCCGATGTGGTAAACATTGCGGGCGACAACAAGAAATTGGAAGGTCTGGTAAAGAAATTAGAAAAGAAGAAAATCGAGACCTATACGAAAGATGATGATCATTCAGAGTCATTCTTCAATTTGTATACCGAATTGGTTGGGTAATTCTCAACCAATTTTTGCCCCTTGTGGCGATTTTAATGTACTCCTACAAATCTAAATCACACGATAACTATGTGCGGAATTGTTGCTTATGTTGGTCACAGAGAAGCAAGTGATATTATCATTAAAGGCCTGAAGCGCCTCGAATACCGTGGCTATGACAGTGCGGGTATTGCATTGCTCAATGGCAGCCTGAATGTATACAAGAAGAAAGGCAAAGTAACAGAACTCGAAGCCTTCATCAACGGACAAAATTTATCGAGCACCATTGGTATGGGCCACACCCGCTGGGCTACCCACGGTGAACCCAACGATGAAAATGCGCACCCGCATTATTCAGCTACCAAAAAACTGGCGATCATACACAACGGCATCATTGAAAACTATAGTTCGCTGAAGCAAGATTTGCTTCGCAAAGGACATCGCTTTTTAAGCGAAACCGATACGGAAGTTTTCATCCACTTTATTGAAGATATTCAGGAGAAAGAAAAATGTTCACTGGATGAAGCCGTGCGTTTGGCGTTGACCAAAGTAGTTGGCGCTTACGCGATCGTGGTAATGTCGCTGGACAACCCGCGATTGTTAATTGCTGCCCGAAAAGGTAGTCCGCTCGTAGTGGGTGTTGGCAAGGGAGAATTTTTTATGGCTTCTGATGCTACTCCTATCATTGAATACACGAACGAAGTAGTTTACTTGAACGATCAGGAGATTGCGATTGTAAACGATGGAAAGTTGACCATTAAGAACACGGCCAATTTGCCATTGACTCCTTATGTTCAAACTGTTGATCTTGAATTGGAAGCCATTGAAAAAGGTGGGTTCGAACATTTCATGATGAAAGAAATTTTCGAGCAGCCTCGTTCGATCAAAGATTGTATGAGAGGTCGCTTGGATTCTGATTCCGGTCGGTTGATACTTGGTGGCTTGCGCGAATATTTGAATAAGCTGGTCAATGCCGACCGTATTTTAATTGTTGCCTGCGGAACATCGTGGCATGCAGGCTTAGTAGCCGAATATTTCTTTGAAGAGTTTTGTCGCATACCCGTAGAAGTAGAATATGCATCTGAATTCCGTTACCGCAATCCGGTGATCCGCGAAGGCGATGTGTTGATTGCCATTTCGCAATCCGGTGAAACAGCCGATACGCTCGCTGCCATTGACTTAGCGAAATCAAAAGGCGCTATCATTTTTGGTGTGTGTAATGTGGTGGGCTCTTCGATTCCTCGCGCAACGCATGCCGGTGCTTACACACACGCAGGCCCTGAAATTGGTGTTGCGAGTACAAAAGCATTTACGGCACAGT
>JABFSO010000440.1 GCA_013140555.1 Cyclobacteriaceae bacterium | reverse complement strand
TACCAAAACTACTTAAGGTTTGGACACCCAAAACTGAATTTGCCATATCCAATGATCCCGAGTTGAGATTAACAGCATTTATTTTAGCTTTCCCTCTCAGGACATAGCTACCCGCAAAAAAATCTAAATTAACTGATGCAAAGTCGCAATTATTTAAAGTAATAGTCTTAGAATCGGCTGTTGCACTTTGAAACTTCAATGTGCCATTATCTACGATTCTAAATGTAGTGTCGGCCGCAACCAAATCTCCGGCCAATCCAATCTGCTTGTTATTTAAAGTGAATTCTATTTTCTCTGTACTGGCAAGAAGCAACAAAGAGTTGCAATTCACATTTTCAGTAACGTTAACAGTACCATTCGCTGAAAAAGAATTTTCATCAAAAATTACATGATCCGCAGATGAAGGGATTGTATTGCCAGAGCTACCTCCACTCGAAATAGACCAGTGCGCAGGATCAGACCAATCACCACTTCCTCCTACCCAGTATAATGAACTTGGAAGTGATTCTACAGGAGTGTATGTAACCACCAACGAAACTACTTGAGAGCCACCTGTAAGAGAACCCTTATGCTTTATTGAAAGGGTGTAAACTTGTTTTGTAGGTTCAAGTAATTCAATCTTTTCCACATTATCGCGAATGTTATCACCTTTGGATGCTGGCAGACTTAGATTTTCCAATTCTGTACTTAATATCCACGGATATTCTTTGTTGCCTAGTTCATCGGTAATACGCAAATCCAAATCATTTACAAGTTTAATAGCTGTTGGATCTAATGAAGCAGGGGTGGCTGTGCTTGCCGGATCATTCCAAACAATTGTTGCCGTTATTTTATAATTTTCCTTTGACTGTATCGGTAATTCATAAGTGTCTCCATTTTTTAGTACTATCTCCTTTATTACCACTCCCTTATTAAACTTAGATAGCAACATGCGTGATGCTGCTTCTACGTCTAGCAATCCCCAACCGAAACTAAAATCTGGCCCGGGGTTTGTTCCGGCTTCTTTGGCCGTATGAATCGCTACAGCTTTTAGTGTAGAGGCAAGCATGTAGTTGCCTCCATTTAGTTTTTTATACAATTCTTGAACTAATGCAAGTGAGCCTGTTACATTGGGTGTAGACATACTCGTGCCACTTAGGTTTCCATAGGAGTTATTCAAAACAGTTGAAAAAACATTAACCCCATCCGCCACTAAATCTGGCTTTATTCTTCCATCATCAGTTGGTCCCCATCCACTAAATGAACTCATCACAACCGAAGAAGGATCTGTGTAATTCAACACCGCATTGACGGCTCCGATGGTCATAATATTTTTTGCCGTAGCTTGCTCTTCTATGCAATCATATCCAGATCCTCCATTACAATCAGGTGGATAAATTGCTCCTGAGCCGTTCGAACGGTCGTTACCCGCAGATTTAATGATAGAATAATAGGGGGCATTATTTGCCAAAACATCCCAGTTCCTAGTATTCGATGAATAAAAACCAAAACGATAATCTTCTTTATTGCTGATGGTTGCATTTCCGCGCCATTGGCAAGGTGTTACGGTACAATCCCAGCCTGTAACAAATCCATATGAGTGATTTGAAATAATTAATGAAGTTTGGTCTGGCTTTGCCAGAGCTGCCATTTCAGATAAATCGTTATTGAAATCATAAGAAATAAGTTGCGCCTTTGGAGCCATTCCCTTTGCCACTGAATTGATACCCGTGGCCACCATTGTTCCACTAACATGAGTCGCATGAGCGTCACTATTCGAACCTTCGGTAGAAATAATTCTCTCATTGTACTCGAGGTGCCCTACTTTTCCCCCATCCCAAATGCCAATCGTCATTCCTTTTCCCTCCAAGTTAAGGCCAAGGCTGCCACCTATTCGTACTCCCGTCACTCCGGTGGTTATAGCAGCCTTCGCATTATCGGTGGAAATAAACAACGGTATTCCGGCATCATCAATTCCAACTAGCTGCTTGGTGTAATGATCTGTTCTGGTCAATAAAGGAATATCAAACTGTAAGGAGTATTCCTTTGCTTTATTCGATTGTATAGAATCTACAACTCTACGCTCAGTCTGAAGTTTCTGAAGGTTAAATTTCATTGCTTCATACGATTGACCAAATACCTGGGCGGTTATTATCAAACTCAGGAAAGTGAATATTATACAGGTTGGAATTTTCATAACTTATTTCAAATAAAAGGTTAAAATAAAAGGCTCCCTAGAGAGCCTTTTATTTTATGAACAGAGATTAAGATTATGGTTTTGTAAAGGTATGCGTATTTATATCAACAGTTGCTCCTGTTGTTGCATTCTTAACAATGTATGGTACAATAAACTTTCCTATACAAGCATCATAACTTGTACCAGTCTGTGATTGTACAGTATAGGTTGCTCCAGCAGTAAAGGTTTGCAATGGAATACTTACCGATCCATTAGCCGTAAATACATATTTTATTGAAGCACCAGCATCCCAGAAGTTACTATTGATAACCGTAAAAGGATCCACTGCATCAGCTGAAATGTTAACATCATAAGTACCATATGAAGGCTCTAAACATTTGTAGGCGCCTAAGAAAGATGCTCTTAAGAAAGGACAAGAGATTCTGATAGAACGTGTGAATTTCCCAAAGTTAACGCTTACCGGAACATCCGCAGTAGTTAAATTGATTTTCAATTTAAAAACCTCACCAGGGTTGAGCACTTGAGGATGCACAGTAAAGTAGATGTAACCAAAACTTGATTTTGCAGGGATTGAAATGGACGCCTGAGAAATCATGTCGTAGTGCAATCCAGCTACTGCCGTACTAGTTGGGTCAATAGTAAAGGACACGTTCGTAGCAGAGGCTCGTTGTGCCCCTACTAGGTTTACTCGTATTGAATCCTTAATATCTACAGGTCCACCAGGTATCTTATCATATGATTTAGAAACATCTAAACCAGCTGATGTTGTAGCTTCGCTAATCTCTACGTTCGAAACACTGGTAAGTTTTATGTCCGTACCAGGATCTGAAAAGCATGAATTAAGCAGTACCGGAATAACCAGCCATGCTAGAATATGAAATAAATTACTCTTTTTCATTTATTAGATGTTTAAATGTTAATAACCAGGGTTTTGCTTTAAAACACCATTCGAAAGTAAAATCTGATCTACCGGAATTTGTTGCAAAATTCTGAAGTCATTAGCAGGTATTGTTGCAACACTTGTAGCTGCGTTTTTGGTAATCGGCAACCCAAGACGTTTTAAATCAAAGAATCGATGGCCCTCAAAAGCAAGTTCAACTCTTCTTTCATTCATAATTAAATCGATTAGAGCCTGACCTGTAAGCGCAGTAGCTGCCAGTCCGCGATTAGTCCTTAGAGTATTGATTGCAGTTTGAGCACCTGCATCATTACCGCCTACTCTGGCTCTGCTTTCAGCTTGGATCAAATACATTTCAGCTCTTCTGATCACTGGAATGTTTTCTACGAATGCACCTTTTTCAGCTGGCCACTTGCGAACCTGAGGTTTGTTTGAGGTTGCTGCCGAAGTAACATATAGGTTTCTTCTTACATCCCCTGACTCATGAGCAGCAATTAACTCTGCACTAGCAGCAACACAGTACTGGCTACCTGACAACAAATTGGTAGTAATAGAATTCATCGAGTTATTTGCACCATCCACACCGCTAAAGTCAGAAGCTCTTATCTCCAATTCAAAAATGGACTCAGTGTGAGGAGTTGCGCTCCAAGACGCAACATAGTTTGCAGACGTAACCGGAGCGGAAACAGTCAAAAAACCTAATGCGGCAGTAGCTTGAGCATCCGCATCCGCATAACGACCCCAATAGAGGTATACTCTAGCTAACAATGCTGCTGCTGCTGCCTTCGTTGCTCTGTATGGGAACGTGATAGTTCCTAAAGAACTTGGCCATCCTCCTAAGTTAGCTGAAGGCACAAGACCAGCAATTGCATCTTGCAAATCCTTTTCGATAAACTGATAGCATTCCAAATTGGTACTTCTAGGTTTAGGGTCAATATCAGATACCGCTAAAGTTGGCTTATCACGTAATACAACGCCTAAGTTAAATCCACCGATTTCCTTGCCAGGCTCATACGAATACACACGCAATAATTCAAAGATCGCAAGTGCTCGTAAGAATTTCGCTTCTCCAGCTAAATGATCAATTACGTTTTGCGAAGTTACTGTGGCTGTGCTGGGAACATTTGCTAAGTTCAATTTTGGCAAATAAGCCAGAACGTAATTAGCATCCTTTACAATACCATAACAACCTTCTCCAAAACCTGTTTGGCCCCAACGATTTGCGTAAACACCAATTCCGTTGATGTTTTCTTGTTCGTAACGACCAGTTCTGTTCACAATTTCAACATTGTCCGCAAATGCATCTCCATGGATATTGATTTGCTGACCGTATAAGTTAAATTCCCAAACACGTCTATAAGTACTTAGAACCGCACTTTGAACACCCGCAATGTTATTTAATGCAAGTGTTGGTGAAAGTGCAGACTGATCTACTGTATCGATATTGCAGGCCACCAAATTGAAGGCCATCAATAATGCTAAAATCTTTATTTTCTTAAATTTCATAGTCTATTTCTTTTAAAATTATAAACCTATGGTAATACCAGCGGAGAATTGCTTTGAAACCGGATAAGCTCCGAATGAACTCACTCCTGTTTGAGCATTGTTCACAATAACCTCAGGGTCGATACCAGTGAATTTCGTATAGGTCCATAGATTTTGTCCCTGAATAAAAATGTTGCATTTCGACAATTTCACTTTTGAAACAAGCTTTGATGGAAGGTTGTAGCTCAATCGAATTTGCTTCAAGCGAATATAAGAAGCATCTGATAGGAACTGCGTGGTACCAAATGTTCCGAACTGTTGATCAAGTCCATCTTGCGAACCGCCTTGGAATGGTCTTGCAACATTGGTTATATCTCCAGGCTGCTGCCATCTGTTAAGTTGGCTTGTCAGCTGATTATTGGCGTTTGATCCTGAAGCATACAAGTTGTAGAGGTCACCATTAAATGCTTTGTTACCGCCACTAAACTGGAAGAATACTTCCAAAGACAAGCCCTTATAAGAGAATGTATTTGAAAACCCACCAAACCAAGTTGGGATGGGTGATCCTTTAACAGATGCATCTCTATTCTGTCCTCTATATGCCAAATTACCCAAAGTATCATAAATCATTGCCTTACCATTGGCAGGGTTAATTCCAGCAAATTCGAACAAATAATTGAATTGAATAGGTTGACCAACGATCAAAGTATTTCCAATTCTCTTCTGATTGTTAGGTAGAGCTACAAGCTCGTTTTGGAGGGTACTGAAGTTAGCCTTGGCTTCCCATTTAAATCCCTTAGTATCAATAACAACACCACCTAATTCAATATCGAAACCTTTATTGAGTACTTCACCGCTATTTCCACGAACCGTGTTGATACCTCCATCATTCATTTTTGGCACATCGAACAAAAGTTCTTTGGTTTGATAGTTGTAATATTCAACCGAACCAAACAATCTGCCATTGAAAATTGAATAATCTATACCAAAGCTGGTTTGATATTTTTCTTCCCATGAAATAAAGTCGTTACCAAGGCGAGTTAAACGTAAAATAGAACCTCCAGAATATTGAGCACCCGCGGCTATACCAGGAGCGCCAGCACTAGGAGTTCCATAGGCTGTGAACCAATCGTAGTCTGCAATTTCTGAGTTACCAACTTTACCGTAAGAACCTCTGATTTTCAAATCTTGAAAGAAGTTTAGATCCTTAATGAAACTCTCTTCAGACAATCTCCATGCCAATGAACCAGCGTAGAAATTACCATACTTGGTTTGAGATCCAAATCGTGAAGATCCGTCTCTTCTTAAAGTGAAGTCTGCGATATATCTGTCTTTGAATACGTACTTAATTTGTCCAAAGAAACCTTGTCTGGCGTTGTCAAAATAAAACTCAGATGCAGGACGAGCTGTAGCTCCTTGTGAAAGCAATCTTAATGCAGGATTAGCGAAAGTAAATTGGCTGGCTGTTACACCACCTCTCGCTTCATTACGATACTCAAAACCTGCTAGCACCGATAATGAATGATCATTAGCTATTTTCTTAGTATAGTTTAAAGTGAAGTTGGTATTCCAAGCGATTGTTCTTCTGCTTGTAACCGCCATCTGACCACCTGCAAACACAGGGATTGAACCAGGACGCTGGTTGTTATCCGTTCCGAATGAAGCATCAACTCCGGCAAATGCATTGGCTGA
Source organism: Cyclobacteriaceae bacterium (assembly GCA_013140555.1). Lineage (GTDB taxonomy): Bacteria > Bacteroidota > Bacteroidia > Cytophagales > Cyclobacteriaceae > ELB16-189. The sequence continues at coordinate 414 of JABFSO010000440.1, read as the reverse complement.
TAAGCCTGGCATAATCTCGTAGTTAACGTTGAAACTTGAAACTGTTTGAGGTGTTCTTCCTAAACGAACTTCTTCTTCAACACCTTGTCTGATGTTATATCCAAACAAGTGTGAACCGGGGGATCTTAGAGGATACAAAGCCCATCCAGAACCATCTGGAGCCAATGCTGGTGAAGTAGGCTGAGCGGTAAAAGCTGCCTGGAAAGGACCGTTTACAAAGTTTCCGTTTGCAATGGCACCCAAAGTTCTTTGCATTGACATTGAGAGGTTTAATCCTAAAGTCAATTTAGCCACTGGCTTATGCGTGATATTTAATCTAACTGTTCCACGCTCAAATTCGTTTGCACGAATGATTCCTTGTCGCTTCGTATAAGATCCACTCAAAAGGAAAGTGGTTTTTTCATCACCACCCGA
>JABFSO010000144.1 GCA_013140555.1 Cyclobacteriaceae bacterium | reverse complement strand
GATTGGCCACAGCGAAGCCAATAAAATGATTCCGGCAAATTGATTCCGCCTTTTACAATATCCGTTGGAATGGAAAGTCTAATTTCACCGGATCGTTGAAACCCTTCTGTTCCATCTGAAACGACCAACATTTTGCGCCAACCATGGGCACTCCTGTATTCAAAGATAAAATCATCGGGTGATGCTTTATGAATTGATTTCGATTTGCTTTCTACGGTAATCAACACCGACAAATGGTTATTGGGTGCTAATGACTCAACACCCCAATAAGCATACGCTTGGGCAGGATACGTTGGCAATAACTTAGGCAGTTCTTCATGGAATGGCACCGGTTCAATTCCGAAAGGATGCAAGTGATACCATTTAACAAAGTTGGAAGTAGCATCTAATGGATAACTCTGTGCGGATTGATAATCGACTTCCATCCCTTTCATTTTAGGAACATACGGGATAGCCGGTAATGGTTTGATCGGTAGTTTATGAAGTTTCACCAATCGGGCATTGTGCATTAAAGCTGCACTATTATCCATCGTAACAGTCGAAACAATGATTGGATAATCTACACTACCAAAACCCTGACTTGGAGAAGAGAGTGAAAGGCAAAAGAAGCCTTCGCGCAAATTGTTATTCAGTCCGGTGTAAACCTGCAACTGAGGGTTGAATCGAAAGGGACCTTTGAGTGAGATTTTCTTTTGCGCATTTTTTACTAAGGGCAGTTGCGGCACAGCCGAAGTAACAGATTTTGTTGGATCTTCGGTAAACAGACAATACTCTACGCGATTGTTTCCCTCTTTGGAAACTGCCTTCCAACTATCGCCATCCAATTCATAAACCTTTGCTTTGAATGATTGATTGAGAATCGGCTGCTCCTGCACGGACCCCGATGTTAGATTGAGAGAAGCTTTTTGTTTCTTATCTCCTTTCTCCTGATAGTATGTATTGTAAGCACTGTAATATTCCTGAAAATCAGCAGGCAGTTTATCCCACACAATAGTAAGATCCAATTGTGTTAAGCACTTCACATAAAACTCCTGACCGCCTACATATAAATTACTTCCCGGCAAGGGTTCATTAAAAGGAATGAAGGGAGCTGTGTTGGGAAGTTTACCGGATTCATTTTCAATCAAGAAATCGCAAACTCCCTTTACATCGGTAGCAACGGAAACCTTGTCTACACTCCATTTCGACAACACGTCAAATTGTTGTTTGCCTCTATCTGTTAGCGTGACTGCACAAATCGGCCACGTGGTGTCATAACCTGTGCCATGTATTTTTTTGTCATACGTAATGATCGAAGGATCTGTCGGTGCGAGATTCAATATGAATTTCAATTGTCCATCTGCTTGGTATTGTACTTGATTGATCGCAGCCGTGTGCCATCCTTCTTTGGCCGTCAATTTGATTTCAAACAAACTACTAAAGTCAATTCCACTTAGTTCTGCTTCGAAAGATTTACAAGTGAACACGATGGTGAGCGATCGGGTGCCTTGTGCCAACAACAGATCAGAACATGAAAATGCCCAGCCCAATGTAAAAGGTTGTGGCGACCAATTGGGTGTTGATAATCCACCACCGAAAATAGGCCAGGAAGTATTTCCGATTTCATTAAAGTTCGAAACTGTACCGAGGATCATTGTATCACTACCCACATTCACATCATCGCATGGAAAGTTAAGCGTGAAGTAGCGCGCAATCTTTGCGGCATTTACTACTGTATCTTCTTTCACCTGAAAAGCAACGGGCTCGCCTTCTACGGTGCTTCCGGAGATAGTAGCACCTTTCGTTAAAGTTAATTTCTCAACTCCCTTGGCAAGCTCTACAACAACTATCGTATGATCGGGCAAAGCGGGTTTCTTTTGCGATTGAAGAACCGACTGGTAATAAAATTCCAGATGACGCTTGGTGATGGTATTGATTGCTTTTTGTTGTTCGCGAAAGAGGTCAAAGAACGTGGCCATTAAACCAATGTGAGGCGGCATGTCTTTGCGCTGCAGCGAACGTTCAAATTCAGCCGCAGCCCATCGGTTGATTTCGCTGGGTAATTGAAACAACTCCTGCCCTGCTTTTTGTATCTGTTTGAGCAAATCTTCTTCGGTGGTGTTTTGCTCTTGCTTCTTAATTTCTACCAGTGGATTGAATTTCCAGACGGAACTCAACTGCTGAAGCAAATGCAAATTGTTTGGTTCTTCAAAATGCACTTTTCGTTTCAGCTTCTGATACAACTGATAAAACGTACTGACATTTGTAATTCCTACTGTTTGAATGCGCTCGGTGAGAAAGGTAGCCACCGAGCTGACAGCAAAACTCTGCTTCGACATTTTATACCATGCATCGATGAGAGTAGCCACCTCAAAGCCGAGGGCAAACAAAGTAGGTAGGTAATTTTTATTTCGATGAATTTGCTCCTGATCTTTCAATGCCTCATACAAAGTAATAAACTGATTGTATTCTTGAACGCGATGCGTTTGCGCGATGCGCGCGGTTAACAAGGATACATCGGAAAGTAAAAATGATTCCCACGTACCTTCTACTGATCCATTGACTGCATGAAAGTCGAGGACGCGGCCAACTTGAGACACATACGCCATCCAATCTAACTTCGTTCGCTCGTCTACCAGAAAATGATCGGTGGCAAGCGCATCCGGTGTTTGCCTTCCTTGCAAAGTTCCTTTGATATAGGGCGATATGTTGAAGGAAGTCTTCACCCTTAGCGATTCAAATTAGTTCCTTCAATAAAATGAAACGGATAAACAAAATTTCTGCGGCTGTTATTGGTAACGACCGTGTAGGTTACCGCTATATTGACTCTGCTGTCATCATCCGGATCCGCTTCAATCTGCACGTTATCTAATTTGATGCGTGGTTCATAAAGTACAATGGCATCACGAATAGTATCCTGAATGGCGCTATACATGTTGGCATCCGGGTCGTCAAACAAAAGTGTCTTTAAGATGGTGCCGTATTCGCTATTCATAAAGTGCTCTCCGCACTGCGTAGAAAAAAGGATATGTAAATTTTGCCGGATGCTTTCTTCTTCCGCGGAAAGCGCCACTGAATTGACATCGCGCAAAAACTCCGGTGGAAATGCCCAGCCTTGTCCTAAAAATGATTTCGCTCGTTTCATTGCAGTCATATTATTTTATCCGCCAATCAACACCGTCATGGCTCCCAGCATAATGGTTCCTCCATGTGCGGTTGTATCACCCATACGCGCTGCCGGCTTCCCTCCGATCATAACAGTAGCTGAACCTTTCACAATGGTATCCGGTGGCCCGACACATACCAGCATATCGCCTAATGTGGCAGCCGGCAACTTCATGATCAAAACCGTTGGCTGACCAGGCCCCACCACAGGTCCGCCTACGTGGGGAATAGGCGGAAGTCCGGGGGTGACCATGGGGCATTGGTGAAAGTCGGTGAGTCGTGCTGCCGGGGGCATATTTATTTTTTATTTTATTCTCTATTCTTAGTTAATCATTACCAACGCTCCTTGAATTTTTACTTCGCCTGCGGCTGTCATTTGTGCCGAGGCATTTCCTTGCGCTTTGTATGACAACTGTGCTTCGCTTGAAACATTCAGTGCTTGCATCGACAAATCGCCTCCTGAAACTTTCACCGAAGCACCGGTAGCTGCTTTCATTGTCAGCGTGGTGGCTGCATCAATCGTTATGGCTGAAGCACTTTTAATTTCAATACCACTGGACGACATCGTGATGGAATTACTATTCTCGTCTGTTATTTTGATGTTCTTAGCTTCATCACTCAACACAATCTGATTGTTGCCCGGTGTCGTGATGGTGATGATCTTTTTATCTTCTTGAAACTCTACTTTCATTTTTGCCCGAGTTACCAATGCCTTGGTATTGTTTTGCTGATCGGGTGTGAAAGCCGCAGTGCGACCACTGCTATACAGTGAACCTAATATGACCGGGTAGCGAGGATCATCATTAAAAAATCCTACAATGACTTCATCATTTACTTCCGGATAAAAAAACGAGCCGAAGCCGGAAGATGCATACACATTTCCTAATCGCGCCCACACACCTTCTCCGGCTGTGCCGACTAATGGCAAATCTAGTTTTACACGCAACTCATTGTCGGGATCGGAATTGATTTGTTTGACAATACCAATTTGCAAACCTTGCACACCCGGCAATAGTCCAGAGGCAAGTGGTGCTTCCACTTTCATTTGTTCGGTAAACCAATCTGCTGAAATCCCCAGCGTAGCCGTAGTGATCCAGTTGCCTTCGTGCAGTTCGTGACGAACGCCCGAAACAAATCCTTTTCCATTGAAGCGCGCCCCTACTCCTTTCAACTCAATCAACACGCCCGGCACGGCAGCCGCGCTTCCTTGAAATTGAACCGAGCCTGTCATTTTCGCGTAAGCGCTCTTCACTGCTTTTGCTTTCGCCCATGTAGTTAACATAGCGCTTTCCAGAAACCCACCTGTTTGCAGATCAAAAGAATCTAAATTCAAAACACCCGAAAGTGTAGATGACGAAAGATTACCGGCTCCAAAATTTGAAGGCGATTGCGATTGCGAAGTGAGCGCCTGCCCTTTCATATCCCAAGCCGAAGACTTGATTGATTTAAATTGATTCTCTGCGTCTACTTCTCCGTCAAATTCAAAAATATCAATGCCATACGTTAAGGTAAGAACGGTGTTGGTTAAACTATCCGGAGATTTGATGCTCACTTTTCCATTGTTCACCATCACTACCATTCCATTTATATCGGCACGCGCCAACATAAAATCCCAATCGGTAGCATAATATTGAATCACTTCTTTCTGCTGCGGAGTGGTAGAAGCCACATCTGCTGATAATCCATAGTTACCAATGAGCGAAGAGAGAATGCTGCTATCCGTTTTATTGGTGAAGTATGCATTCTTGCGTGCCTTCGTCATCTTCACTGCCTCGTCTTTACAAATCACAGCCAGCACCGGTCCTTCTTCTTTTTTAATGCGAATGGCGTGCTTGACAATAATTCCTTTGAAGATCGTTTGCGTGCCACTTTCATAGCCGGCCATCACTTCAATTTTATTGCCTGGAATAAACGAGCTGCCATCGCTGATGGGAAAATCTTCGGTATCGGCACTGCCATCCAAAATTTCAATTTCACATAAGGGAATGCGGTTTACTTGTTGATTCACCATCACCGTCAACACCTGATAGGAAGAGTCGATAGCTTGCCCATTCACTTTGATGGCGTAGGTAACTAAATCACTGGTGGCAACTACAGGCGAAGCAGGCATAGGTTATACTAAGGGTGGAAAATAAATCGTAGTGCCCGGCACGAGGTATCGAAAGTTATCGAGCTTATTGAAAGCGGCTACTTTTAAATACTGAGAGCTGTCGCCATAAATACGATGTGCCAACATGGGCAAGTTATCTCCGGCTCTCACTACCCACTCGTGTGTCATATCGGGTGATTTAGGATCGGCATGTGCGGCTACTTTCTTGGGGTTTTGATATTCTTTGAAAGAAACACTGGCCTTGGCGCGCAGCGGAGATCCATCTGACTTAAAAAGTGTGTAGTTGATGCTCAGCGATGTGAGTTGACAAGGAAAGCTAAGCCCTTTGCCCCAAATGAGTTTTACATAATTGGGTTTGTGAATCTCGCCATTGTAATCGTACGCTATCTTTTTAAATTTTGTAATCTCCGCTTGTACATCAGTGCGCGATGACGAAAGAATACCGGTTCCATCAAATATCAATTCAAAAGTGACTCCCTGCGGTGCCGACTTCTTGTATTTAATACTGGCATTGGAGGTGCCTATGCCCTGCTCTTCATTAAATCCGATTTCATAATTCTGCGTGTACTTGTCAGGGTTGATCAGTGCCCGGTAAGAATCAATCTTATTGCTAAACGCATTGTCTTTGTATCCTACCACTGTCAGGTATTGCAGCCGTCCACTTGCGTCTTTCATAAATTACCGTTCCTTTTTCCGATCTAATTTTCGCAGCACTTTTTCCACGCAACGCTCAATGATTTCCTTTTCATTCCATTTTGCCACCGGTGTTTCTCTCTTCTTGCGAAAGTGATCATCATCCGTAACATGCGTTCGTATAATCAGCTCGCGTATTTCAATCGGCATGGTTATCCTTTTTTAAAGTAGTTGTAGGCAAACTCCAGCGACTCTACCACGTAGGTGCTTTCAGTTGATTTAAATTCCGACACACCCCACTTCACCGGATAGGCGTTGATAAAATCCCAGCTCACCAATGTATCGCCTTGTTGATTCAACAATTTGACGGTAATAGTTTTGGGAGCTATCGGAGTATTTAATCCATTGCCCAACGTATCGCTGCACCATTTGGCTAAATCCGAGTTGCCGGTAACAAAGCCACGTTTCAATGTGAGGGTGCCATACTTGGTAGCCATGGGCAATTTGAATTTGAAACGATTCTCTCCACCACACACCACTTCTTCTGTTTCAAGGTCGGCATTGATGCCACTCGCTTCCTGAAAGGCAGCATCCACTTTTGCTGTGATGCCCGTAAAGCTGACCGCGAAATAAAAAGCACCCGGTGGATAGAAATTAGCCATCGGTTATTTTCCGTTGGTGATGGTTAAACCTTCGTGTGCAATTTCAATGCTATCAATCGCTACTTCGTTTCCATCTGATTTCAAATCCGTAGCACTGATTTTAGTAGGCCATGCATTGTTCAATTT
>JABFSO010000423.1 GCA_013140555.1 Cyclobacteriaceae bacterium | reverse complement strand
CATCTGGGCTTATCAGGCCGATCGAAAGTTGACCGAACAAGAATCTGAACTGGTAAGTGCCCAATATAAATCGTTTTGTGAAGGCTGGGAGGCGCATGGACAACCGTTAAAAACGTCTTTTCATCTTTTGCTCAATCAGTTTTTGATTCTGGCCGTAGACGAAGGGGTGCACCATGCCAGTGGTTGCTCCATTGATGGATCGGTGCGCCTATTAAAAAACCTGCAAAATCAAAGGATTAATTTTTTAGATGCTTCTAAGATCGCATTTCTTATCAACGATGAGGTTAAATTGTTCAGCCGATTAGAACTAAAGCCTTTGTTTGCATCCGGTTATTTATCTTCTCAAACCATTACTTTCAATAATTTGGTGGCCACAAAAGGTGATTGGGAAACGATATGGAGAATTCCGGTAGAAAAATCGTGGATGGCAAAATATTTGGTAAACCATACGTTAGTCCAGTAGAATTTTAATTTTCGTACTTTAGGGCTGTAATTTTTTATGAAAAACGGACTTGGCCTCATTTTACTGCTCAGCTTATTGATTAGCTGTAGCCCTGAGAAAAAAATCAAAACATCGTTTAAGTACGGCAAGTACGAGAAAGTAATTGCTTACTATAAAAAGAAATTGGCTAAGCAGCCCAATAACGGCAAGGCCAATTATTTTGTGGCCGAATCGTATCGATTATCCAATCGCATCAAAGAATCAGAATCTTATTATGCCAAAGCCAGTGGCCCTGCTGAGGTAAAAGACTCCATCCGTTTCTACTATGCTAAAGCGCTTCAGGCCAACGCAAAATATGAGGAAGCCAAACAAGTGCTCGATCAATTAGTAGAGTCTACTGAAAACGAAAAGATTAAAGACAGAGCCAGCAAGGAACTGAACGGCCTTAGCTACTTAAAAGAACTGGACGAAAAGAAATCATACTACCGCACAAAACCACTAGAAACACTCAACACTCCATTTGCTGAATACGCTCCTGCCTATTCAAACAGTGTTTTATACTTTGCTTCTTCCCGTGCCAATGCAAAAATCTATGAAGCCAGTGGCACACCTTACACTGACTTATATCAGGTAGATACGAAAGCTGCCAATGTCGACTTAGGAACACTCAAGTCCTTGCCTCCCAATATCAATGCTGAAAATGTGAACTCCGGATGCATCACCTTTTCACCCGATGGCAAGTTGATGGTTTTTGCCCGTGGCAATACCGGTAAGAAAAAAGGCGCTAAAGATGTAGACCTTTATCTCTCACGATTCAGAAATGGCGCTTGGAGCGATCCGGTTTTTTTGAACATCAATACACCCGACTATTGGGAATCCACTCCCGCATTGAGCCCTGATGGACGCACGATGTATTTTTCATCCAATCGCCCCGGAGGCTACGGAGGCTTGGATATTTACTCGGCCATCATGGATAGTCGCGGCCGCTTGGGTAAAGTAAAAAACATGGGGCCGGAGATCAACACAGCCGGGGACGACATGTTTCCTTACATGGCCGACAATAGTAAGCTTTATTTTTCTTCCGATGGCCATCCCGGCTATGGCATGCTGGATCTATTTGTAGTGAACCGTGTGAACGGTAAAACAAAAATTGAAAACCTCGGTCAGCCGATGAATTCTACCGCAGATGATTTCGGTATGTTTTTATTCAAGCCCGATCGTGGATTTTTTACTTCTAACCGTGAAGGAGGCAAAGGCGATGATGACATTTACACGTTCGTGAATGACGACCCGAATCTGAAAGTAGTGAACTACTATTTGCAAGGGATCACCTACAACATCCGCAAAGACAGCACCCGCGAAATCTTAGCCGAAACCAAAGTGAGTTTGTTGGATCAGGGTGGCGATGTGATGCAAGAATATGTAACCGGAACCGATGGCAAGTTTTTGTTCCGCGTTTATGAAAATGAAAACTATGTACTATTAGGCGATCATGATGGCTACATCGTAAAACGCCAGCCATATACGACTGTTGGCAAATCTGTTCCGGTAGAATCGCTAAAAGAACTGGTGACCAACATTACGTTTGATACAGTATTGGTTCTCGATAGAAAAGCGAAGAACATATTCTTTGTTCTGAAGAACATCTACTTTGCATACGATAAAGCAGATATCAATAGCGAATCAGCGAAAGAACTGGATAAGTTGGTTGAGATATTAAATGATAATCTGGACATAAAAATTGAAATGGGCTCACACACGGATAGTGTTGCTTCTGAATCGTATAACTTAGAACTCTCTCAGCGAAGAGCTCAGTCAACTGTTGATTATTTGGTGCGGAAAGGAATTGCCTCTGACCGATTGACTGCCAAAGGCTATGGAGAAAGCAAACCGATTGCCCGCAATACGAATCCGGATGGAACCGATAACCCTATAGGAAGACAGAAAAACAGACGTACTGAATTTAGAATTCTTGAAATCGGGCCGGCACAAAAGAAGCCTGAATTTGACGAAGACAAGTACTTCAACGAAGGCAACGATAATTGACGCGTGCCTTTGGAACTTACTCTAACCACTCCTGCTCTTTTGTTCCCCACCGTTTCGCTGGTGTTGCTCGCCTACACGAATCGCTTTTTGGCGGTGGCGGCACTCATCCGCAAATTGGCGGCTGAATATCAAACCAAGAAAGACAAAAAGTTAGCTGATCAAATTCGCAGTCTGCGCATTCGTGTACGGTTGATTCGCGATATGCAAATGCTCAGCATCTTTGCACTGTTTCTCAGCGTGCTCTGCATGTTTTTTATTTTTGATGGCGACTTGGTGATTGCCAAATATATGTTTGGCGCTTCCTTGCTCAGCCTCCTCATTTCGTTAGGCATTTCCTTACGGGAAATTCAGATTTCAACCCGCGCGTTGGCCATTCAACTTCGCGATATGGATGATGATGTGCGGCTGTGGGACCCGATCAAAGACTTTGTAAAAGAAGTAGCCGGAAAAAAATAGTCTTATTCGTAGATAAATTCGCCTTGAGGCGTTTGCAGAGTTACTTTCTTTTTGGCTGAGGCTTCTACCCTGCCAACCACTTTTGCATCAATACCAAAACTTTGACTAATGGCAATCACTTGCTCGGCATGCGCTTGCGGTAAATAAATTTCCATGCGGTGACCCATGTTGAAGACTTTGTACATTTCTTTTAAGTCGGTGCCACTCACTCCATGAATTAATTTAAACAGCGGAGGAATATCAAATAAGTTATTCTTAATCACATGAAGGTTATCAATAAAATGCAGCACCTTGGTTTGCGCGCCTCCACTGCAATGCACCATGCCATGGATTTGCCCGCGCAATGCTTTGAGCAACGCGATTACCACCGGAGCATACGTGCGTGTGGGTGAAAGCACGAGCTTGCCAACCGATAACGGAGCGCCCGGCAATTCGTCTGTCACCAAATACTTTCCGGAGTAAACCAAATCGTTTGGCACAGCCGGATCAAATGTCTCCGGATATTTAGATGCATACACATGACTAAACACATCGTGGCGCGAGGAAGTCAAGCCGTTGCTACCCATGCCGCCATTGTATTCACTTTCGTAGGTAGCTTTTCCATAGGAAGCCAACCCCACAATCACATCGCCAGCCTGAATTTGGCTGTTGTCAATCACTTCGCTTCGTTTCATTCGAGCGGTGACGGTGCTATCCACAATAATAGTGCGTACCAAGTCGCCTACATCGGCAGTTTCGCCACCGGTGCTGATGATATTCATGCCGTGACTACGCAGCATTTCTAAAACTTCTTCGGTGCCGTTGATGATGGCGCTGATGACTTCGCCCGGAATTTTATTTTTATTTCGCCCGATGGTAGAGGATAACAAAATAGGACCGCTAGCGCCTACACAAAGCAGATCATCTACATTCATGATGATGGCATCTTGTGCGATGCCTTTCCACACGCTTAAGTCGTTGGTTTCTTTCCAGTAGATATAGGCCAGCGAAGATTTGGTTCCTGCGCCATCGGCATGCATCACGGTGCAATAGTCGGGGTCATTGGCCAGCAAGTCGGGAACGATTTTGCAAAACGCCTTCGGAAATAATCCTTTGTCGATTTTTTTGATGGCTTCGTGAACATCTTCTTTCGAGGCGGAAACTCCGCGTTGGTTATATCTGTCTGACACTGGCTTAGATTAATAGCGCAAAGGTGCTAATAGATTTTAGATTTTAGAAGTGAGCCAGCAGCTGCCACTTAAAAGAAGTAGCGGGCAAATGCCCACAAGCCCAGCGCCAGCATAATAAAACCGGGCAGCATTTTTATAAACAAATTCTCTTGCACATACTTGGCAAGGCGGTTGGCCATGAATACGAATAGCGTGAGCAACGCCATAGCACCCACAGAGGTGCCGAGAACATAGCTATGAATAAGACCCTCTGAAGATAAGTCGACCCACCCTTGTGCCTTGAAATAGGCGGTGGCCCCCATCCAATAAGGAATGGCCATAGGATTGACCAAGCTGAGGACAATGCCTCGTCTGAAACCGCTTTCGCTGAACTTAACGGAGAAGGTAGATGGCTTGCGTGAAGACCAGATGGTATAAATACCCAAGGTCGTCATGAGGATGGCGGTGATGAGTTGAAAGTTTTCGATGATTAAGGGTGATGAGGTAAGCCAGCTCTCGAATTCTACAGCAATCCAAGCGTATGGATATTCGATGATGGAAACGGCCAGCGCAAAACGCAAAGCGGTGTTTACTTTCTTTTGAAGACCGAGTTGAAGAACAGAGACGTTGAGCGTGCCGGGTGGTATGGAGCCGATAAAGCTAAAGAATAGGCCCGTGAGAAATACTGATAAATAAGGAAGCATGTAACTGTAAAAATACGAACCTCATTTGATAAAAAAGAATGGTAAGGTATGCACGCATGTGGTGCTGGCGCGGGCAAGGGATTGAAGGAAAAGCCCGGTCCCGCTTCTAGCGGCCCCAAAAATATTTTACGCTTTCGCGGATTTAAACTTCTGATAGATTTTTTTTCCTTCGCGGAAAGTGAGGTAAGGCACACCACGCTGGTGGTTTTCTTTGCTGATGCGATAGAGGTTATTCCAATGACGAATGAGGTCGCGCACGCCAAGCCACAACGATGCACCCGGATGATAGATGTGAGCAGGCTCTGCTCCGCAGCCGTTTAGTTCTACAATTTTTACGCGGCCGTTTTCTAAATCTTTTAATGTGGCACAACGCAAATCATAACGACCAAAATAAAAGCCATTGATTTGTTGGCTGATGCGATCGAATGACTGATTGAGTTTCTCGGTGATCAGATGATTGGCATTTAAAAATGTGGTACCCAGACAATGATTGCCAATGGAGACTAGCTCCATGCCTTGCCCTGCGGACAAAATAGTTTGCAGCTGCGATTGATAGGTGACTTGTAGCACATTCCATTGCAGCCGTGCTCGGTCTTTTTCTAAAATGAGTTGTTGCAGGGTTTTGGTGCCATCGCCTGTGACGGAAAGAAATTCTTTCATGGTGATGGAGTTAACGAAGCCATGCGGTTGGCTAGGGAAGCGCAGGTAGTACACGCCAAATTCGAGCGGCAAATCGACTAACTCTTGTGCAATGAAATTGATTTTGATTTCAGAAAGATATTGATCAATGTCGGCTTCGGATTTTATTTTTCGCACCATCCAACCGCGCTCGCCCATGTCGGGTTTGAAGATGACGGGCAAATGCAATCCGGCTTGTTGAAGTTGCGCAAGCACTTGCTGGCGTGTGGAGGGAATTTGAATTAAAATAGTGACAGGTTTTACTTCGTTGGGTACTAATTGAAGTACGTCATACTTCGATTCACCCATCATGCCGCCTGTGAGGATGCCGGGATTGGAAGCGGAGAAGTAAAAGAGCGATCGCTCGCGCATAGCATACCAAAACCACAGAAAGAAAATCGGGAATTGAATAATGCCGAAGGGCCAGTACTCCCAATTAAAAAGTTTAGTAAAGAAATTCCGGACGTTCAACGGCTTTTAACTAAGTAGTAGCAAGCGTTTGGTTTTGGTGGTATCGCAAAGTTGATACTGCCACCCCAAAATCGGGCGGAAGAGAAATATAAGGGGCGACTTCGTGTATGCCAATTTTCATGATGGCCATGTGGTGCACGGCATGCTCGATGTTGTAAGTCAGCTCGCGGAAGTAGTTGGTTTCTACAATCAGAGATTCCTCGCTGGTGGGATGATAGCCAACTTCGAGTTTTAAAGGCTGATCTTTTTGCTGGTGGTTGACGAACTCGATGATGCGTTGAATGGTGCCTAAGGCAATGGCTTTATCCGTTTCGATGAGCTTGTCGTGATTGCGTTTGTCGTAGTTGACGAGACCTTTGTCATATCCTTCTTCCAGACAAATAAAAAACTCAAGCGTATGACGAAGATGCTGGCCGATAGTGGAATTGCTCAAGGCGCGTGAGGGCTTGAGCATATCATTGTCGCGCAGTTGCTCAACTAAACGAGACAATTGATTGAGTATAGCGCCTGCTGCGGAAGAAAGTTGCATAATGGAATAAGTACGGTAAAGGTAAAAGTTTAATGGATGGGATTTTTGCCGTCTGTCAACAAATTTCAGGGAAGTATCTTTTTCCAATTTTGGTCACCTTTGGTTTTGAGCGGTTTTTCGTTTTTGTTCCAGTCTTTGAGCGTATTAGTTCCCCAGAAGTTGTAGAACAAGTAGAGTATTCCGTCCAGGATTTTAAATGTTTCCGGATCGATTTTTAC
>JABFSO010000194.1 GCA_013140555.1 Cyclobacteriaceae bacterium | reverse complement strand
CTCTAAAAGCCAGATTCTCGTCTTTTTTAGTCGGGCAAAAACCATTGCTCGTCCAGTTTCGGCTTACGTTAATCTAACTTTTCAAAATCACCTGTCGGGTCGCGTTAATTTTGAGTCATCAATTAACCACTACCCCCATGCTGACCATGACAAAGCGTAAAAGCCCCATCGAAAAGTTAGAGCTCCACATCACGGAAATAGAACTGATGGATCAGGTGGCTGAGCTTACCCGCAAAAATCAGTATTTGCAGAAAATGCTGGACACAGCTCATGAAGAGGCATTGCGTAATAAAAAGCAAATCGATGCGCTGCGTCATTATAATTCCCATCAGGTTCGATCCATTTTATCCCGCATTTGGGGAATGGCATACGTGCTTAAGTTCAGTAAGACGATGGAAGAGGTGAAGGAGATGTCAGATATTATGATTTCAGAAACTCAAGCTTTGGATGAAGTGGTGCGTAAAGTGAATAGCAAGTTGATTGATATGGATAACAATGCCGAAGCATAATTATTTTTTATCTGATAAAATGAAATTGGCGGAATGATGCTATCTTAGAGCAGATTTTAATTTTCCCCACAATTGAAAATCGCTTATCTCTTTAGTTTCTTTTTTGTACTTGCGCTCCATTCGTTAGCGCAATCATCCAATTCTGTCGTTGCCATTACCGCTATCGAACGTAGGGGTGGACTTCCACAGTTTTTAGCCGAGCGCGATGGCAAACTTTTTAGTTTTGCCCATTTGGGTGATACAGCGTTAGAAAACAAAACCCTCCGTTTGCGCATCAAATTACCTTCCGGATATCGATCCGATAGTTTTGAAGCAATCGTTAAGCCGCAATTCAATGCCTTGGGATTTCGGGTGGCGCAATTTCAATTTATCCGCATTATCTATTTCGATTATAATAGTGTCTTGATTCGCAATGATGCCAGCGCGGAGTTGGATAAACTGGCGGAGCTCATGATGACCTACTCGTTGGGTCAAGTGACAGTTACTGTTCACACCGACAGCCGGGGCACTAGTCAATACAACAAACAACTGGCAGCGCGCAGAGGCGAGGCGATTAAAAAATACCTGACTGATGCCGGTGTGGATGCAAAGATGTTGGCCGTCAAAGTTTCGGGAGAAGAGGAGTTGGTGAAAGATTGCCTCAACGAAAAAGATTGCGATGAACAAACACACCAACTGAATCGCAGAGCCGAATTTAGTTTTAACCCGATGTTACAGAAATGAAAAGTCCACTGTTCATCATTATACTAGGATGGGTGTCGTGGAGTGGATTCGCACAAACAGAACCACCTTGTCATGCCGAGAAATTCTTTCAGCAAAATCAGGATGTGAACCCTCTTTGCGCGGAGGCAAGTGTATTCAACTGGATATTAGTCATTCACTCGATAAAGACGGCAAAGAATTTATCTATGCCTGGAATTTTGGCGATGGCGTAACCAAGCAAGGTTATCTCACCGAATACTGCTACGAACATTTTGGCACGTATCAAATCACTCTCGACTTACTAGATCCGGTAACGAATCAGGTGATCAAAAATGAATTATCTACTGAGATCACGTTGCTGCCGCCTATCGAATATAAAACCGATACACTGAAAGGCCCAAGTCCATTTATTCGTTTTGATCCCGGACTGATGCCCGGCATTAAAGTGAAAGAAATCTTCTGGAAGATTGAAGACAAGTATTTTTGTGGTGAGATGATTCGTATTTCTTCCCTCAAAGAGGGAGCCCATGTAGTCGAAGTGGGGGTGAATGGTGTAAACGCCTCCAACGAAGTGTTTATCGGTTGTACGTTGATCGGTATTTTTATCCAACCCAAGCCATGAGAAAGTTAGTCGCTCTTATTTTTCTTTTGGTGCCGATGATGGTGAATGCGCAACGCGTGCCCAACGAAATTGAAAATCTGGATTACCTGATCACCTACGGAGCACAAGCTCCACTTTCGTTAGGTGATGATGATCATGTGCAGATTTTATTCTTTAGCATTCCACGCTCCTACAAGAACCCAATTTACATTCGCGTGTACGATCCGGAAACAGGTGGCACACACGATGAACTGCACGGAGTTGCGAACACACAAACTCGCTTTAGCATTTACGGAGGCAAGGAAGCATTCTCAAACAAAGACGCACAAAAAGTAAATCCCAGCGGCCGCTTCGACAGTGGTAATTTGTTAGCATCGAAAGTATTTGGATCGGATTCCAAGACCGATGCCAACTGGTATGCATTCGGACCTTTCAATCCGCTGCAAGGAGAGGAGTCCAACGACATGGATGGGTATGTCTTTAAAGTGATCATCGAAGGATTGCAAGGCGATGACGGAAATCAATACCGTTGCTTTTTAAGTGAATTGGCCAATAGCAATCGCGCCATTGAAGGAGCGAATGCCTTTGCGTACGAATACACTTTTAAATTGCCTAAGGCCAAAGGTATCTCACATATCTATCCCTTTATTGATAAGTCCGTGGTATCCATCACCCAAAACAATTTTGATTTTGATAGTGATGGAAATCTGATGATTTATTCGGTAGCTAAAAATCGTCACCTCGGATTGGTTTCCGGAGACGATGTGTGGGCGAAGAGCAAACACCAGATGGCGGATGCCGAAAAGAAAACGACTTTAGATATTAAAATTCAGAAAACCAAAGAAGGCGAGAATGCAATGAGTTTGTTTATCACCAATCAATATGACGAGGCGATTCCTTTCTTCGCCATTCCCATTGGTGGCCCTCCCAAGTACAAATACGATTTGAAGCTTACCATCAAGCCGACTGTCAAGAAATAATCAGAGCCGAAACGCCTTATGCCTTACGGAGCAGTGCGAATAGAAAAGAGTTTGTTGTTACTGGCTTTTCTGTTGACTTCCTTTTTTTTACAGGCGCAATCCGATGTACGCATTCATAGTTTTACCGAAGAGCAAGGTCTGGCACAGAATTTTGTGTACGACATCCGGCAGGATCATCGCGGTTTTTTGTGGATCAGCACAGGCGCGGGTGTATCGCGCTACGATGGGCATGAACTGAAAAATTTCTATCAGTCGGATGGATTGGCCGACAATTTTATTACCGCTTCCTACCTCACAGGCAACAAGCAATTGGTGTTGGGGCACTATCAGGGGAGCATTAGTATCTTCAATGGTGTTTATTTTCAAAAAGTGTTTGGCGATTCACTCAACAGTGAAATCGTTTCGATCGATGAAGATGCGCACGGAAATGTGTGGTGCTTCAGCAAGTCGAAGGGAATGATCATGCTGAATGCGGAATTGAAAAATGCAGTCATTCATTTTCCGGGCGAGTTGCGAGGCAAAATTGTTTATCAGGCGATGGTGGTCGGATCAAATGTGTGGATGGGCACCAGCGAAGGATTTTATCTTTTTGAAATCAATAATTCCAAATTACTTTTTGTGAATGCAGCTGAAGGGCTTAGCACCATGGAAGTGACGGCCATTGCGCAGCAAGGAACAGACTCGGTGCATTGTCTGGCCGGAACCGCGGATGGTGAATTGTATCGGTTGAAGCTCGGAAATTCTGTTCAGATAGAACAAACCTATTCAGTGCCACTTCTTTCCGGTAAACGCATTTCATCACTATTACTACCAACCCCCGATCAACTGTGGGTAGGCACCAGTTCGCATAGCAACTACACGTTTACCATTTCGAATGCAGAAGTAAAGTTGCTACAGAATTTTGAAACGCAAGCCGGTTTGCAATCGGTCAGCAAGATCTATCGCGATCAGGCAGGAGCAACATGGGTGGGAACATTAGGCAAGGGAATTCATAAAATAGAACCAAATCGTTTTTCGTATTTGGATCTTTCTTCGTGGGGTGTGACACAGGTACACGGAGCGGCTGCCACATCGTTTGGTTATTGGCTCGCGACCGATGCAGGTTTATTAAAACTTTTGGTGGAGGCTTCCGGCATTCAACGTGTCGAGCGTGAACCGCAATTTAGTAAGAAAGAGGTGCTCAGCGTTTTTGCGTTGAATGACCAGTCGTATTGGTTGGGCACAGCAGACGGAATTTACAAATGGAGTCAAAAAACGTTTACTCCAATAAAACTAGCCGGAGATGATGGCATGTCGGTGCGGGCGCGTTTCTTCAAGAAAGCTACAAGCGAATCGGTGTGGGTTTCAGCCATTGGTAATGGCGTTTATGAATTAGATGGAAATGGAAAAGTGTTGCAGCACTTCTCTACCACTACCGGATTTATGCACAATGATATTTTTGCCATTCATACCGATCAACAACAACGCGTGTGGTTTGGCAGTCAGGGTGCAGGCTTGGCGAGTGTCGATAAAAATGGAAACTGGAAATTATATTCGCAACAAAACATTTTTCCAAGCCGCGATGTCAACGATATCAGCCAAGATCAACAAGGTGTTGTTTGGATTGCCACCGATGGGCAAGGTTTGTTCCGTTATGAAAAAGATTCATTTCAACATGTGGTCGTTTCGTCTACGCAACAGGCAGGCTATATTAAAGGAGTGATGGCTGATGAAAAAGGACTTTGGCTCAGCTACCGCAATGGCATTACTTTTTATAACACGAAATCCCACAAAAGTCGCGCGTTCACGGCAGCAGACGGGTTGTTGAATAGCGAAACCTATGCTTCGTCCATTGTGCCCGATCAACACGAAAATCTTTTATTTCTGAATGAAACGGGCGTCACTCTCTTTCACGATTCCAAGAAAGTAGAAGATGTAACCCTGGTGCCGCAACTCACGGCTATTCGATTGTTTTTTAATAAGTCGATTCATGCAGAGCCTTCGCAAATCCAATCGGCCAATGGAACCTTTCCGTCTGTGGAATTGCCATTTGATCAGAATCACTTAACCTTCGATTTCAGTGCTGTGAATTTGAATTATACCGGCACTGTTTTTTACCGCTATCGCGTGAAGGAAATCGAGCAGGAGTGGGCACCCCCCATTACACAGAATTCGATTACCTATACTTCAATCAATCCCGGAAATTATACCTTGTTAGTACAGGCCAGCAACGACCCGCAAAATTGGAGCGACCCGATTTTAGAATATTCATTCACCATTCGCAAGCCTTACTGGCAACAAGCCTGGTTTTATCTCGTGCAGGTAGTCGCGATCTGTATTTTGTTTGGAGTGACCTATTTCGTGAGTCGCAGCGATCGCACCCGACTGTCGGTGTTGCGCATCATGGACTTTGTCTGTTTGTTTATTGTATTTGAGTTTCTCCAAAATTGGATCGATCCCTTTACCTCTTCGTATCTGGGACAAGCACCTATATATCGTACCGTACTCAATCTCATTTTAGCGCTATTACTCCTTCCGATTGAGCGGCTGATCCGAATTTTCTTTACCGGCCATAAGCAACTCCCACAAGATTGGGATTGAGTTTTAATCGGGCATAGGTTTGGGTTAATCGTGGAACTCATTTTGTTAATCGAATAAATCCCCTGCCGGGCCACGCAGCCCGCTATATTCGGGACATGATCGAGAAAATAATCAAATCGTTGCGAGAAGAGTTGGAGAGTAAGCTGGTTATTTTAGGCGTTTCTCCTACTAAAACAAAAAGTGCAGTGGAACTGGCACAGCGTGTTGTTTCAGATACCATTTCGGTGAAGGCCACACTTCCCGAGTTAGCGAATCTCTTTTTGAGTGGAAAGCCTTTTGAAGAGAGTACGTTGGTACAGACTATGATTGAAGAGTATAAAACCAAGATGGTGACTAAGCTGAACGTGAGTGAAGCAACGGCTAAGTCGTCATCGGCATTTATGATTCAATTTATCATGGCGCAATTGGGTCATGCGGTTTCACGAGAAGACGGAGCCCTCGAATCACTTCGCAAAGGAAACGGTCCATTCGGGCGATTAAAAAATATTGGTGGAAGTTTTCTGAAGACGCTGGTGTTTTGATTTGCTCATACACGAGTTAGTAGCGTCAAAACACGAAACTTCATATTGCCATCATGTCCAATTCATATCTGTAGGTTACACTTGTGGTATGAACACACCTCCTAATTATCTCAACCCGGGTTTGCCAGCGGGCTTATCACGCGTAACGATTCCCATCATCGAAGCCACTCCCGATTCAGTCAAAGAATATGGTTGTCTGGTCGATGACCCTTCTACTTTCAAAATTGAAATTACAAGATGGCCTGCCCAAGGCTGGCGTCCGGTGGATACCGATAGCGGAGACGAAGGCGGTACCAAGGAAGGAATTTTCTCCAGCGAATGGAGAGGGCAATTACTCTATGGTAGCAATGAGGCGGTAGGTGGCAAATACATTTTAGGATACAGTGACGAGCCCACCACTGCAACGGAAGAGAAGGAGGGAGACCCGGAGCGAATCTTACTTTGGCATGCCAACTATCATCCGGATGGCGGACAACTATTTTTCCCGATCGATCAGCGCCCGTTTTTAGTGCCGGTAGCTTTACCCGGAGATGACATTCGTCCGGAAAACTTTGTTTGTTTTTTCTGCGATGGAACACAAGGGCTATATATACATGCCAACATTTGGCACGAAGGTGTTTTTGCCATCAACGGCAAGCAACGTTTTCTCGATCGACAAGGAGCAGTACATGCACGCGTGTCGGTGGAATTTGCGAGGGAGTTTAACTGTCTATTAGAAATTCCCTTGAAAGGTTTGTAATAAACGCCTGATCATTCTACCAATTTTCTAATCGTTCGCTTTGCTTTGAGTCGATTGTGTCGTTA
>JABFSO010000121.1 GCA_013140555.1 Cyclobacteriaceae bacterium | reverse complement strand
GTAATAGGCTTACCCGCCTGGCTGCGACTTTGTACAAACTTCAGTTCTACCTGCGGATGGTTCAATAGCAAGCGCACAGTTTCTCCTCCGGTGTAACCCGCTCCTCCAATAATTCCTGCCTGAATTTTTTTTGTCATGGTTGAATTATTTCTCACCTGGTTGTGAATTCATCACCTGATGGTAAATCGCCACCTGGTTGCCGAAAATTTTGGTGAAGCCTTTCACATCGTCACCACTCCAGCCCAGATTCATTTCGCCATACTTACCAAACTTAGCCGACATCAAATCAAAGTTAGATTCAATACCATTGATTTGATAGCGATAGGGGTGAAGTGTAATCGAAACCTCGCCAGTACAATTTTGCTGAGTGCTGATGAGAAAACTTTCAATGTCACGCATCACCGGATCGAGGTATTGACCTTCGTGTAGCCAGTTGCCATAGAATTGTGCCAACTGATCTTTCCAACTCAATTGCCATTTGGTAAGCACGTGTTTCTCCAAAGCATGATGTGCTTTCAACAACAATACAGGTGCAGCGGCTTCAAAACCTACGCGGCCTTTGATACCAATGATGGTATCGCCCACGTGAATATCGCGACCAATCCCGTAAGGAGCAGCAATGGCTTGTAGTTGTTGAATGACCTCTGTTGGGTGTGCATATTTTTTTCCGTTCAACGAAACGGGTTCACCTTTCTCATAGCCAATTTTTATTTCTTCACTTCCCGTTTTGGTCACCGGTGTGGGCCAAGCTTCTTCCGGTAATTGTCCCAGCGAGTTAAGTGTTTCTTTTCCGCCCACACTAGTTCCCCAAATTCCTTTGTTGATGGAGTACTTCGCTTTTTCAAAGTTATAAACTACACCTTTCGATTTCAGGTATTCAATTTCTGCTTCGCGGCTCAATTTCATATCACGAATCGGGGTGATGATCTCAATGCCGGGTGCTAAAATTTGAAACACCATATCAAAACGCACCTGATCGTTTCCGGCTCCTGTGCTGCCGTGTGCTACCGCCTCGGCACCGATTTGCTTGGCATAGTTGGCCACCGCCAGCGCCTGCGACATGCGTTCAGCACTCACGCTTAACGGGTAGGTGGCGTTCTTCAACACATTGCCGAAGATCAAAAACTTAATTACCTGATCGTAGTACCGTTTAGTTTCATCGATCGTGCGATGCGAGGCCACGCCCAAAGCGAGCGCACGTTTTTCAATGGCCTGAAGTTCGGCAGCATCAAACCCGCCTGTATTCACCGTTAGGGTATGCACTTCATAGCCCAAATCATCGGTCAAATATTTTCCACAGTAGGAGGTATCCAAACCTCCACTGAATGCCAGCACAACTTTTTTCTTCATTACCAAAATAGAAATAGGCTTAAAATTGAATTTTTCTTTTCGCGGGTGTCGCCTTCATCTTTTTTGCGCCAGCCTTTCAGCAGCACAAATTGTTTGAAGCGCATCCATCGCTCGAACAGCTTGAAGTTACCGGCAAATTCGCGCTTGCGGTGGTGCTCCAGATTTCCTTCGGGTGTAACCACTGTTTGGGCCAACTCAGCTTTCTTCTTCGCCACTTCCTCAGGGTCGTACAGCATGGCAGTACACATGCAGTTCTGACGATTTTTGCTCATCAGAATTTCGTAGTTCACACAGCTCTGACAGCCTTTCCAAAACTGATCGTCTGTAGTGAGTTGTGAATACGTCACCGGCTCGTAACCAAGTTCCGAGTTGATTTTCATAACCGCCAATCCGGTTGTCAAACCGAAGATTTTCGCATCCGGATATTTTTTGCGAGAGAGTTCAAATACTTTTCGCTTGATGAGCGTAGCCACTCCTGATTTGCGGAAAGCAGGCGACACAATGAGTCCGCTGTTGGCCACAAACTTCTCGTGCTCCCACGATTCGATGTAGCAAAAGCCAATCCACGTATTGTCGGGTGTGAGGGCGATTACTGCTTTGCCTTCTTCCATTTTCAATTTGATATAGTCAGGCGAGCGCTTGGCAATGCCTGTGCCACGGGCCTTGGCCGATTCAGCCATTTCCGTGGTGATCGTTTCAGCAAAATGCGTATCGGCAGCCGTAGCCGCGCGAACAATGATATTGTTTTCCAATGTGATTAAAAGTTAATAAATGATAGAACCGAGTAAACGTGCAAAAAAGCACTTTTACAAAATCACCTGGTGATTTTGAATGACATCAATGCGCAGATGTCGGTATCAGATTCTAATCCGCCTGTGCGGTCGTCTGCTAACGGTACAAACCGTAGAGAGAAGTTGAAGCAATGCCTGATCGGCACTGGTAGTGAGCGATGACGTGCTCAAAGGGTGGTTGTTGACTAATTTTTCCAATTCTCGGTGATGCTTGTTTTAAGTTACGTAAATGGCATTCAAAAAATGTTTTTGCAAAATTAACGGATTTAACAACGAATAATCCAATTTTGAGTTGGATTTTTACAGATTAATTTACTGTTACCAAACGACCGATCGCTTTTTTTCTCCACAAGCCATGCAAGAGTTCTTAAATCAATACGGATATCTCGCACTCATGATCGGCACGTTTTTCGAAGGAGAAGCAGCTATTCTAGTAGTGTCTTCGCTCATTCACAAAGGCCTCTTTGTATTTCCGTACACAGTTGTCTCCGCTTTTCTGGGATCGTTTGCGAGTGATTGGATTTACTACCTCATCGGCAGACTGAACGGAATTTATTTTGTGGCGAAGCGACCGAAGTTGCAAGAAAAGGTAAGCGTGTTCACTAATTTTTTTCAGCGATACAAATTTCAAGTGCTCTTCAGTTACCGCTTTCTCTACGGATTTCGGGTTGTGATTCCATTGGTGATTGGCATGAGTGGCCTGCCCCCGATTAAATTTCTTTTTTACAGCGTATTCACCGGGCTAATTTGGGCTACTACCGTTTCCACCGTAGGATATTGGACAGGTGTGTTTTTTGAAATCGAACCAACCACATTTCAGGATAATTTACTTTTCGTGATGCTGGGATTCTCCGCATTTGGACTTACGCTCGGCTACACGATTAATAAGATTATCAAAATGAACTCTGTTAATTCTTAATCAAATGGAACAACGAATAATTGGAACACCTCTCACTTCATCGGCCACACGCGTAATGATGCTTGGCTCCGGTGAATTGGGCAAAGAAGTCGTCATTGAGTTTCAACGATACGGTGTAGAGGTAATCGCAGTAGATCGCTACGACCATGCTCCGGCCATGCAAGTCGCACATCGTTCGTACACGATCTCTATGTTGGATGGAAAAGCATTGCGAAGTGTAGTTGAGAAGGAGCAACCACACTTTATCGTTCCGGAAGTGGAAGCGATTTCCACCGACACACTCGTTGAGTTGGAGAAAGAAGGATTTCGGATTATTCCTACGGCCAACGCCACACGGTTAACGATGAACCGCGAAGGTATTCGCACACTGGCAGCCGAGCAATTGAAATTAAAAACTTCGCCTTATCAATTTGCCGGTTCGTTCGAAGAGTTTACCAAAGCGATAAATGCGATCGGAATTCCTTGTGTGGTAAAACCGATCATGAGTTCATCCGGCAAAGGCCAAAGCGTGGTGAAGTCGCCTGCTGATCTCGAAGGCTCTTGGAAATATGCGCAGGAAGGTGGCCGCAGTGGCGGAGGCATAGTGATTGTGGAAGGCTTTATCGATTTTGATTATGAAATTACGTTGCTCACCATTCGTCATAAAGATGGTGTTTCGTTTTGCGAACCGATTGGTCATCGGCAAGAACATGGCGACTATCAGGAATCGTGGCAGCCACACCCTATGCCTTCAAAAGCGCTGGAGCGCGCTCAACATATTTCGAAACAAGTGGTAGATGCACTGGGCGGTGTTGGCATTTTTGGTGTTGAATTTTTTGTGAAAGGTGAGGAGGTTTACTTCAGCGAGTTATCGCCAAGACCACACGACACAGGTATGGTAACAATGATCTCGCAAGATCTCTCTGAGTTTGCTTTGCACGTGCGTGCTATTTTGGGTTTGCCGATTCCGGTGATTCGTCAACTGGGGCCGAGTGCTTCGTCTGTTATCTTGGTAAAAGGTCAATCCAAAAATATTTCCTTTTCGGGATTAGAAACTGCACTCAGCGCTCCCGATACACAACTTCGATTGTTTGGCAAACCTGAGGTGAATGGCGAGCGAAGGATGGGCGTGTGTTTGGCGAAAGCAGAAACGATTGAAGAGGCGCGTGCCAAAGCGAATGCAGCCGCAGCGAGTGTGAAGTATCATTTGCAATAATCCACAAATGGCAACAGACGAACTTTTACAAATCGCCCATCAGTGGTTTGATGCTTTCAATCAACACGATTTAGAAAAGCTACTCAGTCTTTATAATGATGAAGCAGAGCACTATTCTCCCAAACTAAAAGTGAGACAACCAGCCAGCAATGGATTGATCAAAGGAAAGAGCGCATTACGCGCGTGGTGGCGAGATTCATTTGATCGGCTACCTTCTTTACAATATGAAGTAGTGCGACTAACACCTTACCAAGATCGCGTTTTCATGGAATACATTCGCCATGTGGAAGGCGAAGAAGATTTGCGTGTAGGAGAGATGCTGGAAATCGATCATTACAAAATTGTGTGGTCTTCTGTTTTTCATCAATGATTACTTATCCAACAACAGCATCGGATGAATCAACCCGCCATGGAGGAAATAATCGGCTACTAGTTGACCGAGAGCCGGACCATGTTTAAATCCATGTCCCGACCCTCCGCCCAAAATCCAGAGGCGATCATTCTCAGGATGTGAACCCAGCATAAAATTTCCATCCGGGGAATTTTCATACGGGCACACCCGACTCTCCGCCAGCGGTGCATTTTTTAAACCAGGAAAACGATGTCCGATAAACTGCCGGGCTTTCGACAAAACTTCCGGATTGTAAATGCGCTCACCATGTGTGGGATCAAACGCTTCACCGCGCTTGTCAACACCAATCTTAAATCCACGACTGGCATTTCCCGGAATACCGTAATAAAAATCACTTCCATCTAAATCAATCCATGCCGGCAACTGATCGTAGGCTTTACTGTTTTCAGATGGAACACCAAAGTAATACGCCTCTTGTTTGCTGCACGTAATCTTTTCGCGCAGCAAATCTGGAAACAATTGACCCAACCACGAGCCGCACGCAAATAATTGAACGTCACTTTGTATCACTTCGCCATTCGAGAGTTTCAATCCCGTAAGGTACTGTTTCGCAGAAGTAGCGGGCTCTACAAAGGCTTGAATAAAAGTACCTCCTTCGCGAATGAATGCTTCTTGCACTGCCTGACAACTTTCACGTGCTTTTAAATAACCACCAAATGGATCGAGCCACGCGTGATGCAGATCACTCGTTTCGATGATCGGAAATTTTTTTCGGACTTCTTCGGGCTTAAGCTGAACGTATTCCATGCCATGCTTCTTAGCAAAAGGAATGGAGTCATCAACAATCGGGTTGTGCTCCTGGTAGCAAAACCAGATCACACCATTATTATAGAATAGTTGCTTGTTCCATCGCTGCTGATTTTCCTTCCACAGCTCCAATGCTTTTATATTCAAGTCAAAGTAAAATGCATTGCTTCCATAGGTAGATCGGATCACCCGTGTTTCATCGCCCGAGCTGCTGCGCGAGTTGCCAGCGCCCCATGCATCTATTAATGTAACCTTATACCCGCTGCGCAAAAGATACAAGGCTGTCCATCCTCCAAATGCTCCGGCACCAACCACAGTGATTGTCGAACTGAGCGGTAAACTTGGAATTGATGATTGTGGCTTGTTACTTAGAGTATCGGGAGCAAACGTATTGATATTGGGTTTCACGCTGAGTTTATTTTAACCTCAACAAATTTAAAGGGTTCCGACAATAGTCAATGCGTAGGCAACTTGATGATGTGTAAAAGATTTAATTAAAGTAGTAGGAATGAAATTGAAGTATCCAATCAATCTCCATAAAGGCATCACATTCTTGGTGGTGATCATTTTAATGAATTTATATAACACCTACTCGATAGCAGCGTATCTTTATCTCGCGCTGCACGGGAGCTATGGATTGATGTGGCTGCTGAAAGATCAACTCTATCCTGATAAGCAATGGGAACAATCGGTATCCTTTCCGTACGCAGTCTTTGTTTTTGTGGTGTTAGCACTCTATTGGATTGCACCATTTATATTGATTAGTCAGAGACGAACACCCTCCATCGAAGTGATGGCTTTGGCGGTGGGAATGAATGCAGTAGGGGTGATGCTCCACTTTGCCAGCGATGCGCAAAAGTATTTTACATTGAAGTACAAGCCAGGTTTGATCACCGAAGGCTTCTTCGCGCGCAATCGCAACATCAACTACTTGGGTGAGGCAATGATTTATATCAGCTTCGCGTTGCTATCTGCCAGTTGGCTGGGATTGATTGGTATAGTAGCTTTCTTTTTCGGAGCGTTTATCCCCAACATGATCAAAAAGGACAAGTCGCTATCGCGCTATCCCGAGTTTGAAGCCTATAAGAAAAAGACATGGCTTTTCTTACCTCGCTTAATTCGATAATATCCAGTTATTCCACTCTATTATAATAGTCACTACTAATATGGAGAAGAATACCAAAGCAATAAATTGGTGAATCCACTCGGCTGTGGGCTTCTTTCGGATACACATAATTAAGAGCAGCGCAGGGAAGAAGAGTTTCAGCCACTGGGTGTCCATCCAC
>JABFSO010000374.1 GCA_013140555.1 Cyclobacteriaceae bacterium | reverse complement strand
GTATTCTTTTTCATTTCAAAATCAGGAAAATCATGTTTCTGTCGTTTATCAGCAATGGAGAATACCGGAAAGCGTTTGAATATGTAATTTTGGGGCAAACTAAAGTTTAATGCGGCTTCTTTTCATTAGTTATTGGGGTTTCAATGAAGGGCTTACAGCCGCTACGGTATTGCCGCACCTCAAAATATTGGCAGAGATTGAATCCATAGAGCAAATCATCTACTGCTCTATCGAGCGAAAAGGAGATGACATTCGCCAAGGCTCCATTCTTCATCCAAAGATTTTACACATTCCTTTAAAATCTCAACCAAAGGGAAACGTGTTTTTGACCAAGGCCAACGATTTTATTTTATTTCCTAAGCAACTGTTTCAAATCTGCAAGGCGCATAAGATTGATAAAATGGTTTGCCGATCATCAATGGCCGGTGCGCTAGGGTACCTAGTTTCCCGCAAGAATAACATCCCTTTCGTTGTAGAATCTTTTGAGCCTCATGCCGAAAGCATGATTGAATCGGGCGTGTGGACTAAGCTAGACCCACGCTATTGGATTGAACTGTACTTCGAAGGGCAACAAATAAAAAAGGCGCTCAAACTTTTTCCGGTGAGTAATCACCACAAAAAAAGACTAATCAAAGAAGGCGTGAGCGAAAACAAAATACAAGTGATGCCTTGTTGTGTGTCGCTGGAGAAATTTAAATACACTACAGCAGCCCGAGCGGAAATTCGCGAAAAGCTAAATATTGGCCCTCAACAAATTGTTGGAATTTATGTGGGTAAATATGGAGACATCTATTATGATCAGGAAGCATTTGATTTGTATCGCGATGCTTTCGATTTTTTTGGCCCCTCATTTCGATTAATCATTCTGACGGAACAAGATCGCGCTGAGGTTTTAAGAAAATGTTTGCAACGTGGCATCGAAGAGCAGCACGTATTCATTCATCGCGCAAAGCATGACGAAGTAAGTGCTTATTTATCGGCAGCTGATTTTGCCTTCAGCACGATTAAGCCTGTGCCAAGCCGACTGTATTGTTCGCCTATTAAAAATGGAGAGTACTGGGCGAATGGTTTGCCTATCATTACAGAGATGAATATTGGCGATGATTCGGATATTATTGCCACCGAGGGCGGAGGCGTAATTCTGGATCGCAGCAATCCGAAGGAAGCATTTCATAAGTTACAGCAGTTAATGGCGGCTGGCCGTCAGCAGAATGCCGATGCGATACAACGCTTGGCGGGCAAGCATCGAAGTATGAATGTTGTAGAAACCATCTACCGACACGAATTTAACCCATCGTAAAACTTACCAACCTTTCGTTTAGCGTATCTATCAGGAATCAGAAAAAGATGAAGCGTTTATTACTCTGTTTTTTAGCCGGTATGTTGTTTTCCTTGGCGGGATACGCCCAAGTCCCTTCGTCTTCATTTACCATACCATCAACGGCTTGTTTGCAAGAGCGCATTATACCTGCGAATGCTTCCACCAACGCTACTAGTCTTCAGTGGGATTTATGTGCTGATGATTTTCAAACTTTGAAAAACAACATCAGCATTGGCACAGTATCGGGTTTATCTGTTGGCGCTGGTTATAAGCTGGTAGAAGATAGTGGCAATTGGTATGCATTTATTGTCAGCCAAAACAATCATCGTGTGTATCGCACCGATTTTGGCAACAGTCCGCTCAACGTTCCCATTCAAACAGTTGATCTGGGCAATCCCGGCAGTGCACTTTTGTTTCCACAAGACATTGAGATATATAAAGCGAATGGAAAGTGGTATGGATTTGTGGGAGCCAATGATTCCGGATACGGATTGGTTCGTTTGGATTTTGGTGCATCAATTACAAGTTCACCAACCGCAACCAACTTGGGAACTTTTGGTGTTAGCGGCAGGTTCTGGGATGTGAAAGTAGTAGAATACAATTCCAATTTGGTTTTGGTAATAGACGAGCGCAACACGGGGTCCATCATCCGAGTAAACTTCCGCTCGTCATTTGATAATGCAATTGTTAATGCCAGCCATGTTTTTGTTACCAGTTTAATCACTCCTAATCTATCGCCCGGCTTCGACATGGTTCAAGTTAATGGAAACTGGATCGCGCTGCTCACATCGTATAGCGATAATAAATTGTATCAGATAAGTTTTGGTAGCGATTTGTTTTCGTCACCCACAGTGCAAAGTTCTTTTTCACTTCCATCATTCAACAAGCCCACGCGTATTCGTATGGTTACGGAAGGAAACCGATATGTAGCAGTGGTGAGTAATGAATCAACGGCTGTAGCTGTTGTTGATTTGAAAGATTTAAATCCAGCCAATGCGCCTACCATTATTACGCAAAATGGCTTGCCCACTTTTCTTGGATTGGATGTTGAGCGTTTTAATGGTAAAAGTTTAGTGATCGGAGTAAACGGTTCGAACAACACGGTGAGGCAGTTAGTTTTTGAATCTGATTGTGGTGTTGCCAGTTCGTTTCTTACTACTACATCTCCTGTGATTACCTACTCCACATCCGGAAACAAAGTCATTGAATTAAAAGCAATCAACTCTTCCAGTTTAGCCTCTTCCTTATCGGCACAGGCGGTTACTATTAGTTCTGCTACTGCTCCGGATATCGATTTTTCAATAGTGAATAGTTGTATCAATGCACCAGTCAATTTTACCGCCATTAATAGTTCGGCCAACATCACTTCCTACGGTTGGAATTTTGGTGATGGTAATCTGGCTACTGGAAACGCACCACAAAACACGTATTCAACAGCTGCAACTTTTCCGGTTACGCTTCAGGTAAGTTCATCCAATGGATGTAACAATAACATTTCCAAGTCACACACCATTTACAATGCACCGCAAGCGAGTTTTACAATGCCTTCCGCCAGCCCATTTTGCACCAGCCAAACTTACCAGTTTACCAACACCAGCATTTTTGATGGAGGATCATCACCCACATGGCAGTGGTCTGTCAATGGAAATAATGTATCCACCACCAAAGATTTGTCCTTATCATTTGTGTCAAACACATCGCAACAGATTCAGTTGACAGCCGCTATTCCGGGGTGTAGCACACAGTCTGTGCAAACGATCAATTCACTGGCTACAGGGCCACTGGTTAATTTTACGGTGGGTGCAGCTTGTCAATCTTCTGCGGTTACATTCACCAATAATACGATCGGCACTGTCACTTCCTATTCATGGACTTTTGGTGATGGTAATTCATCAACACAAACAAACGGGCAAAATACCTACGCAACCATTGGAAGCTATCAAGTTACATTGCAGGCAAACAATGCAGCGGGTTGCCAAAATTCATTTTCAAAATCAGTAACAGTTTATTCCAAACCACAAGTAGATTTTTCAATCGGGCTTCCGCCATTTTCTTGTGCGGGCAACCCTTCACAATTTACAGATGCCAGTGCCAATCCGGTTGATAGTAATCTGAGCTCATGGAATTGGAGTTTCGGTGATGCTGCCAATGGAACTTCCACTTCGCGCAATCCCGCGTACACATACAGCACCGCAGCTTCTTATTTAGTTTCGTTGACAGTTGGAACTAATTTTGGATGTAGCACCACCTTACAAAAATCGATTACCATTTCACCATCGCCTGTTGCCAGTTTTACCAACTCCACTGTTTGCAAAGATCAGGTTACCCAATTTACAGACGCCTCTTCAGGCTCTATTCAATCTAGGCTATGGCAGATACAAGGCAATACCATTACTACACCTAATCCCACTTATACTTTTACAGCCTCAGGTTCTTTTTCGGTGGTGTTAACCCTTACAGCAACGAATGGTTGCATTGCTCAATCTAATAAAGTCATTGTAGTTCCGGTTCCTCCAACGCTCGATTTTCAAGTAGCAAAACCATGCGTAAACAACGCAACAGTTTTTACAGAAATAACCAACACAGCCGATCCTGCCGTTTCGCAAGCTTGGGTATTTGGAAGTGTGGGCAGTGGAACCAGCACACCAGTTATATTTAATTTCACTACAACTTCCAATTACAATGTCAAGTTGAGTTCTACACGCCAGTCAGGTTGCACCTACTCAATTACCAGAGCAATTGCTATTTCAGATGCACCCGTGGCAGGGTTCAATCCTTCGGTAGAATCGGGCGGAGCACCTTTGTTGGTTAATTTCACCAATACATCCACGGGAGCCACCAGTTATACCTGGAAATTTGGCGATCAATTGGCATCTGCTTCCACGCTTGTCAATCCATCGTTTACATATACAAGCCTGGGAGACTACACCGTTGAGCTTTCTGCATTCAATTCACTGGCGTGCATTACTAAAGCGACTTCGATCATTAGCGTGGTTGTTCCTTCCATTGATTTGGTGATGACTGATTTTTATTTGTCAAAGGATGCACAAACCGGATTGTTGCAGCCGGTGGTTACCATTGCGAATAAAAGCAATGTTACCATTACCGATCCTTCGGTGGTAATTGAATTGGCGGACGGAGGGAGCGTAAGAAAACAACTTACCGCTTCCATTAAACCAACGAAAGAGATAACACAGATGCTCGACTTTCAATTGATTCCGCAAGCGATAACCTATGTGTGTGCAGAGGTGCAAGCGGCTAGCGATATTGACTTGTTTTCAAACCGTAAATGTGTTGCACTGAACGATCAGGAAATTGTTCTTACACCTTACCCCAATCCAACCACCGACACGCTCACTTTGGATTGGATCAGTAAAAGCGGTGCTATGGTTTCAGTTGATATTTTTAATAGTGCCGGCACCGTGGTATTTCAACAAAATATAGCAGGAGTAGCTGCTGGCCTAAATCGTCTTTCCATTGGAGTTGACTCACTTCCAGCAGGTTTATATTTTATCCGATTCTCCGACTCCGCCATCACCCGCTCATTCAAAATAGCGGTTAGCAAAAAGTGAGTTGAAATACTTCTGTGAAATCGATTGTAATTTCTAACTTTATGTTTTGCAGCACTTCGGTTGAGTGCTCCCCCAACTAGAACCCTAACTTTTGTAACGACTTAAACTATGAAGATTAAACTGGACGCTACGGATCGGAAGATATTAGAACTATTGCAAGCCAATTCGAACATCACCAATGCCCAATTGGCACAAGAAATTGGCTTGTCACCTGCCCCTACATTGGAACGTGTGAAAAAACTAGAAAACCAAGGTGTAATTAAGAGCTACCATGCGCTGGTCGATATGGATAGTGTTGGGCTAGGCGTGAGCACTTTTGTAACCGTTTCGCTCAAAGGTCACAACAAAGAGAATATCAATAAATTTATCTCAGAGATTAAAGACATTCCCGAAGTAATCGAATGCCATCACGTAACCGGTCAATCTGATTTTATCTTAAAAATGGTGGCCACGGATATTCCCAATTATCAGAATTTGATGTTGGAGAAAATTTCGAACATTGAGGTGGTTGATAACATGCAGACAACCATCATTCTTTCTACTTTCAAAAACAGCAAATCAGTGCCTTTGCCATGAGTACCATTGCCGAAGAAAAAACATGGGTGCTGAACGAGCAGCAGATCAAACAAAAGATCAAGCGGATTGCGTACGAGGTTTTTGAAAATAACTTTAAAGAAAAAACGATCGTGGTTGCAGGAATCGATGGACAAGGCTATCAGTTTGCCAAGTTGATTTCAAAAGAATTGAAAGCCATTTCACCGATTGAAGTGGTGATCGCAAAAATTTCGGTTGATAAGTTTGCCACTGAACAAAGTGAGGTAATTGTGGATGTAGCATCCAAAGAGTATAAAAAGCGATGTGTGTTGCTCGTAGACGATGTATTGAATACCGGTCGCACTTTGGCATTTGCCATGAAACCATTTCTGGAAACAGGAGTAAAGAAAATGGAAGTAGCTGTTTTAGTCAATCGCAGCCACACGCAATTTCCGATTATGCCTACCTACACCGGACATGCGCTTACCACCACACTCAAAGATCATGTAGAGGTTGTACTCGGTAAAGATTCAGCAGTTTACTTACGATAATTTTATTGCATGTCCATTCATAAAAAAGCGGAGTTGAAGCGTGTTACTACGCACCAACTTCAGGAAATGAAAAAGAAGGGCGAAAAAATAGCCATGCTTACAGCCTATGATTACAGCATGGCTAAAATCATTGATGGCGCTGGAGTGGACATTATTTTAGTAGGCGATTCTGCCTCGAATGTAATGGCCGGCAACGAAACCACATTGCCCATTACCCTCGACCAAATGATCTACCACGCTTCTTCGGTAATCAAAGCCGTGAAGCGCTCGCTTGTGGTGGTAGATATTCCTTTTGGATATTATCAGGGCAGCTCGGGCGAAGCATTGCGTTCGTCCATTCGCATCATGAAAGAATCGGGTGCACATGCTGTGAAAATTGAGGGAGGAAGCGAAGTGAAAGATTCGGTGCTGCGTATTTTAAGTGCAGGCGTACCTGTGATGGGTCACCTCGGTTTGACACCACAGTCGATTTATAAATTTGGTACATATACGGTACGCGCCCGCGAGGAAGCGGAAGCAAATAAGTTAGTAGAAGATGCCTTGTTGCTGCAAGAGTGTGGTTGCTTTGGTATTGTGCTGGAGAAAATTCCGGCTACACTCGCGAAGAAGGTAGCTTCCCAATTGGAAATACCCGTGATTGGTATTGGAGCCGGTGCTGATGTAGACGGACAAGTGTTGGTGATGCAGGACATGCTGGGAATTACCACAGAGTTTAAGCCCCGCTTTTTACGGAGATATGCCGATTTGCATTCGGTAATAACAAAAGCCGTTAACAAATATGTGGAAGATGTAAAAGCAAAAGATTTTCCGAATGAAGATGAGAAGTATTGAGAAAATTGTAAGAAGTACTTCGGTAGCAGTGTTTCTTATTTTTTTTGGATTGGAGTTATTCGCTCAGGTACCCAAAACAAAGTATTATGACAAGGATGGATTAGAGGTGGATAGTATTTCATCTTACTATTATGAGATCACCAATTTTTCTCCCGAGTATGATTGGGTATCCTACTATACGAAGACCGGCAAACTGAGGGAGAAAAGAGTAACGTTGAATTCAAAGGATTTTCAACATGGCGTCAAGTATTATGAGAATGGGAACAAAATGTGGGAAGGAGATTCTTACAAATATTCCTCTTTAGGCACCATCAAGTCGTATTATAGAAATGGGTTTGAGAAGTCCGAGTTGTTTTTTGATTCTACTAAATCAGCGAAACATAGAAGAAGAGTAATTAACTACAAAGATTCGCTTGGAAACGTTCTGGTTGAGAATGGTAGTGGAATGTGTAAGCGATGCGAATTGGAAGTATTTTCTAATAAGCCTTATTTTGAGACAGGAAAAATTGTGAATGGCCTAAAGTCTGGTGAGTGGACAGGAGTCAACATGAAGAGCGATGTAACTTATTCGGAGACATATAATGAAGGTATTCTGATAAGCGGCATACAGAATTACGAGGGCCAAAATTATACCTACACAGAATTAGAAACTCAGGCAGTGCCAGCTAATGGAATTCAAGAGGTTTATAGATTGATCGGCCAAAAAATAAGATACCCTAAATCTGCGCGCAGGCATGGCATTGAAGGAAAGGTGTTTGTTCAGTTTGTGGTCGATAAAGAGGGTAACATTATTGATACGAAGGTAATTAAGGGTATTGATCCAGAATGTGATAATGAAGCGTTGAAAGCGGTTAAATCATTGCCCAAATGGACCCCCGGTTACCAGCGAGGCAAGCCTGTAAAACAGCGGTTTACACTCCCCATTCAGTTTAAACTAGGATAAATGACAAGTCCGCTACTGTCTGGCTTATCAAATTATTTCCTAATTTTCGGATTCTAATCAAGTTTTTCATATTAATTAGACCTATTAACATATAACCCATGAGCGATCAGAAAATTACCATCACCAACGGAAAGCTAAATGTGCCTAACAACCCCACCATTCCCTTTATCGAAGGTGATGGAACGGGCGTTGATATTTGGCCTGCATCTAAATTTGTATTTGATGCTGCCGTAGAAAAGGCCTACAAAGGCACGCGCAAAATCAACTGGAAAGAAGTATTAGCGGGCGAAAAGGCTTTCAACAAAACCGGAAGCTGGATGCCAGAAGAAACATTGGCTGCTTTCAAAGAATATTTGGTTGGTATCAAAGGCCCTCTTACTACCCCTGTGGGTGGAGGAATTCGCTCCCTCAACGTGGCACTTCGCCAAGATTTGGATCTTTATGCTTGCGTGCGCCCTGTAAGATGGTTCAAAGGCGTGCCTTCTCCTGTAAAAGAGCCACATAAAACCGACATGGTCATCTTCCGCGAAAACACTGAAGATATTTATGCCGGTATTGAGTTTCAGGAAGGAACCGAAGACAACAAGAAGTTTTTAAACTTTTTTAAAGAAGCATTCCCTAAGCAATTCAAAAAAATTCGTTTTCCTGAAACTTCCGGAATTGGCATCAAGCCAGTATCCAAAGAAGGAACAGAGCGCTTAGTACGCGCGGCTATCAAGTTTGCCATTGAGCAAAAGAAGCCGAATGTGACGTTAGTGCATAAAGGCAATATCATGAAGTTTACTGAAGGCGGTTTCCGCGATTGGGGATATGCTTTAGCTAAGAACGAATTTGGTGCTGTTGAAATTGATGGAGGTCCATGGATGGAAATCAACAACAATGGTCACAAGATTGTGATTAAAGATTCTATTGCTGATGCATTCTTACAACAAATCTTGTTGCGCCCGGATGAGTATTCAGTGGTAGCCACCCTCAACCTGAACGGTGACTACATCTCTGATGCACTGGCGGCCATCGTAGGTGGAATTGGAATTGCACCCGGTGGAAACGTCAACTATATCACAGGCTTCGCGATTTTCGAAGCTACGCACGGCACTGCTCCTAAGTATGCCGGACAAGACAAAGTAAATCCGGGTTCTGTCATTCTTTCAGGAGTGATGATGCTCGAATACATGGGCTGGCAAGAAGCCGCAGATCTAATCATTAAAGGATTGGATGGCGCTATTTCTTCAAAACGTGTAACCTATGATTTCCACCGCCAAATGGAAGGAGCTACTCTGTTGAAGTGCTCTGAATTTGGACAGGAAGTGGTGAAGAATATGTAATAAGAAGTAATCCGAAATTAAAAAACCCTTGACTCACCTCAAGGGTTTTTTTGTTCCTTATCCGTGCCAGTACGGAGGCGAAATACGAGAAGTGTGGTATTTATTTATTGTTTGAATAAACAGAACTTGCAATAACTACCACATTGCATGAAAACTATCTTTTTGGGATTTCTGGTATCTCTAAGTTGCATTCTATCTGCAACAGCTCAACAATTTCCCATTTCGCCCAATGCCTACGATGCCAATGGCAAACGCACCGGCCACTGGACGGTGCTCTACGACAGTGTGTGGCACGAAACTAAAAACCCCGACTCCGCTTTTCACTTTCGCCTCGTCCGCTTTGAAGCAGATAAGCCTGTAGGAAAAGTTCGTGACTTTTTTAGAAACGGTGTAAAGCAATGGGATGGCTACCTACTTTCAGTCAATCCCGATGTGCAAGACGGTGAGGTAACCTATTATTATGAAAATGGTCGTGTGAAAAATAACTACATGACTGTGAAAGGAAAACAAAATGGATTCTATCGGGAATACTATCCCAACGGAAACTTGCTAGCCGAAGGAATGGTAAAAAATGACAGCACTACCGGAAAGTGGACAACCTATTCAAAAGAAGGAATCAAGCTAACAGAATTAGAGTGGAAGATGAGCGAGGTAAACGGGGTGGTCCTAACTTTTTATCCTTCCGGAAAAGTGCAGAAGAAAGGCTATAAAATAAAAAACCTCGCGGAAGGCTGGTGGGATGAATACTATGAGAGCGGCCAATTAAAAACCCATGAGTATTTTAAAAATGGCAAGTATGATGGCCCGGCCGAAACCTATTATGAAAATGGTCAAGTCGAGAGCAAAGGAAATTATAAGAACGACTTGGCGGTTGGTGAATGGGCATTCTACTTCGACAATGGTCAACTTAGTAAAACTGGACATTATGATTCTGCTGGTAACTCAACCGGTATTTGGAAATACTTCTATAACACGGGCATCCGAAACTTTATTGCCGAACGAAAAGACGGTAAGTTAAACGGTGCTTACGAGGATTATTACGAAAGCGGAAAATTAAAAAGCAAAGGGGTATGCGTAAATGACACTTGGCAGGGCCGCTATGAAATGTATTTTGAAAATGGAAAGCTGAAGAAGATAGGATACTATCAATTGGATAGTATGGATGGAGATTGGATTAATTACTATGAAGATGGTACAACTGAATATACCGGTCATTATACCAACAATAAGAAAAACGGTGAATTTAAATTTTACAGAGCTGATGGCACGTTGGAGTTGATTGAGAATTTGAAAATGGGAGTGCTGCACGGGCCGGCCATCGACTATTACGCTGATGGCGTACTAAAAGAAAGAAGAGTTTTTCAAAACGGAGTGATTGAAGGGTTGCAAGAAACTTTTCATCCGAATGGCGCAAAACTTTGTGTGGGTAAGCGAGTACATGGGATTCGCACGGGCGATTGGTTTTGGTATTTTGAAAATGGAAGGCTCGACTCACGCGAACCGTATGTAGATGGAAAAATGTCGGGCATCTACGAGCGATATTATGCGAATGGCATAAAGATGACAGAAGGAAGTGCCTTGGATGATAAGGAAAATGGGTGGCGAAAAAATTATTATGCCGATGGTCGATTGAAAGGCGAAGGCACTATGAAGTTGAGTGAACGCCACGGCCATTGGGTGTTTTATGATTCCATCACCAATAAAAAGCAATCTGAAGGAGATTATATTTTAGGCAAGAAGAATGGAAAATGGAATTTTTACCTCGCCAAAACAAAATATGATTCTTATTCCTATTATTTGAATGGCTTCGAAGAACTGCAGCACAATATTGAAGACTCCGTCAAATTATTAGCCGACCTCGGATATGTAGAGAAGGCCACCCAAGCACTTGCATGGCTCGATCGTGTTCGCAAGCGCGATTATGGAAATGATGAAGTAAAGAAAAACGAATCGCTTTATTGGCATGCGTATGTAACTGCCGCCAAAGGCAAGCGAGAAGAAGCTATTAAACTCTACCGACAATACTTAGCGAATATCAAGAAATGGAGAGGCGATACCATCGTAGCGTATGCGAATGGTGTAAATAATATTGCCGTTGAACTCGGCTACTTAAATCGATCGGAAGAAGCGCTGAAAGAACAACATTCCATCGATCGTTTCGAAACGATCTGGACAGAGAAACAAGCACTGACTCATTACCATAATATATACTATTTGTTAACCGAGTTGAAACGATATGGTGAAGCGGAACAATACTTGAAAGATAAGCTGGAAAAGAAAAGAATGACTGGCAAGTTTGACTGGGAAGTTTATTTGGAGATACAATTGGATTTGGCAAACCTCTACCTCAATAACATGGATAAGTATGATGAGTCAAAAAGTGTGTGTTTGGACATTATTAAAAAAGCGGACTCGCTCAACTTGCACAATAGCTGGATAAATGGAAAGGCGCACTATAGAATGTCGCAATACTACAGAACAAATTTAGATAGATTATCTACTCTTTTCTGGAGCAAAAAGGCCGACACAATCTTAGAGAAAGTGATTCGAAAGACACCGAGCACCTATTTGGATAACTTACAAATGCTCGGTGAGATATACAATTCACTCACTTATCCCGATAGTGCCGCCATCGCATTTAATAAAATGCTCACAACTATTCATGACCAGCAGATTGGAAATGAAATTTATGAAGCAGCAGCATTGGATGGCTTAGGCGAAGTGTACCTGACCACTTACAACTATCAAAAAGCAAAAGAGATATGGCAGCAAGTCAAAGAAATTCTGGAGAAAAATAAATCAATAAAAGGCATAGAATATATTGATGTTTTGCAAGAGCTAAGTATAGCACTTCCCTTAGTAGATAAGAAAGATATACCGCTGGCTGAGAAGTACCTTCTGCAAGCAGTTGATTTAGCCCACCAATTGGGTGGAGGTTGGAAGTATAGAAATATGTTAGGCTCACTGGCCACATTTTATATGACCCACGACTCTTATGAAAAGGCAGGTGTGATCATAGAGAAAAGAATTGCATCGCTCGAAGAAGCGAAAGATACTGCCTCAGAAAATTATGCGGAAGCGATCAGAGATAGAGCAAATAATGAATATTACCAAGGTAATTATAATAGTGCCATTAAGATATTTGAAACGGTACTACCACTTGCCGAAAAATTAAAACCACTCAACCCAAAACTCTATGTGGACGCACTTTATGACTTGGGTGCATGTTACAGCGATTTAAACCAAATGGATCAGGCAGAATCCTATATGCGGCAGGCACTTACCGCATCACAATCATTGTTGGGTCAATCACATATTACAACAATTGACCGTACAACTTCTTTAGCAAGCATTTTGAAAAAAGATCAACAATATGCAGAAGCTGAAAAATATTACCGACAGGCTTCGGAATTAATAAAAAAATCATTTGGAACGGATAACTTAAAGTATGCCTATTCAATCGATAACATAGCGAGTGTTTATCGGGATCGGAATGATTACAAAAAAGCACTGGAATATTACAGAATTTATGAAACCCTATTGACGAAACATCAACCCAAAGCCTCAAATGTATATGTCAATTTGCTGGCTAACATAGCTGCAGTGTACAGCTACTTAGGGAATTTTACGTTAGCTGAAAAAAATTACTTGCAAACATTAGACCTTACGCTGGAAATGTATGGTGAAAAAGAAATGTCGTATGCATGGAGGCTCAAAACTGTAGGCACTTTTTATTTTAACGAATCGCGTTACGACTTAGCAGAGAAAATGCTTACAGACGCTGAGCAATTAGCCAAACGATTCTTGGGTGAAAACAATAATGAATACGCCAGTTTTCTTGGCACGTTGGCCGGAACAAAAACTCAAATGGAGAAGTACAAAGAGGCCGAGGAACTAATTTTAAAATCTGTAGCAATACAAAGCCGAACTATGGATGATCACTTTGGTAGTTATATTAGTTCAATCGAACAGCTTGAAAATTTCTACTCGTTGTTTGGAAGATACAACGAAGCATTGGAGCAGGTCAACAACCTGTTGCCGTTGATTGCTGCGAAGTGGGGAAAGGGCTCATATTATATTAGAAACTTGCTTTTTAAGGCAAACGTATTTCTTAGCTTAAAGCAATATGACAGTGCCCGTGTCATTTCACAACAGGTTCTTGCTAGGGCAGAAGATTTATTTGGCCCATCGCATTGGATGGTGCTATCCACTTATCGCGATCTCGGTTTCGCAGATATTAAACAATTGAAATTAGATGATGCCGAGAAGCATTTTCGGTATGTGGTCGATCAAATGAAAAATAGCAACAACACACAGTCAATGGATTACGCCATAGCATTGAATAATATCGCTACAGTACAATTGGAAAAAAGAAATTATCCATTGGCCGAAAGGTATCTGAAGGAAGCATTAGCGATCAATAGCAAATTAAAGGATGATACTGGCATCGATTTTAATCACCTGAATCTGGGAAAGCTGTACGCCCAATGGGATAAACCGGAATTGGCAGAGGCTAATTTTAAAATGGCAATGAATAACCGGAAAAGATATCTGCTGGCGAATTTTTATTTCCTAAGCAATAATGAAAAAGCCCAGTATTGGAATAGCAACAAAAACTTTATTGAATACTTCCAGTCTTTTGCAGCTAGCCGTTTGAAACAAAACCCTGCGATCATTCAAGATTTGTACAATCTGCAACTAGCCACCAAAGGAATTTTGTTAAGTACATCTAACAAAATCAAAAAGCGTATTTTGAGTAGTGGCGATTCGGTAATGATCAATCACTACTATCAATGGCTTCGCCAGCGAGATCAGTTGGCGCAGTTTTATGCATTAGGCAAAGAAGAGATTAAACAAAGAAAAGGGAGTATCGACTCTTTAGAGCAATTGGCCAAAGTCACTGAAAAGGAATTGAACATCAATTCCGAAGATTTGGAAAAAGACAAAGGCCGCGAAACTACTTGGCGTGAAGTACAGAAGTCACTTTCTTCGACCGAAGCGGCTATTGAAATCATTCGGGTAAGGCACCACACCGCACATCCTACAGATAGTATTTTGTATGTGGCCATGGTACTAACCGCTGAAACAAAAAACGGCCCGCAAGCAGTGGTATTACCAGACGGCAAATTGCTCGAAGGCCGCGCACTACGCTTTTATAAAAATGCCATTAGCGCACAATTAGTAGATTCAATTTCCTATAAAAATTATTGGAATCGGATTCAGCCACTAATTAAGAAAAAGACAAAACTTTACTTGTCGTTGGATGGCGTTTACAATTCTATCAACCTGAACACATTGCAAGACAGATCGGGGCGCTATCTGGTAGATTCTAAAAACATCACCATCGTATCCAACACGAAGGATTTGGTTTATTTAAAAAAGAGTAGCGGCATGTTTACAAAAGCCAACGCAAGTCTGATCGGTTTTCCGAAATATTTTATTGGCAAAGATCGCTTCAAGGCGAAAAGCAAACAACGTGATTTCGATTATGAGCAACTATCAGAAAGTGATAATACAGGTATTGCCGAATTACCGGGCACCAAAACGGAGATAGAAAAAGTAGACGACATACTTTCCACACATCGCTGGCAAGTAAAAACCTACACGCACGAGGAAGCAACAGAAGAAGTACTCAAACAAGTATCACAGCCCGGCTTGCTTCACATTGCAACACATGGATTTTTTACAGACGATAAAGATAAAAACAGCACTACGGATCCGATGCTGCGCGCAGGACTCTTGTTTACAGGGGCAGCCAACTTTTTACAAGACAAAGTAAATTGGGGAACCGACAACGGCATATTGACAGCATACGAAGCATCTAACCTTAATTTGGATAATACCGAGTTGGTGATTTTGAGTGCCTGCGAAACGGGTAAAGGTGAAGTGCAGGATGGCGAAGGCGTTTATGGATTGCAGCGTGCATTTCAAACGGCCGGTGCCAAATCGATCCTCATGAGTTTGTGGAAAGTGGATGACACCGCCACCCAAGAACTAATGACATTGTTCTACGAAAACTGGACTTCAGGTAAATCAAAATCAGAAGCCTTTAAGCAAGCACAACTTACACTAAAACAAAAATATTCTAGCCCTTATTACTGGGGTGCTTTTGTTATGATGGGCGAATAACTAAACTCAATACACTATGAAAAGAAAATCGTTACTACTTGTAATTGCTTGTTACTTGCTCATGTCGTTTACACTTACAGGCGACAATTGGAATGTGTTACTTCCCGGAAACGAGTTGATTTACACCATCACTTACGGCCAGGAAGATTATAAATATTCCGTAAAAGTGGAGAAGCAAAAGGAAATATACTCGTTTGATTATTCGATCAAAGGCGGCTCAAAAATTCTCTCAGGAATTTACCAATGCGAAGCCAACCCCAATTACGAGTACTACGAAACTTCTTTGGCTATTCCCGGTAGCTCTATCGAAGGTAGTTTTGATCCTTATATTTTGTTGGGAAAAGATTTGGCATCGAAGCTCGGTAAGATGAAGTGGAATACAGAAACTACAATTGTGATCGAAGGTAAAACATACACCCTTACCGTAAATGGAGTTGATTCATTTTCATATGCCACTCAAACCGATCGCGAATATGTGGATGCTTTATATTG
Source organism: Cyclobacteriaceae bacterium (assembly GCA_013140555.1). Lineage (GTDB taxonomy): Bacteria > Bacteroidota > Bacteroidia > Cytophagales > Cyclobacteriaceae > ELB16-189. The sequence continues at coordinate 14,108 of JABFSO010000374.1, read as the reverse complement.
CTCCTTATCCGATGGCGGCAAAAATGGTTCGCTCGTTATCGGCACCGAAAAAAACAACCAAGTGATCTTTCAACTCTATATGCCCAATCAGTTCTTAATGCAATTGGATTCAGTTAATTACAGATAAAATTGAGCACAGTTCTTTACGGAAGCCCCGGACTTATTCAATTACGAATGAACTAATCAGATTGAACAATTAGTAATAATCTATAGATTACTTTTTATTGTTATCTGAAGGCCTAATATCATCACCATATTTAGTTTTATGCATTACAACAACATCACTTCTGTGTCCTCCTTGATCTTGTGGGGATCTCGCCATTTGATCTTTCTCTACTTTTGGATTAACATCATTCGGAATCATGCAGGATGATACAAGTAAGGATATAATGAAAAGGGAAAGTAATTTTTTCATAAATAGTTGATAATGGTAGTTCATTATAAATGTAGCTTATTGATTTTTATCAAACAAAAAACTGCGTAATTAATCATATCCTGATAATTCGCTTTCACGCCTTCGCTGGCCAGTGTTTTTCCTTTGTTGTCTTCAATTTGTTTTACACGAAGCAGTTTCATTAGAATAATATCTGTAATGGAACTCACCCGCATTTCGCGCCAAGCCTCACCGTAGTCGTGGTTTTTGTTTTGTAGTAATTCAAAGGTCTCGTTGGCAGCCTGGTCGTACAGTGGCTCCAACTCTTGAAACGTCATATCCATTTTCTCGGACTCTTTCAGCGAAAGCTGAATCATGGCAATGATGCAGTAGTTGATGATGCCGATAAACTCATCTTTGATCGGGTCGTCTACCTTTTGCACACCTTTTTCCTGAACACTGCGAATGCGTTGTGCTTTGATGTACAATTGGTCGGTGATGGAAGGCAATCTCAAAATGCGCCATGCAGTGCCATAGTCGTGCGTCTTCTTGGCAAACAAAGTTTTGCAGGTGGCAATTACCTCTTTATATTCGTGCAGGGTTCCTTCATTCATAAGTGGTGCAAAGTAAATTATTTTCTGTCAACAAAACACTCCACATCAAATCTACCCTGGTCGATTTTTCTTCGCCCAAAGTGATGGGCATCGTCAATGTTACGCCCGATAGTTTTTTTGCCGGAAGTAGGCAAGAAGAAGGTATTGCACAACTGAAGCAAGTAGAAAAAATGTTGAGCGAAGGGGCCGATTATATCGATGTGGGTGGTTATTCATCGCGCCCAGGTGCTGCAGATGTGCCTTTGGAGGAAGAATTGAATCGTGTCATCCCGGCCATTCAGGCGATTGTAAAAGAATTTCCATCAGCAACCCTTTCGGTTGATACATTTCGGGCTGCGGTTGCCGAACGGGCTTTAGATGCAGGAGCGGCCATTGTAAATGATATTTCAGCTGGTGAATTAGATGCTGCGATGATTGCTACCGTAGCGCGCTGGAAGGTGCCCTACATCGCTATGCACATGCGTGGAACTCCGCAAACGATGACCACACTAACGAACTACGAAAATTTGCTGAAGGACATAGTTTATTATTTTCAACAGCGACTCCGGCTTTATGCTGAGGCAGGTATTCATGACGTAATCATCGACCCCGGTTTTGGCTTTGCGAAAACAGTCGAACAGAATTTTGAGTTGCTCAATCACCTCAGCTATCTCCGCATTTTAGAGCGACCGGTACTTGCCGGTCTGTCGAGGAAATCAATGATCTGGCGAACCTTGCAGACCACTTCTGAAAATGCGCTGAACGGAACTACTGCTTTGAATGCCGTGGCGCTACTGAAAGGTGCTTCTATTTTACGGGTGCACGATGTAAAAGAAGCAGTAGAAACGGTGAAGCTGCTGAACAAACTGCTCTAGCGGCAAGTAGTCCGGATAAATTCCGATTTCTGCTTTCTAAATTCTATCTTTGTAGAAATGATTTTTCTCTTCAAAGTTGGCTTTCTTGAAATCAGTTGGGTTGACCTGATTGATGTTACGCTCGTAGCCATTTTGCTTTATCAAATTTACAAACTGATCCGGGGAAGTATTGCAGTAAATATTTTCCTGGGAATACTCGCGCTTTATTTGGTATACCTCATTGTAAGAGCTGCGCAGATGGAGTTGCTCGCCACTATTCTCGGTCAGTTTATGGGGGTGGGCGTGTTGGCTATGATCATTTTGTTTCAACCCGAGATTCGAAAGTTTCTTTTACTCATTGGCCGTGGTGCGGAAATTAATCGCGGAGATTTTCTGAAATCGCTGGCCAATTGGCGCACCAGTTATCACGATGACTTCGATGTACATCAGTTGATCGAGGCCATTAAAACGCTAAAAGCTACACGCACCGGTGCATTGATTGTTTTTTCCAGAGATATTGAATTGAAGTTTTATGCTGAAACGGGCGATCCCATTGATGCGGAAGTGAATAAACGTTTGCTCATTTCTATATTTAATAAGAATAGCCCCTTGCACGATGGAGCGGTCATCATCCACAAGGGAAGAATAAAGGCGGCACGCTGTGTGTTGCCGGTAAGCGATAACGATCATCTGCCACCGCATTTCGGATTGCGTCATCGATCGGCTATTGGTATGAGCGAAGCTACCGATACATTGGTCGTGGCGATATCAGAAGAAAGTGGCCGTTTGATTTTAGCGCGCAACGGAAAATTTATCAGAGGCTTGAAGCTGAAGACTGTAGAGCATAAAGTTTTAGAATACCTGCATAACAGCGAGCCTGCCAATTGGGAGGAAGTGCATACAGATCCGGAGCCTGCTGAGGCGCACGAGACTAAAGCGTGATTTTTGCAATGCGTGCTAAGTCATTTTAACATTCCATATTCATTTAAGCGTAATGAAGTATTTCTTAATTCTCTTATCGATTTGTTGCTCCCTTTTTGTTTCAGCTCAATCAATCGAAACAGTGATCCAAAAAGGACACGAGCTATCGGTGATTGCAGTAGCGATCAGCCCCGACAGCAATTATGTGGCTACGGGAAGCCGAGATAAAACCATTAAACTTTGGGATTTGAGTTCGGGACGTGAGGTGCGCAGTTTCTTAGGCCATGAAACTTCTGTGAATGCCATTGATTTTAGCCGTGATGGGAAATACATCGCTTCCAGCAGTACCGACAAAACCGCCTGCTTATGGGAAGTAGCTACAGGCAAATTATTATTCACCACCGAAGAGCAAAAAGATTTTCTAACCGATGTGGCCATCAGCCCTAATGGAAAATATTTTGTTGCGGCAGGTTATCCCGATTCGGCAATCGTGGTGGATATCGCTTCCAAGAAAATTGTAAAGAAGATTGGTGTGAATGCCGATCAGGGTTTAGGAAGTGGCGTAAACATTGCCTTTAGCCCCGATGGAAACTGGATTGCGTTTGGTGAAGATAATCGCACAGCTACTGTTTATCAAACCAACACATGGAAGCAAGTCTATAAATTTCAAAAAGAAGAAGGTTGGTGTGGTGGCTGCGGCACCCAAGTAATTTTTAGTCGCGACAACAAATCGTTTTTTATGGCATCGCACAATGGGGAAGTCAAAAGCTATAACCTTGCCGATGGAAAGTTGAAGCATTTATATTTGGAGAATGTCGATGAGCTTCGATCCATTGATATAAGTAGCGATAATCAGACATTGTTAGTCTCCACCAAAGCAGATGCGATTGTTTGGGATATTGTTTCAGGTAAGGAACTCGCCAGGATAAATTCGGCAAGCAAAGAAGATTTGAATGAAGCTTGTTTTACACTTGATGGCAAGAATATCATCTTCACTTCCAACGACAACACAGCTGCCATTTGGAATATAAAGCAAAACAAGTTATTCAAGTTATTAACTGGATTTTTAAATCAACGTGATAAAGGTGGAATTACCTACAACTACAACGATATGTGGGAGCGCGACATCTACGATTACATCCGTTTCAAAAATAATCTGTTGATCACTGAAGATGGCACTGAATTGATTAAAGGAAAATTTGGAAAGAAGTTAAAGCGATGGAACATGGCTACCGGCAAAACTTCCATGGAATATGTGAGCCATCAGAAAGGAGTGGTGTGTTATGTTTTGTCTTCGGATGGCAAACGCTTGCTCTCCGGAGGTGGTGATGGCAAACTGGTGGTGTGGGATGTAGCCAAAGGCGACACACTCCAATCGATTCAATCGTATGATCACCCGGTGTTGGATATTCATTTCAATGAAGATGAAACAAAGATTATTTCATCAAGCTGGGATGGCACGATGAAAATTCATGATATCCAATCGGGCAAGCGACTTCACTATTTTGATTTCGGTCAATTGGGTTCGGCATATAACGTACTCTTGTCATTAAACGATTTGTATGTGTTCACATCGCACGGAAAATTTTTGAAAATGTGGGAAGTGGATACCCATGCCGAGGTCCGAAACTTTGTCGGCCACTCCGAATTGATTTCTTCTTTGTCGTTGAGTGCTGACGGAAAAATACTGATGAGTACGAGTAGAGATGGCAGCACACGCCTGTGGGATATTGGTACCGGACTGATGATTCGGAAGATGGTGAACGAAGGAGCAACTCATACCGGAATTTTTAGTGCCGATGGCAAATCTATTTACACCGCTGGCTCCGATCGACTCATTCGCCAATGGGACATTGCCTCTTTAAAAGTAATTCGTGTTTTCGAAGGACATAAAAGCGACATCTCCACCTTGCGTCTTCATCCCAATGGCAAGATGCTGATCAGCTACAGTGTAGATGGCTCTACGAAGTTTTGGGATTTGCAATCAGGCAAAGAATTTTTTGAGCACATTCATTTTGGCGAGCGCGATTGGATGGTGAAGAATCCGGACGGATACTTTAATGGAACGGATAATGCACGTCAATACATTCACTTTGTGGATGGCATGAAAACGTATTCGGTAGATCAGTTTTTTGATGAGTTTTATCGCCCCGATTTATTGCCGAAGATTTTTAACGAGCGGGGTGGAGTGGATGACAACAAAGGTGTGCAAGGCAAACTCAATCAATCGCCACCACCTACTGTAAAAGTGGCTGCCTTGGCAACGAGCGATCCAACGAAAGCAGAAGTGTATATTCGAGTGACAGATCGTGGCACAGGTGTACGTGAACTAAAACTTTTTCATAATGGAAAACGCGTGGCTATACCTACAGATACTAAATTCCCGAAAGGAAAAGACCAAACGACTACTGTCAAGGTGAGTGTAAATTTAGTAGGAGGTACCAATTCTTTTTCTTCTTCTGCGAGCAATCATGATCGCGTAGAGTCTGACGCGGCTGCTGCCGAACTTTTTTCAGAGACAACATCTAAGAATAGTACTTGTTATATTTTAGCGGTGGGTATTAACCAATACAAAAATTCAAAACTCACACTTAGCTATGCAAAACCCGATGCCGAATCGTTTGGAAAAGTAATGGATGAGAAGGGCAAACTGTTTAAGAATGTGGTCATGAAAACGCTTTATGATAGCGAAGCTTCGAAGTCGTCTATCTTAGCTGCGTTGGAGGAAATGAGTACTCAAGTCAATCAGGAAGATGTATTTATCTTTTATTACGCAGGTCACGGTAGTATGGTCGATAATCAATTCTTTTTTATCCCAACCGAAAGCTCTCGTCTGTACGATTTAAGTTCACTTCGGAAAGAAGCCATCGAAGCTTCTGTTTTGCAAGAAAAGTTTGGAAAGATCAAGGCATTGAAACAATTGATCGTAATGGACGCTTGTCAGAGTGGTGGATCGGTAGAGTTGTTAGCAAATCGTGGAGCCGCTGAAGAGAAAGCCATTGCTCAATTATCGCGAAGTGCGGGCATTCATGTGATGGCATCAGCAGGTAGCGAGCAATTTGCAACAGAGTTTGCAGAATTAGGACATGGGCTCTTCACCTACTTGTTGATTAAGGCATTGCAAGGCGATGCAGACGGTGCACCGAAAGATGGTAAGGTTACTATTTACGAGTTGAAATCATACTTGGACGATCAGGTACCGGAGATGACGCGCAAGCTGAAAGGCAAGCCGCAGTATCCTTACACTTTTTCGCGTGGACAAGACTTTCCGGTAGTGATTGAGAATTGAGAAAACATTTTTGTAAATTAGAAAACGCATCTTGGTTAAATGACAGTTTCAGCAATTTGAAATGAAAGAAGTCAGCAAGGCTAAATTCTATGTGGTCAAGTATTTTTTCCTGGCGTTTGCAATTTTACAGACTTCAGTAGCAACCGTGTTGCTGTTTCAATTTCAGGGAACACCTCGTAACCGGGCAATCATCGTGACAATCTTTTTATTTAGCATTATACTATTCTCTATTCAAGTAATCGTTAATGACAAGATCAAGCGCGTAGCCATTAGCAAAAAGAAAGTAATCATACTGAATGGAGCGAAAAGAAAAAGCTACAGTTGGTCGGAAGTGAAAGAAGTAAAATTCTTTGCTTTGCTCAATCTGTATAGTTTGAAAATCAAAGGAAAGGCTGGGCGAATTTATTTTCTGCCAAACTCTCCCCAAACAATTTTAGGAGTGCCTTCATCAATGCCCGAGTTTCTTCAAAAGAAGATTAGTAAGGCCTGATCCCAACATATACAATCTATTTTTGTCGAGCTTATCAATTGCTCAATATTTGCAAATTGATCTTTGCAAAGGGTAATCTTATTTCATACGGACCCTATTGGAGTTTCATATTTGTAAAGATTTTAGAAATAATAATCCGCATCCGCATGAACCCCATCGGGGTTCCATATTTTGTAGCCGAGTAATCGGTATCAACCAGAACCCCATCGGGGTTCAATCTTTGTAGCAAGATTATTCCGCGTTAACCAGAACCCCATCAGGGTTCAATCTTTGTAGCAAGATTATTCCGCGTTAACAAGAACCCCATCGGGGTTCCATATTTTGTAGCCGAGTAATCGGTATCAACCAGAACCCCATCGGGGTTCGATCTTTGTAGCAAGATTATTCCGCGTTAACAAGAACCCCATCAGGGTTCCATCTTTGTAGCAAGATTATTCCAAATCAACAAGAACCCCATCGGGGTTCAATATTAACAACAACAATTTTTCATGAACACATACATTCTTCATGTTCACCAAAAATCAAACGAAAAGAAACCATTTACTTCACCACGCCCAACTCTTTCCCCACCTCGGTAAATGCACGAATAGCTTTATCCAAATGATGTCTTTCGTGCCCTGCCGAAATTTGTACACGAATGCGTGCTTTTCCTTTTGCCACCACCGGATAGAAAAAACCAATCACATAAATACCTTTCTCCAACAATTTCTCCGCAAATTTTTGCGCTAATGGTGCTTCGTACAACATGATTGGAACAATAGGGTGAACGCCAGGCTTGATGTCAAATCCGGCTTTCGTCATCTCCTCACGGAAATATTTTGTGTTTGCTTCTAATTTATCCCGTAAGGCCGTAGTCTCCGACAACATATTAAAAACTTCAATCGAAGCCCCAACAATGGAAGGAGCCAAAGTATTTGAGAACAAATAAGGTCTTGAGCGCTGGCGCAGCATCTCGATAATCTCTTTCTTTCCAGATGTAAATCCACCCGATGCACCGCCCAATGCTTTTCCAAGCGTGCCGGTAATAATGTCAACGCGATCCAACACACCACAATGTTCCGGAACTCCACGACCCGTCTTACCAATGAATCCCATCGAATGACATTCATCCGTCATCACCAATGCTTCGTATTGATCAGCCAAGTCACAGATCTTGTCCATTTGTGCAATTGTTCCGTCCATCGAAAAGGCTCCATCTGTTACGATAATGATTTGGTTGGCTCCGGCTTTTCGCGCGTCTTCCAATTGCGTTTGTAAGTCGGCCATGTCATTGTGCTTGTAGCGGTAGCGCATGGCTTTGCAAAGACGCACGCCATCAATGATGGAAGCGTGATTTAATTCATCCGAAATGATCGCATCTTTCTCTCCAAACAGTGGCTCGAACACACCACCGTTCGCATCAAATGCGGCTGCGTATAAAATCGTATCTTCCGTACCTAAAAATTCGGAAATCTTCTTTTCTAATTCTTTATGAATATCCTGCGTGCCGCAGATAAATCGCACGGATGACATGCCAAAGCCGTGTGTATCAATTGCCTTTTTGGCTGCCTCGATTACGCGAGGGTGTGATGAAAGACCCAGATAATTATTCGCACAAAAGTTTACAACCTCTTTACCATCAGCTGTTTTGATGTCAGCCGCTTGTGGGGTAGTAATGATCCGCTCCTTTTTGAACAAACCGGCTTCCTGAATGGTGGCTAATTCTTTTTCCAATACGGGTTGAAGTCTTTTATACATGGCAGTCTTTTTTTAATGAAGGCACAAATCTACAAATCGTAGCTCGTAATTCGTACATCGTAAATTTCCCTAACTTCGCCCCCGCATTCGATTTAAGTATGAAGAAAACGAAGGTTTTATTAATAGGAGCGGGCGGACAGCTTGGCTCTGAACTTACACAGGGTTTGTGGCGCATCTACGGTCAGGAAAATGTAATAGCATCTGATATTAAAGATGCGCAAGGCATTTTAAAAGAAGGGCCTTACGAGAAGTTTGATGTGATGCAGCGCGACAAACTATTTGAGTTGCTGAAGAAAAACGAAATCACGCAAGTATATCATTTGGCTGCCTTGCTATCCGCCACAGGCGAAAAAGATCCACGTTGGGCTTGGAAACTGAACATGGAGAGTTTGCTATTTGTGTTGGAGGCAGCTCACGAATTAAAATTACACAAAGTATATTGGCCCAGTTCCATTGCAGCCTTTGGTCCAACTACCCCAAAGCAAAATACACCACAAGATACCATCATGGATCCCACCACAGTTTATGGTATTACCAAGTTGGCGGGCGAGTTGTGGTGCGAATATTATTTCCGCAGATATGGTGTAGATGTGAGAAGCCTTCGATACCCTGGATTGATCGGTTACAAAACACCACCCGGTGGAGGCACTACCGATTATGCGGTGGATATTTATTTCAAGGCGCTGAAAGAAAAAAAGTATGAGTGTTTCTTAGCGCCAGATACGTATTTGCCCATGATGTACATGGACGATGCGGTGAAAGCCACCATCGATTTGATGGAAGCTCCGGCAGAAAAAGTAAAAGTACGGACGAGTTATAATATTGGTGCGATGAGCTTTTGTCCAGCGCAAGTAGCGTCTACAATTAAAAAGCATATTCCTGATTTTGAGATTTCCTACAAACCCGATTTCAGGCAAGCGATAGCCGACTCATGGCCGAAGTCAATTGATGATGCCACTGCTAGACAAGATTGGGGTTGGAAGCATCAATTTGGATTGGAAGAGATGACTGCTGAGATTTTAACCAATCTTCAGCAGCATCCGGAGTATATGATCTAACAACTCGATTTAATTCTTAACCGCGAATCGTACCGTTTTTGAAAAATGAGTTGTTGCGAAACGGGCAAAGTACAAACCCGTAGTAAGTGGTTTTGAGAAAATCAACGTTGCATCACTTTCGTTGTCCAACAATCGACCTACTTCATTACCTAAGTTATCTAAGATAATAAGGCTGTACGATTCTTCGAGCGGAAAATTTATTTTGATGCGGATTGAATTACCATCGGAAGGATTAGGATACACCATGAATTTCTTTTCATGCGTATAATCTACTGACACTACTTTAAAATATTCAGTGTAGCCGTCAAAATCGACAGATTTAAGTCGGTAATAATTGGTTCCAATGGTTGGGCTGTTATCAACAAACGAATAGTTGTTTTCTTCATTTGTTGTGCCATGACCTTTCACCGTGCCAATTTCTTTAAACGTTTTTCCATCAGTTGATTTTTCGATACTGAAGAAATCAAAGTTTAGTTCAGAGCTTGTTTGCCACTCTAATAATATGTCGCTGGTGCGTTGACTTCCCGTAAAATCTGTGAGTGAAATAGGTAGTGTATTGTTCTCATCCGAAAGCGTAAAGGTGGCATTATTTAGCACCGTGGTAGAGGCAGTTGCTGATTGGCGAGGCGGCCCGGCAGATGATAGCAATTGAAGTGACCCGATTGGATTAAATCCGGAGCCGGTATTAGAATAAGTTTGAAAACGCAGTGATGAAACCGTTCCATTATCGAAAGCGGCAAGCCATGTAAATGAAATGTTTCTTCCGGCAGCCGGATCGGCTCCTGCTGTAATATCCCAACTTGCAGCAATGCTATTGTTTGCGTTAAATGTATTAACACCCACTGTTCCAGTTCTGCGAATTAGTGTTACACTTCCAATGTTATTCGCACCACTCGCCATATTCATTCCCAGGTAATTGAGCGCACCGGTGCCAACGGAGGTGCTTCCCATTTGCGCATAGCCATTGATATAACTGGATGCCGTCTCTGAAACACTGACAGCTGATGACGCAAATTTTATCTGACCGGTAGCATTGGTATTTAATACACCGAGTGTAAATGTGACAGTGGAATTTACTGTAATCGTTTGGTTACCTAATGTGGCTCCGTTGGTTCGATTCATCGCCAATGTGGAGATGGTGGGAGCACCGTTGAAAATCGAATTAGGCAAAACAATTGTACTGCCAGAGGTATAGCCGGTATCACCAAACCTTAAGGTGGTGCTTGAATTGGCAGTCACTTGTCCATTGGTACGTGCCAGAGGAGTAGAGTTAGTATGTAGAATTAATGTAGCCGAGCTGATGGTAAATGTGCCAACCACTAGATTTAATTGGCCCCCAATGCTTCCCTTTCCGCTAGTGGGTAGGGCAAGATTTAAGGTATTACTTGTAGCACCAATCGAAAGGGTAGATCCGTTGTCAATTTGAAGAGCATTGCCCGTAGTTTTCGAAAGTGTCAATGTATTTCCCGAAGAGGCTGGTGTGAGCGAATAGGCAGAACTGCCGGTCACTAAAATGTTTCCTACAGTTTGAGTAGGTACATTGGTAATAGATTTGTTTGCGCCACTACTTGTAAAAGTTAAGTAATCATTGGTGCCGGGTGTTGTTCGAGTAGGCGTCCAGTTAGAACCAGTTTGCCAATTGCTGCTGGCAGAACCATTCCATGAATAGGTAGTACCTGAAGATACGCTGCCCGTGCAGAATGCATCGGCTTGGGTACAGGTATTAAAGTTAAGGTTGGGGCATCCGCCTGAGCACGAAGCTCCATTTCCTAAATCCAAAGTACCACCTGCAATTGTTCCTGTTCCACTAAATAATGCGTTGTTTTTGCCTTTGAAAGTGCCTGTCACAATCAAGGTCCCATTCACCACATAGTTCACATTGTTGTCGTTATCTGTAAAATTGCCGTTAATTACCACGGTAACGCCAGCCGGAATTGTAATGGTTGGGTTAGAACCCGAAGAGCTTACAGTTAAATTTCCCGTGAGAGTGAGCGATACGTTAATGGTTAAATTGTCGCCATTGCCGATAGTGGCAACAGATAGGTTTTCGGTAAAGGTGCCACCTGCTGCCGGAGAGGTACCACCACCGGCACAACTCCAACTCAGAGCCGACCAGTTCTGAGCGCCACCGGGATAGGTATTTGAACAGGTTTGGGCATGTGTACTAAATAAACCTACATGTAAGATTAGAGACAAAAAAACATATTTCATGGGGTGGGGAATTCGCTTATTGTTTTGGATACGTGTTAATTTCGAAAGGTAATTGAGTTTTTTATTTATTGAATTAATGTAAGATTTGCCCGATGTCTAAACTAAAAAAACTGGCCGGAGAAACCGTTTTGTACGGATTTGGGAGCATTTTTCCCAGAATGCTAAATTTTCTACTCGTGCCATTGCATACCATCAATACCTTTAGCACGGCAGAATATGGCGTTTTTACCAAGTTAATGGCCTTTGTTGCTTTTATTAATGTCGTTTTTACGTTCGGCATGGAGACTGCTTTTTTTAGGTTCTCCTCCAAATCCGATGCCAACTATAAACAGGTCTTTAATTTGGCTCAAACTTGTGTGTTTTTGGTCAGTGTGCCTCTTTCGGTATTGTTCATTATTTTTTCTCAGCCTATTGCTTCTTCGGTAGGGGTGGCAAATCATCCGGAATTTATTGTATGGCTTACGCTGATCATGCTGACCGATGCGGTTGTCGCTATTCCATTTGCTCAATTGCGACTTCAGAAGAAAGCAAAGCAATTCGCCCTGTTCAAAATTGTGAATGTGATTGTGTTGGTAGCGCTCAATTACTATTTCTTAAAATTCGATTACGACCCCAGCATAAATATTGGCTATGTGTTTCTGGCCAACCTCATAGCCAACTCGCTGTTTATTCTTTTTTTCTTGAGAACACTTTTGCAATGGCGCCCCGCCTACGACAAAACGATTTCTCCGGCTATGTTGCAATATGCCTATCCGGTAATGCTCACGGGTGTGGCCGGAATGACTAATGAAATGTTTTCTCGGCTTACGCTGGAGTGGTGGCTTCCAAACGATTTTTACAAGAACGCTACTAAGGAAGACGCTCTGGGTATATTTGGTGCGTGCTATAAATTTGCTGTGCTGATGAATCTGGGTATTCAAGCATTTCGCTATGCGGCAGAGCCTTTCTTTTTTTCAAATGCTGCTGATAAAAATTCCCCTGCTCTCTTTGCTAAGGTAAACCATTACTTTGTGGTAACTGGTTGCATCGTTTTATTGGGGATCAGTTTAAATCTCGAAATACTGGAGCATTTTATCGGAACAAACTTTCGGTCCGGAATGCACATCGTCCCCATATTATTAATGGCCTATCTGCTGCTGGGTATCTATTATAACTTCAGCGTGTGGTTTAAACTTACCGACAAAACCTATTTCGGCACGATCATTACCGTGGGCGGTGCGCTCATCACCATATTGGGCAATTATTGGCTCATCCCAATTATCGGTTATACAGGCAGTAGTTGGGCTGCCTTGCTGTGTTATGCGTTCATGGCACTCGTTTGTTACTTCTTTGGTCAAAAGTATTTTCCGGTGCCATATAAAGTATTTCAGATGCTGAGTTATCTGATTGTCACTTTTATGATTGCCATGTTGGTGAATGCTTTTCCTATTGCCAATCCATGGGTTTCTCATGGCTTTCATTTGTTGATTCTGGTAGTTTATTTAACAGCGGTTTACCTAATTGAGTGGCCGAGATGGAATAAGGCAGAGTAAGGGAATTTTACCCTCTTGAATACCCGAAAAATCGATTAATTTTACAGATTCAAATTATCCGTAAACAAAGGTGCGTTCCATATCTCTTATCCTGATACTCATTTTGGTGCTGGTAGCGGATTTTGGCGCACTGGCACAGCGCGAAAAGCGTAAAAAAGGGGGCGAGCCGGTTTCTAAAGCGGTGCGTGCCAGCGAGACGGAGGCGGTTTTTACCGAAGGCGAAAAATTCTTTATTCTCGAAGATTACTCAAAAGCATTATTGTACTTCCTCCGGGCTTATGAAATCGATCCGGAAAATGCAGCCATAGCCTACAAAATTGCCGAAGTGCTCGTCAAAAGCAATAAAGATGAAGACCTGATCAGAGCCACCACTTACATAGAGCAAGCATTGCGCCTTGAAAAAAAGAACAAGTACTATTACCTGCTGGCCTCAAATATTTACAATAGTCAGGGAATGTTTGCCAAATCAGCACAGGCGCTCGAAACAATGATTAAAGAAGTGCCTTACACTGAGGAATATTTATATGAACTGGCCAGCATTTATCTGTTTGATAAGAAGGAAGCCGAAGCCTTGAAGGCATATAGCCGAGCGGAAAGTATTTTAGGAATCAACGAAGCTTCTTCGTTGCAGAAACAGCGGATTTATTTAGATCAGGGAAAACTGGATGAGGCCATTCGGGAAGGTGAGAAACTCATCGAAGCTTTTCCGGACGAGGAAAGGTATGTGTTGGCATTAGCAGAAACATTGTCGCAGAGCAAGCAGACAGCCCGTGCTATTATCTATCTTGAAAAATACATGAAGGAAAATCCGACATCTTCCGCAGGCAAAATGTTGTTGGGTGGCCTCTATCGCGATAGCGGAAATGAAGAGAAGTCACGCTCCATCGTAACGGAGTTATTCAACGATCCGAAATCATCACTGAATAGCAAACTGATTATGCTGGGCACCTACAATGCGACACTCGCACAAGCTCGCGCCAGTGGAAAGCCCGATTCGAATCTGGAAGCTTTTGTGTTATCAATATACAACAAGCTGGAACAAACCGATCC